>DATGJA010000201.1:0-9903 GCA_035295445.1 Polyangiaceae bacterium | reverse complement strand
TTGAGCGCCGAGCCCATGACGACCGGAGAGCCCTCGTAGCCTTGGAGCTCGAGGGCCTCGTTCACCTCGGACACGACCAGCTCGTCGCGGACCGTCCCGCCCTTGGCGATGTCGGCGTAGCTCTTGACCTTGGCGAAGCCGGCGTGCGCCTGGACGGCCAAGATGGCCGCCGTCAGCGTCGTCTTGCCGTGGTCCACGTGCCCGATCGTCCCGACGTTCACATGCGTCTTCATGTTCCTTGCCTTTGGGTTGCCAGCCCTCTTCTCTCTCCTCTGCCGTTGCGCCCCGCCGGCGCATCCGGCTCCAGGGGCGTTGTTGGATGGACTCGTGAGTACTGGGTGGAGTCGGCGAGAATCGCATTCGCATCTCCCGGGTGCAGGCCGGAAGCTCTCCTTTTGAGCTACGACCCCGCACGGCGCGAAGGAATCGACCGGAACTGGACGGAGTCCAGTGACGACCACGGAGCGAAGCGAAGTGAACCTTCTCTCCGGGTTTTGGAGGCCCGGCCGGTCACCATGACTCTGCGCCCTATCAGCGTGTGATTGCGTAAAACGAGTACGAATGACTGAATACGTTGCCTTGGGAGGGCCCCCCGTCCGGACCCGCGCGCCGAGGCGGCGTGTTCGAATCGGTCCGGTCGTCGTTGCGCTTGTTCCTTCCGCTACGTCCTCTCGTCGACCGGGCGGCGGGGGCCATCCCACCGTCCGGCCATCGTCGACCCCCGAAACGACGAAGGCCGCCTCGGGGTTTCCCGGGCGGCCTTTCACGCGCGAAATCGCGGGGGAAAAGTACGCCTAGGTTAGGCCCTCCACGCTAGGGAACCGGCTATCGCGACCCGCCGTTATGGACGGGTTAATGAGGCAGGACAATCGCCGCACGACCTTTGAAGTCCCCGAGCTACCCATTGAACCTCTACCGGAGGCGCAATGTGCAGGCGCGATACTCAGGTCCAACAGGCCATCGAATACTTCGAAAGTCTCGGTGCTAAGGTGGAGAGCTACCAGCCGCCGGACGTCCAATACAATAATGGTGGTTCGCGAAAGCAGGGTCTCCACTTCAACCTGACTGGCGCTATGCAAGAAACAGGGCTCAACCAGCGAGAAATGAGGGAGTTGCATCGGGCGACCATCCTCAATGACTTCCTTGTGGCACACTTCGCGGATAAGCCATGGTTCGACCAGAAGGCGCAACAGCAAACCCAAAGTCGCTTCGGACCCTTTGGTGATCTTATTACGAAGTCCAAGGAATGGCGCCGTGGCAATCTGGTGGCGCGCGCCACCTCGTTTGCGAACTTTGCCGATGAGCTTTATGGCATGGGGATGGACGAGCCTGCCCTTCGCGTTCAGTGGAGCGAAAGCGAAAGCAGTTGGCTCGTCGTAGATAGGGTCTACTACGCCAAGGCAAAGGGGTTTCACCTGGGAGATGGTAGCTCCTACAGCATCAGGTATCGTTTCAGGTCGCCAAAGGAGTGCGCTACTCTGCTCTTTGAGCCCGAGTGGCAGGGACAGTTGTTGCAAGAGTGGGATCGCTTGGTGCCCCTCGACAAGCTGTCGAAGCTGGTGGCTTTCTTGTGAGCCAACGAGGAACGGACGCCCGACCATGATGCGGCGTGGCGACGTGGACCTCCTCCGAGGTGGGGAGCTATGTCGCCTCACGTATCCGTGGAGGCGTGCGACGGCTCGTTGGCGAGGATCTGTGCCCGACTACGCGGTCGCCACCAGCAGCTCCTCGGAGTTGCTCGGTGGACGGAGGCCATCCGTCCTGCCGGCGAAGTAGCGGTCGGCGAGACTTTCGGCTGACAAGTGCCTCACCTCCTTGAAGCCCGCCTGCCGGGCCAGGTCCAACATCTCGGTCGGGGTGAGGAAACTGATGAAGGGAGTTCCCGAGGCGCGCGCTCCCTTGGCTGCCATCTCCAGTCCGGGACGCACCTCGGGGTCAGCCAGCTCGATCGGCAGCAAGAACGTCATGGCCAGCGTGGATCCTGGAGCGAGGGCGGCGACCTGGCGCAGCGTGGCCTCGATCGCTTCCCTCGTCAGGTACATGCTGACGCCGGTCGATGCGACGACCGCCGGTTGGCTCGCATCGAAGCCGGCGGCTGTCAGGCTCTCCCACCACGAAGCCCCCGCCTCAAAGTCTACCGGCACCAGGCGCAGACAATCGGGCACAGCGAAGCCGAGATCCATGAGGCGCTGGCGCTTCCAAGCTTGGCTGCCCGGCTTGTCGATCTCGAAGACGCACATGCGAGATGCGATCTCGGGCCTGCGAAGGGCGAAGGTGTCGAGGCCCGCTCCGAGGATAACGTACTGACGCACGCCTTGCCCGACCTGCTCAACGACCAGATCCTCGACGAACCGAGCGCGGGCCACGATGGACGCGCGGAAGGGGCGGGTGAACTCCTGATTCATGTCGGGACGATTGCGCCATCCCTCCTCGGGCGCAGCCAGCCGAAGCCCGACCTCGTCTACGAAGACGTGCGGCGGCGGATCCACTTGGACATGCAGCGCGCGCCACAAGGCCACACGCACCGCGGTGGGATCTGCCGTCGCGTTCCCGCCATTCGCTGCGGGAGGCGGCGGAGGCGTTCGTCGCTTGGACGGATCGATCTCGCTCATGATGCCGACGGCGTTGCCGTCTGGGTCTTCCACGATGGCGTAGCGCGCACCCCAGAAGGCATCCTCGGGCGCCTTGTGCGCGCGATGGCCCGCTCGGGTCATCCGCTCGAAGACGCGGTCCACCTCCTCGCGCGACGCCGCGTGGAAGAAGATGACGCCGCCGACTGACCCCAAAGCGCGTCCCCGCAGCCCTGGGTTCCACTGTTGCGCGAAAGGGACGCTATCGAGTTCCAGGCGCGTCCCGTTCGGCAAGATGGCGGTCGCGTGATGGGCAGCCCAGTCCGGGTGCGCAGCGGCTTCGACTGGCAAGCCGAGGAGCCGATAGAAATCGGTCGCCACGCGAACGTCGCGAACGACCAGGTTGATCTGACCTAGGATGGGGACTGGCGAGTCGCTCATAGAAGCCGAGATACCATCCGCTTTAGCCAGGCGCTCATCGAGAGGCAGCATTGACGAATGCGAACGCCTCCTTGGCCAGCCCAGTCCAGGACGCCTTCGGGCTGGTGACGGTCAGCCACTCTTTCATCAGCCGCCCATGGCCAGGGTCGAACAGCTTGCCGACATCCGAGGCAACAAGCTCGGCGACCCGCTCCTTCGGGAGCTTGATGACGAGCGTGCCCTGCGTGAAGAGCGCGAAGATCTTCCCGTTCGTCTTGAGACCATTGGAGCCGAACTTGCGACCGGGCTTGCTCTTCGCCCTTTCGAAGTCGTCAATCATGGGCGCGAGATTGGGATCCTTTCGAAGCGTGGCGAGCAGCTTCGCGACGCGCCGATCGCCGCCCACATCAGCAGCCTTCGATGGAGCACGCCGCTCGGTCTCGCGCGAAGACTTTCTCTTCATCGAAGCGCCTTCCTGTAGTGCACACACCGGTCCACCACCTCGAAGCCGAGGGCCTCGTGGGCTCGCTGCGAGACCTCGTGGTCGAGCCATGTATCCGACCCCATCTCGCGGCAGCCTTGCGAGCGCGCCCAATCCTCCGCCGCCCGCATCAGCGCTCCCCCCACGCCATTGCCGCGATGCTCAGGATCCACATACCAGCCCTCAACGAAGCCGACCGGACGACGACCGTCACACCCGTCGGCGTGCGAGCGAAGGCCCACTTCGATGAAGCCGACGACCTTGGCGTCTTGCTCGGCGACAAACACCACCAGCGGCAGCGTGCTAGGCGGTGTTCCCGAGAGGATGCCCTCGGCTTCGGCACGATGCTCGTCGAGGGTCCCGTCGGGCCACAACGCCAAGAACTGCCGGGCCACAACGTCGGCGTCTGCTGGGGTGCCGGGGCGAACGTGCATCTCGTCAGCGACCGCGAATTATGCCAAGTGTCGGCACCTGGTGCTGCATGGAGATGGCCTATCGAGAGCGATGGAAGGCGGAGATCGCGGAGATGCGGCGGGTGCTCGCCGGCTTCGCGATGACGGAGGAATGTAAGTGGGGCAAGCCCACGTACACGGTGAACGGGAAGAACATCGTCATCTTGCAGGGCTTCAAAGAGTGGTTCGGGCTCGGCTTTTTTCAGGGCGCTCTGCTGAAGGACCCGAAGAAAGTGCTCGTGCAGCTCGGTCAGGTACAAGCCGGGCGGGTGATGAAGTTCACGAGCGCGAAGGAGATCAGGGCGAAGGCGGCGACCATCAAGGCTTACGTGCGCGAGGCCATCGCGGTCGAGAAGGCTGGGCTGCGGATCGAGAAGAAGAAGACCACCGACTTTCCGGTTCCCGCGGAGCTGACGGAGCGGTTCCGAAAGGATCCGCGTTTCAAGCGCGCCTTCGAGGCGCTGACGCCGGGGCGGCAGAGGAGTTACCTGTATCACTTTGCCGGGGCCAAGCAGTCGGCGACGCGGGTGGCGCGGATCGAAAAGGCGATGCCGGCGATATTCGAAGGCAAAGGATTCCTGGAGAGGCGCTAGGCGGCACCCTGCCTTGATAGGCCCCCAGCCCGAGTGAGGGCCCCATCACCCGCCCTTCACCACGCGGAGCGTCGGCATCCCGAATAGAGACCGCGTGGCTTCGCGCGGATTGTTCATCCCGAGGGGACTGCACGGCGCCTCTGCCAGCTTGAGCGCGACATGCAGGAGCGACGGCTCGTGCTCAATGTAGCCCTGCGTCATCCAGGCGAAATCGTTCATGGAGCCGAGCACCCGCCGGTCATTGGTGGGAGCCACGACCAGCTCTCGCATCGCGCCCACCTCCTCGGCGACCTTGGCCTCTGGAATTCCGAGCGCTCGCAGAACCTTGCCCGTCGCCTCCACGAAACGAGCCGTCATGGTCTTGTAGGGAGCCGCCGGCACCAGGACGGGCAGCAGCGTGACCCCGCTGACGGCGAGGACCACATGCTGCCGATGAACGGAGATCGCGTTGGCGCACCAGTCCCCGAGGCGTGTGCTCGACTTCGGCGGGGACTGCTCCGAAGTACCCGTCTGGCCCATGCGCTGCCGTAACTTCTGCGTGCAGCGAAGGACCACCATACCGGACACGCTATCCCGCTCCTTGCGTCAGCCGGGCCAGCACCTCTCGCCGGGTCATCTTCGCGGCAGCGCATCGGCGCAGGATGACCTTCCACCCGTTCCGGGCATCGCACGCTTCTCCGACGATGCTCGCCAGCTCGTCGGCGGGGACATCCTCGTCGGCGAAACGATGGGCTTGCCCCGCGAACTCGTGGCCCAGCGCCAGGCGCTCCTGCCGGTTGCGGGCGTGCTCCACGATCCAGCCGTACGCCTCGCAGGAGTAGGCGAACAGCTCGCGCTTGCGGAACTCTATCTCCAAGAGCCACTCGCGCATCCGCGACTCTGGCAAGCCCGCGTAGGAGCGCTTCCAGTTGTGGAAGACATGCGCCGCCTCGTGAATGACGTAGTCGGCGAACCGGCGCGTCTCGACGTCCTTGAAGTAATCAGGGGACACGAAGCAGGTGGTCTCCTGGCTCAAGCCGAGAAGCGACGGCGCTTCGGGACCGAGCAGCTCCGCGTTCACGCTCCCCAGGTACAAGTTCGCCACGTCCCACGCCGAGTGCAGCCAGCGCTGCTCACGAAGAACGTGCTCGATGTTGCCGGCGGTTAGAAAGAGGACCGACCGTTCGAGCAAGGCGAGAACCGCGTCGCGCTCCGCCGCCGGGAAGAGCCCCTCGACCATCGGCGTCACCTTGCGGCGGGTCCACGAGACGAGGTCGAGGTCGGTCGGCACGGGCGCATGCTGCTTGCCCGCCGCCCGCCGCTGCACCTCTCGCACGAGTGCATCGAGCAGATCGTCGTGACCGCACTTGGCCTTCTCGAAGATGTTCTGGCCTGGCCACTCGGGGTGGTCGTGCTCGTACTCGCCGGACCGCAGGTAGCGCTCGATGGCTCGGGCAATGGCGGCGTCGTCGCTCACGGCGACCACTGTACGAAGCGCCGTGCAGGAGCGCCAACCCGATCCTGCGGTACCCTCGCGGTCGATGAGCAAACGCACGAAGCCGACGACCACGCCGACGGCTGCTCCTTCGCCGAAGCGGGCGGCGACGGCACCGCGCCTGACCGTCGTCACTCTCGGCGTTTCCGATCTCGCCCGTTCGCATCGCTTCTACTGCGAGGGCCTCGGCTTCGTCGCGTCCGGCACCTCCGACGAACACATCGTCTTCATCGACGCAGGTGGCGTCGTGCTGGGCCTCTACCCTCTCGACTTGCTGGCCCAGGATGCCCAGGTCTCGGCGAAGGGCTCGGGCTTCGGCGCCGACCTGGATGGCTATCCATGGGAGGTCGCCTACAACCCGCACTGGAAGCTCGACGCCGAAGGTCGCGTCGTGCTGCCCCGATGACCCATCTCATCCAAGGAACGAAGGGCGTCGCAGGCCTCGGCGAGTACTTCCTCGACGAGATCCGCCCCGCCCACCTCTCACAATGGCGCGATGGGATCGCCGGCTTGATCGACAAGGGCGAGTACGAGCCGACGACGATCAACGGCTGGCTATCGATCCTTCGCGTCATCTTCAAGGCGGCGACCTGGAAGTTTCAGCTCGCGAAGAATCCGATGGACGGGATCGAGAACTTCGACACCTCGGATCACACGACCTACACGGAGGAGGAACCCAACTCGCTCACCGCCGAGGAGGCGAAGGCGTTCCTCACCTGTCTCCAAGAGGTCTACCCGCAACACTTCGCGATGACGTACTTGTCCCTGGCCACAGGGCTTCGACCATCCTCCCTGCGACCGCTTCGCCGCTCGGGCTCACATGCGGACGTGCAGTGGGACAAGGCGACGCTGCTCGTTCGGCGCTCGCAGACCATCGGCAAGGAGGTGATGAAGAAGACCAAGACCGCGCTACGGCAGACCATCGCGCTCCCCAAGGAGGTGATGGACGTCCTCCGGTGGCACGTCTCGACGCAACTGACAACCCCCGAGCAGCTTGCTTCCGAGCTTCTCTTTCCTTCGGTGATCGGAGGTTTCCGATCGCCCAGCGTCTTGAACAAGCCGTTCGCGGACGTGGCGGAGCGGGTCAGCCTCGGCAAGAAGTTCTCCCAGCGCGGGCTCCGACGCACGTTCAACGATCTCGCCCGACACGCCAAGGTGGAGGACATCGTCAAGAAGAGCATCTCGGGGCACCTGACCGATGCCATGGTCGAGCGGTACTCGACCGTGCAACAGGACGAGCAGCGCAACGGCATCGGGCGGGTGCTCACCCTGGTCGAAGGGGCGCCTGCCAACGACCCCGTTCCAAGTGGTGCTCCCACTGGTGCTCCCGGCTCTTCTGGTGGTGCTCCGTGAGCCTCTCGGCTTCACGAAACCCCTTATTTCTTCGAGCGGGAGAAGGGATTTGAACCCTCGACGTCCACCTTGGCAAGGTGGCACTCTACCACTGAGTTACTCCCGCAGCGTCCGGCACACCGGACCGCGTCGGATGTAGCGCGCACGATTTCCCGTGTCAACGAAGGGGGGGCGTCACCCCACGTAAAACCCCACCGCCGCGTGGCTCACGATGGACCCGTCCGCCGCGTCCACCGTCTGCTCGTAGTGCAGCACCTCTCCGCTCGGCGCTGCCGGCCCCACCGCGTGCAGCAGCGACCAGATCGGCGCGAGCCCACACACGCGCCGCTCGTCGATGTCCGCGACGACGTGCGCCCAGAACCCCGCTGCATCCACCCCCGCGGCCCGCTCGATCGACGCCCGATCCACCTCTTCGAGCGCCGCCCGACCCTGGGCGTCGACCGCTCTCTCGTCCCCGAACCGCGGGCCGACGTGTGCCAGGTCCGCCCCCGCGACGACCACGACGCGCCCCGGACGCGACTGCACCAATGCGCGCACCCCGTCCATGAACCGCTCGACCGCCGCCGTGCGCGCCGGGTCCTCGCCGCTCATCTGCTGCGCGCCGAGCCCCGCCAGCACCGGCAGGATGCGAAACGCCCGCCCCCGCAGCACGTGCTTCAAGAAGACCACCTGGAACTCGAGCGAGTGCTCGCGCTTGTGGTTGAACTGGTCGGCGTACGGATCGAACCCGCCCGCCGCCGCCGCCAGCGCGTCGATGGCCTCCTCGTCCGCTTCGACCGCGCCGAGCGGCGTGGCGAACGACTTGCGGCAGAGCGCGAACGGCTCGCGCATAGGCGCGTGCGACGTCCCGAACACGACGAACGTATCGGCCTCCGGCGACACCGCCGCCGCGAGCGCCGAGTAGGCGTGCCCGTACCCGAGCGCGCCGCGCCACGGATCGATGTGCGGCGCCACGAGGCCCACCATCCGCCTGCCGTGCGCCGCGCGAACGCCCGCGCCGTCGGCCTTGGCCAGACAGGACTCCTCGAGGTAGCGCTCGAGCGACTTGCGGTCGCCGTGGTACGCGCCGCCCGCGTGCGACGCCGGACGCACCCGCGCGTCCGCGAACTCGCGCTGCACGCGCGTTCGCGCCGCTTGGAGCGTCGGCCCCTCGAGGAAGAGGCCCCGCTCGAGCTCCTCGGCGAGGCGCACCACCACGTCCACCGGCACCTCGAACCCGATCTCGCCGGACGCCTCCCGCGCGATTTGCTCGCACGTCGCCCGCCCCGTGAACCGCGCGATGACCGGGACGAGCGGCGGCGGTATGACCGCGTGCGCCTCGGTCACCCCTTGCGTGTCGCGCAGCATGAGGACGCGGCCATGCTCGCGATCGGGCACCACGATCGACTCGACGGACCTGAGCGCCGGGCGAGATTGAGCATCCATGTACCATTCACTTTAGCCGACCGGCTCGCCCGTGCGGCTCGGGGCCGCCTCGGCTAGACCTGAGCCGGTGTCTCGCCCCCCTTCCCCCTGGACGCGCAGCACCGTCCGCGCCGAGCTCCTCGCCCTCTACGCCGAGGCGGACGCCCTGCTCGACGGCTGGACCTGCGCCTGCTCGGCGTCCGGAGTCGGCTCTTCGACCGCGGCGCGGTGCTGCCACTTCGCTCTCACGGGACGCGAACCTTACCCCACCGCCGTCGAGATCGAAGAGGTCCGGCACGCCGCCCGTGCCGCCTCCTTGCCGCTGCGAGACCTGCGGCGCCTGCCTCAGGTCGACTTGCGCACTTGCCCGCTCCTCGGGCCCGGCGGACGTTGCCGCGTCTACGCGTCGCGCCCCTTCGGATGCCGCACCTACTTCTGCGACTCGGCCGAGGCACCCTACGGGGCGAGCGCCAAGCTCCCCCGCCGCGCGCTCGCCTCCCTCGGGCGGCGCATCGCGGATCTTTCCGCGCGCTTCGCCCCGCTCGACCCTCACCCGCGGCCGCTCCTGCGTGCGCTCGCGCAGGACGGTCGCGCCCCCCGCTGACGGTGTTCGGCGGCCCACTTTGCGCGCATAATCCACGTCGCCTTGCCTCTGCCGAGGGCGCTTCGTTCGTTTTCGAGACGCTTGGGCGGACCGCCGCTGTTCGGCGCGATCTACGTCGTCGCGCTCACGCTGCGCGCGCTCGCGACCCCCTCCGAGGACGGCGATCTCGGCGCGCAAGCCCGGCAGATCGAGACGTTCGTGACGGGCCGCTTCCAGGGCGAGCTCCATCGCATCGCGCTGGCCGTCCTCGCTGCGTCGGTCGTCCTGGGCGCCATGCTGGGCCTCGCGGCGCGCGCCCTCCTCTCGCTGCGCAAGAGGCTTCACCCGGGGCGGTCGTTCGGACGCCGCGCCCGCCCGCTCGCCGCGGCCGCCCTCGTCGTCGGCCTGCACGCGGCGCTCGAGCTCTGGGGGCTCGCCCACGATCCGCAGCTCTACGCGTCGGCCTGGTATGCGCGCGGCGGTTGGCGCCGGACGGTTCAGGTCGTCGCGACCGACTGGCTCGGACCGCGCGGCGTCGTCCTCCTCTTCGTGCTGGCGCTCCTCTGGTTTCTC
>DATGJA010000200.1:0-9937 GCA_035295445.1 Polyangiaceae bacterium | reverse complement strand
CTCGCTTCGCTCGAGCCTGCGGACTCTCAAGGTCCGGCCGGATTGCTCTTCGCACTCTTCAGAAACGACAGACCAGGGCGACCTGGCCCGGCCCGAGCACCGGCTCGACGCGCGCGCCCGTCGCCGGGTGACGGCGCGGCGACCACTGGGTGAAGAACACCCCGAGGACTGCCGAGACGAGCGCGCCCCCGGCGGTGACCCCGACCAGAATGTTGGTCCGACGCTGCGCGCTCAGCCCCTGCTGGTACGCGCTGCACGACTCGCCCTGCCCGACGCAACTGCGCCGGACGGCGTCGGGACCCGGGTTATTCAGGGCGTCGACCCCCGACCAGATCGTCACGCCCAGTCCGACGGCGGTGAGGGCGGCGGCCGTCACGAACACCGGAGGTGCAAGCGGCTTCGCGCCCGGGCCGGCGGAGAGCGACGCCTGTGCCGGTGGCGCCGGCGCGGACGCCGACGGGGGGGGGACCGTCGTGGGCGCAGAGCTGGGGGGGGACGCCGGCGGCGGGGGGGCCGGCGGGCTCGGGGCGAAGCGCAGCGTCTGCGCGCCGCCGGCCGCGGCCTCGAGCGGCACGCGCTCGCTGCGGTCGGTGTCGGCCCAGCTGACGAGCAGCTCATGCTTGCCGGAGGACACGAAGAAGTGCACCTCGCTCAACCGCTCGTTCGTCACGGCCTTCTCGTCGACGGCCACGCTGCAGGGGGTCGGCGAGACGAGCCTAACCTCGTAGACCTTGGGTCGCGCTTGAGCAATGACGTCTGCGGCGAGCTGCGCGCTCGCGGGATCGCTCGGGAAGCGGCGTTCGCTGATGCCAGCGAGCGTCGCAGCACGCGCAAGGTCGCCCCCCTCGCGTCGGGCCCGGATGGCGCTGCGCAGCTCCGCGGGATTCGGCGCGGCGAAGAACGCGTTCTCGAAGTGCGTGGCGGCTTCGTCGTATCGCCGCTCTACGTACGCGCGATAGCCGAGGTCGTGCTCCTGCGCGGCGAACTGGATCTGGTCCGCACCCGGCTCGGCCTGAGTGGGCGCCGCGTCGGCTGCGCCGGCCGACCCGGGCGCGCCTGCGAGCGCGCAGACCGTCAGCATCACGGCCGCGCGATGCATCGACGAAATCGTGCCGGCGCGGACCTTGTGCGTCAACTTCTGTTCGGGCCAGACCCTATTCACTCAGACCGTCTCGAGCAGGAGGGACGCCGGCTCCTCCAGATAGGCGATGAGCTCGTACGCGAACGCAGCGCCGACGTGACCGTCCACGATGCGGTGGTCGAACGACAGCGACAGGAGCATGACGTCGCCGATCACGATCTTGTCCCCCTGGACGACGGGCTTCGTCTTAATCTGGTGCACACCGAGGATGGCCACCTCCGGGAAGTTGATGATGGGCGTCGCGAACAAGCCGCCACGCGCGCCGAGCGACGTGATGGTGAACGTCGACCCCTGCAGGTCCTCGAGCCGCATCTTCCCCGCCCGGGCTTCCTCCGAGTGGCGTTCGATCTCGCGCGCGATGTCGAGAATACTCTTTGCGTCCGCGCCCTTCACGACCGGGACGACCAAGCCCGCGGGCGTCGCCGTGGCGATTCCTATGTTGTAATACTTTTGAATTACGAGCTCGCCGGCCGCTTCGTCGAGCGTGGCGTTGAGCATCGGATGCTTCTTGAGGGCTAGGACGGCGGCCTTGACGATGAAGGGGAGATACGTCAGGCGCACGCCCTGCGGCTCCGCTGCCTTGGCCAGCCGCGCGCGCATGTCCTTCAGCTGAGTCGCCTGACACTCCTCGACGAACGTAAAATGGGCTGCGGTGCCCGTCGAAAGCGACATCTTCTGCGCGATCTTGCGCCTCAGCCCAGCGAAGGGGACTCGCTCCTCGAGATTCGGCCCGCCCACCGGCGGGCGCGGTTCGGGCGGAGCGATCCGAACCGGCGCCTTCGCCGCCCCCGGGGCGGCTGCCGCGGCGGGCTGCGCGTCTACGACCGGCACTCGGAATGAGACCACGTCCGTCTTGGTGACGCGCCCTTGCGGGCCGCTCGGCGGCACGAGGCGCAAGTCGACGTTCATGTCGCGCGCAAGCTTGCGGGTGGCCGGCGTCGCCAGCGGCTTGTCGTTGAAGTAGACACGCGCGTGCGCCACCTCTTGCCGCCCCGCTTCCACGTCACCGACGGCGAGACGGGCGGGCGGCGCGTCGTCGGCAGCCGGCGCGGCCGCTCGCTCCACCGCGCCCTCGGTCTTCATCTCCGCAGGGCTCCCGTTCGCTCGAGTTTCGAGCTCGACGGGGGGGGGCGGCGCGTCCGCCTGAAAGACGACGAGGACCGAGTGGACTGCAATGACATCCCCGACCCGTCCGCGCGTCTCGAGGACCGTGCCCGCGCGTGGGGCGGTGATGGTCACCGTCGCTTTGTCGGTCATCATTTCGACCACGGGCTGGTCCTCGACGACCGCGTCGCCGGCTTGGACCAGCCACCCGACGATTTCGCCCTCCGCGACGCCCTCGCCGATGTCCGGCAGTTTGAACTCCCAACGGCTCATCGAATCGTCTCCCACGCGGCCCACCCGAGCCGACACAAGCCAGCACGAGCCAGCATGAACAAGGGTTACCGCCCCAAGGGCGGGGGTACAACCGCGCTCGGAAGTCGGCGCCCGAGGTTAGGGGGTCGGCATTTCGGGCCGGACCTTGAGCCGCGCGCATAGAAGGAGACGCCGAAGGCATTCCGCGCTACCATTTTTTGACGATGGCGCGGCGCGCGTTCGTACCGCCCCCTACCCTCGCGCCCGATTCCACCCCTCGGGGCGCACCGAGCACGCCTCCTTCGACGAGGTGGTCGTCCTCCCTCGGCGTTCGTCCCAGCTCCCCGCCGCCGGCATCGGTCCCTCCGCCTCCCCGCTCGTCGGTGGCGCCCCCCCCGGGCTCCGGCGCGCTCCCCGAAGCGCGTCGATCCGTACCGCCGCCCGCCCTTCCCGGCAGCGAAGGGGTCTCCGTCATCGCTTGCGCTCAGCTCCTCGATCGGCTCGCAGCGGCCGACCAGTCCCCATTCGTGGCGACGTGGATCGAGACGGTGCTCTCGGCGCGCACCCGCACCGAGCCCACCCTGGCCGTTCGCTTGCTGCGCTCCTATCGGGAAACGGGCCGCATCGATCGCGCGCGTGACCTCGCGGCGTCGCTGCCGTCGGCGCCGAGCTCCTGGAACACCCTCGACGCGGCGCGCCTCGCCATCGAAAGGGCGATCCTGGCCACCATCGACGGCCGGAGCGACCACGCCGAGTCGGACCTGCGCCTTGCTTCTCGGGCGCTGGCGTCGTCGCCCAAGGGGACCGGGCTGCGCGAGCAGCTCGATATGCACCTCACGCAAGCCCAGCTGGACCTCAAGCTCGACCGTCAGGCCGGCGCCGCGCAGGCGCTGCGCCTCGCCGAACACGTCGCCGAGCGGCTCGAGGACGGCCCCTGGCGCGCCCCCGCCGCGATGACGCTCGGCCACCTGTCGATGCGCCTGTCGGACCCGCGAACCGCCGCCAAACACTACGCGTCCGCGCTGGCGCGCGCCCCGGCCCGCGGCATCGCCGCGATGAGCGCGCACGGCAACCTGGCGATCGCCCTCGGGAGCATCGGGCGGTTCGACGAAGGGCGGCACCACGCTATGCAAGCGCTGTCGATCGCGCGGGAGGTCGCCGCCGGCTGGCGCCACGCGGACGCGCACGACGTGTTGGCCATCGTCGAGATCGCGGCGGATCGACCGCTCGCCGCGCTCCATGCGATCGACGAGGCGCTGGTGGTCCTCGGCGAGATCGACCACCCTATGCTGCGCTTTCAGCTCGCGGGGCACCGCGCCTGGGCGCTCGCGATGCTCGGTCGCGCCCAAGCGGCCAAGCAGTGGCTCGCCAAGGCGGAGAAGCTGCGGGGCGAGCTGGCGATCGTCGAGGCGTCGGACGAGCAGGACCTCGTCTCCGCCCGTGCGCGCACGCTCGAGTGCTGCGGCCAGGGCCGCGAGGCGCTCGACGCCGCCCTACCCCACGTCGAGCAGCTGCCCGAGGCGTTCGTGACGGGGTCGCTCAACCTCGTCGTCGGCCGCTGCGCGCTCGCGTCGGGAGACCACGCGAGCGCACGTGCGGGTGTCGAACGCGCGGCCTTGTCCGGTGAGCGTCATGGTTGGGTGTTTCCGGATCGTCAATCTTCGATCGATCTCTGGCAGCTCGCGCTCAGGAGCGGCGACAGCCGGGTCGTACGCTACGCCGAGCGGATGATCGCGCTCGTGACCGCCGCGACTTCGGGCGCGACCGTTCCCGCCCCCCCTTCGGGTTTGCCGTCGACTGGACGCGCCTCGATCCCCCCCTCCACCGACGACGTCGAGGCCATCCAGGAGCCCACCGAGGGCGAGACGCTCATCTACGTGACGACCCCGCAAGGCGTGACGCGCATCCCCGTCGCGGACCTGGCCAAGGCGACCGAGGGGGCGACACTCGTGGTCGATACGCTCGCCCACGCGCTGCGCGTCTACGACCGCGAGGTCTCGCTCGAGCGCCGTCGCGCGCTCGAGCCGCTGGTCGTGCAGTTGCTCCGGCGGGCGCGAGAGGGTCTGAGCGCCGACGAGATCCTGCGGGCGGCCGGCGGGCCCGGGCCGGAGAGCGCGGACGCGGAGCACCGGGTGCGCGTGCTCATCTCGCGGGTCCGCGACCTGCTCGGCGATCCGGCGGCGATCGAGCGCGTCCGCGACGCGGGAGAGTACGGCCGGACCCGCTACCGCCTCGCGTCGAACGTGCGCTTCGCGCTGGTCGAGCCGCTCTTCAGCTCTACGAGCTAGAATCTGAGTTCTCCTCGTCGGCCCCGCCCCACCCCACCGCGGCGAGCGCCAGCACGGCGATGACGGCTCCCGCCGCCATCCAACGCGTGGGGTACACGACGTCCGCCAGCAAGTCCCCGCCGCGAAGGATCGGGACCACCTCGACCGCCCAGTAGGCGAGGTGCGCCGCGACCGGGGCGACCACGGTACCCGTTCGGAGGCGCAGCCACCCGAACGCGAGACCGGCGAGCGCCGCGGTGGGGAGGTCCCGCGCGTCGGCCGCCGCCGTCGAGTACAGCGCGAACAGAGCCGTCGTCAGGAGGAGCGCCCTTCCCCGCGACCCCGACCGCCGGACCTCCCCGAAGAGGATGCCGCGGAAGAACACCTCGACCGCCACGGGCGTCACGACGAACACGCCGACGACGAGCGCCGCGCGCGACGAGCTCGACACCAATCGCTGGACGCTCTCCATCGCCTCGGCGTCCTGGAGCGGCCACCGCCGCGCGATCATCCCCTCCAGCGTCCCGAAGAGGGGCCGCAAACCGGCGCCGGCTGCGAGAGAGAGCGCCGCCGGAAGGATGCCGAGGGGTCGCAAGCCCAGTGTCGCGCGGAGCGAACGATCCGGCGCATGGACACGAGCGATGAAGAATACGGCGAGCGACGTCGCCAGGATCGTGCAACCGGTCAAGCTTACGATGTCCGTGCGCGCCCCGGTCCTGGCGCGCTCGGTCATCGCGACGCAGACCTGCTCCGTCATGAACACCGCCGCCGTCCACACGAAGGCGGCGAAACCCGACATCGGGCGTTCGGGCACGCTCGCGCGTCCGTTGCTCACGGGCCGCTCACCGTCCGCGCAGATGCGCGGGAACGCCACGCTTGATGACGCTGTCCTGCGCGAGCTTCGGATCCACGTCCGGGTAGTCGATCGTGGAGTGGAGCCCACGGCTCTCGCGCCGCCCGGACGCGCATTCGACGATGAGCTGCGCCACGGTGGCGATGTTTCTGAGCTCGAGGAGGTCGCGCGTCACGAAGTATTTCCAGTAGTACTCCGCGATCTCCTCCTGGAGGAGGCCGAGCCGGCGAGCCGCCCGGCGGAGTCGCGTATTCGAGCGAACGATTCCGACGTAGTTCCACATGAGCCGGCGAAGCTCGTCCCAGTTCTGCGTGATGATGACGGCCTCCTCGCTCGGCACGGCGGCGCCCACCTCCCACTCGGGCACCTCGGGCCAGGGCCGGCTGCGGTCGAGCGACGACCGCAGAGCGATCGCCGCCCGGTGGCCGAACACTAGACCCTCGAGGAGCGAGTTGGACGCCAGCCGATTGGCCCCGTGAAGGCCGGTGCAAGCGCACTCGCCGATCGCCCAAAGGCCGGGGATCGTCGTCCTCCCTTCGAGGTTGGTGGTGATCCCCCCGCACATGTAGTGCGCGGCGGGAACGACCGGAATCGGCTGGCGCGTGATGTCGATCCCCCACCGAAGGCACTCGCCGTAGATACCCGGAAACCGATCCTTGACGAAGCTCGGCTTCTTGTCGGTGATGTCCAGGAGCACGTGCTCGGCGCCCGTGCGCTTCATCTCGTAGTCGATCGCGCGAGCGACGACGTCGCGGGGCGCCAGCTCTCCGCGCGCGTCGTGCTTTTTCATGAACGTCGAACCGTCCGGCAACCGAAGGAGCGCGCCTTCTCCGCGCATGGCCTCCGACAGCAAGAACCGCTGGGCCTGCGGGTGAAAGAGACACGTCGGGTGGAACTGGTAGAATTCCATGTTGGCAACCTCCGCCCCTGCGCGGTAGGCCATCGCCACCCCGTCGCCGGTCGCGACGTCCGGGTTCGTCGTGTAGAGATACACCTTGCCGGCCCCACCGCTCGCCAGGACGACCGCCCGGGCCATGATCGTGACGACCTTGCCGCTCGCCTCGTCGAGCGCATAGGCGCCCGCGCAGACCTCGGGGCCGCCGTACTTGGCGAGCGTGATGAGGTCGATCGCCGTGTGGCCCTCGAGGAGCCGAACGCGCGGCGAGCGGGCCACCGCCTCGAGGAGCGCCCGCTCGACCTCACGGCCCGTCATGTCGGCGGCGTGCGCGACGCGACGCGCGCTGTGCCCGCCCTCGAGATGCAGGTCCAGGTCCGAGTCGACCGACCCCTCCACGACGTCGAACCGTGCGCCGAGGTCCCGGAGCATGGCGAGGCGGGCGGGCCCCTCCTTGACGCACACCTCGACCGCAAGCTCGTGGCAAAGACCCGCGCCCGCGCGCTGCGTGTCGGCGATGTGCGCCTCGAACGAGTCCCCTGCCCCGACGACGGCCGCGATCCCGCCCTGGGCGTACTTGGTGTTCGACTCGTCGGCGCTGCGCTTGGTGACGATGAGCACGTCGCCGCTCTCGGCGGCCTCGAGCGCGAACGACAGACCGGCGACGCCGCTACCGATGACGAGATAGTCGGTCGAGAGAGACATCGAGGCACCTTAGACCCAGCGCTCGGCTGGGTCGATCAACACGAACGCGAGCTCCGGAGATCGGATTCTGCGATCGGGGGAAAGGACGCCCGACAAGGAGTGGGGAAAGGACCGGCCAAGGAAGGTCCGAGGCCACCGGCGCCGGGCAGCGGGTTGACACGGGGCCCCTCTCCCTCTATCGACTCGCCCTGAATCACCATTCACTCCCCGGAGGGCAGCGCGGTGAAGATACTCGTTGCGGTCAAGCGGGTCGCAGACCCCGAAAACCTTAACAAGATCAAACTCTCGCCGCAGGGCAAAGTGGACACGACCGGCCTCGAGCCAAAGGCCAGCCCGTACGACGACTATGCCCTCGAGACGGCGCTCCGCCTGACCGAAAACGGCGCCAACCCCAAACAGCGTCTGGGCGAGGTGGTCGTCGTGACGTTCGGGCCCAAAGAGACAGAGCAGATGCTCCGGGCCATGCTGGGCACGGGCGCCGACCGCGCCATCCGCGTCGACACGACGGACGACGCGCTCGATGGGGACGTGGTCGCTCGGGGCCTCAAGTCTGTCGTGGGCGCCGAGAAGCCCGACCTCGTGCTCCTCGGATACCAGCAGGCCGAATCGGAGTCGAACGAGGTCGGCCAGATGCTCGCCGAGCACCTCGGTTGGCCGCAGGCGACGTTCGCGGGCAGCATCCAGAGCCAGGACGACAAGGCGCTCCTGGTCGGGCGCGAGGTTGAAGGAGCCGTCGCGCAAGTGCGCGTCACCCTCCCCGCGGTCGTGACGGTGCTCGACAAGATCGTCAAGCCGAAAAGCGTGCACTCCAAGCACACGGCGGCGACGCATGCGTACCCCGACGGCGTCCGCTTCGCCGCGCTCATGGCCATCATGGCGGCGAAGAAGAAGCCCCTCGCCGAGCAGAAGCTCGCCGACGTCGCACCCGACGCCTCGCTCAAGGTCCGCTACGGCGCAGCGGAACTGCCGCCCAAGCGCGCCGCCGGCGTCAAGGTGAAGGACGTGAAAGAGCTCGTGACCAAGCTCAAGACGGAAGCGAAGGTGGTGTGATGGCCGGCACGCTCGTTGTCGCGGAGATTTCGGAAGGCAGGGTCAAGAAGTCCACGCTGAGCGCGGTGACCTTCGCGAGGCAGGTCGGTGGGCCGTTCGCGGTCCTCGTCCTCGGCGGCGGGGCGGCGGCCGCTGCGAAGGAGCTCACCGCCTTCGGCGCGCAGAAGGTCATCGCGGTCGACGACGCCGCGCTCGCCACGTACGTGTGCGAGCGCTACGCGCCCACCGTCGCGAAGGTCGCCAAAGACGGCGGCTACGAGACCGTCGCGGTGACCGCGAGCGCGTTCGGCAAGGATCTCGCCCCGCGCGTGGCGGCCAAGCTCGGCGCGGGGTACGCGCCGGACATCAGTCTGCTGAAGGTGGACAGCGGCAAGCGTCTCTATCGTCGGCCCATGTACGCAGGCAACGCGCTCGGGTGGCTCGAGATCACAACGCCCGTGCACGTTGTCAGCGTGCGTCAGACCGAGTTCGCCGCGGCGGAGCCGTCGGGGGGCGCCAGCCCGGTCGAAGCGGCGCCGCGCGCGCCCGACGACGCGGCAGCGGCACGCATCGAGTTCGTCAAGCTCGAGGTCACCAAGAGCGAGCGCCCGGACCTCGGCGAAGCGCGCGTCGTCGTCTCCGGAGGCCGATCCCTCAAGGAACAGTTCAAGCAGGTCCTCGAGCCGCTGGCGGACGCGCTGGGGGCCGCCATGGGCGCGAGTCGCGCGGCCTGCGACGCCGGGTATGCCCCCCCCGAGCTCCAAGTAGGCCAGACAGGACGCACGGTCGCGCCGCAGCTGTACGTCGCCGTCGGTATCTCGGGTGCCATCCAGCATATCGCGGGCATGAAGGGCTCCAAGACAATCGTCGCGATCAACAAGGACCCGGACGCTCCGATCTTCCAGATCGCGGACTACGGCCTCGTGCAGGACCTGTTCGTCGCCGTGCCAGAGCTGGTCACCGAGCTCAAAAAGCAAGGCTAAGACTCGGCCATGCGGGGCACCCTCGCGTTCCGGCCGCGCGCGTTGTAGACGCTTGTAGCGTGAGCTACCTGGTCCTCGCCCGAAAGTACCGGCCGCAGACATTCGAGGATCTCGTCGGTCAGGACCACGTCGCCCGCACGCTGGCAAACGCCATCGCGACAGGCCGTGTCGCTCACGCGTTCGTCTTCACCGGGGTGCGGGGCGTCGGCAAGACGACGAGCGCGCGGCTCCTCGCCAAGTGCCTCAACTGCGTCGGCCCGCGCGGGGACGCCGCCGGACCGACGGCCACGCCTTGCAACGAATGCGCGCCCTGCCGCGAGATCACCTCCGGTCAGGACCTCGACGTCCAAGAGATCGACGGCGCGAGCTACAACGGTATCGACGAAGTGCGCCGCCTGCAGGAGGGCGTGAGCTTTCGTCCCGCACGCGATCGCTTCAAGATCTACATCGTCGACGAAGTGCACATGCTCTCGACGGCCGCCTGGAACGCCTTTCTCAAGACGCTGGAAGAGCCACCCCCTCATGCGAAGTTCATTTTTGCGACGACCGAGGTGCACAAGGTCCCGGTCACGATCTTGTCGCGTTGTCAGCGATACGACTTCAAGTTGATCTCAGTACAAGCGATCGCCCGGAGGCTCGAGCAGGTGCTCGGCCAGGAGAATATCGCAGCCGACCGCGCAGCCGTCCAAGTGCTGGCGCGCGAGGCCG
>DATGJA010000199.1:0-4602 GCA_035295445.1 Polyangiaceae bacterium | reverse complement strand
ATGCCGGGCGTCTGGCAGCTCACCGTGAACGCGCAATCGCCGTCGGCGTCGGCCACCGACTCGACGATGCTGTCGTTCTGCGTGCCGTAAGTGCCTTGCTGCCGTCTGCTCGAGCTCACTGCGGGCACTTCGGGGTCGGAGCCGGCGTCGATGACCCGGCGATGAAGCCGGGGTAGCCGACGCAGGTCGTCCCAGGATTGGGGTCGTTCGGATCCGGATAGGACTGGAGTCCGGCGTCGCTCGCCGCTTCCGGCGTCCATTCGAGCATCGCCTTACTCCCCGGGCCGCTGATCGGCACGTCGAACGTGGGCATCGTCGAGCCGATTCCGGCGTCCAGGTCGTTTGTCCGCACCAGATCGCCAAGCACGTCGAGGCCGATCGGCTGGACGCGAATCCGGAGAGTGACGCGGTCGGGAACCAGCGATCCGTCGGAGCTCAGGAAACCGCTCTTCGGAAACTCCCGGAGGAGGTGATTGCCGTAAAATGCCGGGTTCGACTTGTTGAACGTCGTCGCCGCCGGAAGCTGGTTTCCGCCGATCTTGGCGGCCTGCCAGAACATGTTCACCTGGTTGCACTGCGAGTCGAACATCACGTCCCGGAAGAGCCACAGGTCGTCCGGATTGGCCTCCGGCTCCGTGCCGACCGGCGTTCCGTCCGGAACGACGCCGCTCTGGAAGATCACGTTGCCCTGCTTGAAGGCGATCACCTCGGCCCACACGCGGCGGTCTTGCGCGGAGCCGCTCGGCCACGCGTGGCCGACGCCGAACGGGTCGAGGATGACGCGAATCCCGCCGTGGGGGGTGACGCAGAGGGCCCCGCGGACGGCCCCATCGTCGAACTGCTTTTGAACCGCGGCCCGCTGGGCGGCCGCGTCCGGGACGAGGGGCGTGTCGACCGCCGGGAAGTCGTGGGGGGCGTATGGCCGCGGCGGCCCGCCTGGCGCGAGAACGCGAAAGGCCGGCGGCTGCATGTGGCACTGGGCGCACGTCTCGCCGCCCGCGTCGTCGTCCGCGTTGTAGGCCGAGCCGTGCCACTCTTGAAACGTCCGCTCGATGTGCGTGCCGAGCGGGTTGAGGATATCGTGGCAGGTCCCGCAAAGCGCCGCGCTGTCGCGCGACGTCTTGTCCTGGAGCGTCGAGTACGCCGAATGGTGCACCGGGTTGGCGACCGGCGCCGGGTTCTGGAGCTCGGCGCGCATCGTCGCCCAGTCCTTCGACAAGGTCACGTTCGCGTTGTACGGGTGCGCCGTGTCGACCGACTCGGCCGTGTGGCAGAAGATGCACGTGACGCCGTGGTACTTCGTGTCGAGCGTCGAAAGATTCAGCCCGTCCGTCGTCTTTTGGTCGAGGACCGCCATCGGCGCGTGGCACTTGACGCAGAAGGCGCCGAGGCCCCCGTCTGTCTCGCGCTGGCCGCGCTGGTTCATGGCGACGAAGACCGGGTCGTCCGAGGCGTTCGCGTGGGCGCTCGCCAGCCAGTCCTGGTAGTGATTGATGTGGCAGTTGCCGCAATTCTGGGGGTCGAGCAAGAAGTCGCGCGACGCCGTCCCGGCGTCCGCCGCCGCGCTATTCGAGTGGCCGCACCCCACTCCGAACGCGGCCGCGCCGCCGGCGGCGCCCACGACGGCCACCGCCAGCCCTGCACGCAGCGCGTTCACTTGCGTCTCCGCCGGCGCCCCCCGAGCATCGCCGCGGCCACCGCGACCGCCGCGAGCGCCCCCGCGCTGCCCTGTCCCGCCGCGAGCGCGCACGAGGAGGAGGCCTTGTGCGCGCCGAGGCCTGCCGCGCCTTCCGCGTCGCCGGGCGGAGCCGTCCCGCCGTCGACCCCAGGGCACGTCCCGCACGAGTTCGACGTGTCGTTCTGCTGGCAGAAGCCCATGTACGAGTCGCTGCAGCCGCCGCCGTTGAGCGTGGCGTTGCACCCGAGCGAGCTCCCGGCGTTCGGGCACTGCAGGGGCCCGCAGAGGGCGGTGACCTCGGAGAGCTTCGTCGTGAAGTGCGCGCCGTCGTCCGTCGACACGCCGACGAGAAAGCCCGTCGCCCCGGGCGCCGCGGTGTAGGCGTCGCCGCACGCCCACAGCTCCGTCCCACCGGACGCCGAGGGGCGCGTCGCCAGGCAGTGGATGTCGATGGGCGACGTCTGCGTGAATGTCATCGTCGCCTTGTCGGCTACGTAGAGGCCGCCCTGCGAGCTCCCGACGTAGACCTTCGAGCCGTCCGGCGACAGAGCGAACCCGAGGAACTCGGCGCTCGTGTACGAGGGCTTCGCCGCCATGAGCGAGAAGACCTTGGGCGCCGTCATCGTCTTGCCCGCGTCGGTCGTGAGATAGAGGCGCGACGTGCCGCCCGCGAGCTGCGAGTTCGACCGCAGGTAGACCCGGTCGGCGTCGGTGGGGTCGACGGCGCCGATCCAGATGCGGTCTTCCGTCGTGTTGTCGTAGAGGCCGTTATCGCTCGGGATGTCGCGCTCGGTCCACGTCTGGGCGCCGTTCGTCGACACGAAGAGGGCGGTCGTCCGCGTCATGTTGAAGCCGCGCCAGGCCGACACGTAGATCCGCTGCGGATCGCTCTTGCTCACGTCGATCGTCTCGACCGTCCAGCTCGGGTCGATCGGCGTTCCCAGCGGCTTCCACGTCGCGCCGTCGTCGGTGCTCTCGAACACCTGCGAGCTGTTCATGAGCGGCCCGCCGTCCGACGGGACCTGCGTGCCCGTCAGCGCGAGCACGGTGTGCTGTGAGTCCGGACGGACGACGACGTCGGCGATGGCCTGCCCGCCGAGTGCGCCGTTGACGCAGCTCCACGTGCAACCGACGTCGCTCGAGACGTTCAGCCCCGTGCTCGGCGAGTAGTTGCCGGCGACGATCGACCCGCCCGCCGTGAGCGCTAGCTCCGGGTCCTGCACCGCGATGGACGGAAGCCCGAGGACATCCTCGCAGAGGTACCACCACGACGTGCCGTTGTCGTGCGACGGCAAGATCGCGTACGTGGTGCGAGCGATGACGAGGTTCGGGTCCTTCTGCGAAAAGACGATCTGATTGGACTGGGGGAAACGGCCGTTCGCGAGGGCGGGCGTCGCGCACAAGAATGCGACGACCCCCGCCGCGGCGGCCATCGAAGGGGTACGCACGCGCGCACAGTAGCGCGTTTGGTGCGCCCACGCAGGCCGGTGCGCGTCTCCTTTAAGTTTCCACCTCACGTCCAAAGCTGTGTTCTCCGTGGGCGCGTCATGGGCGACGGCGCTTGCGGCGCGATTGCCAACGTGCTCCGACGAGGCCGCAAACCGCGAGACCCAGCGCGGCGGCCCCCGCCGAGATCTTGCCGCTTCCAACGGTCGAGCAAGAGCACGAACCCGAGGCGGGATGCCCCGGGTCGGGGTGGCACGTGTTGCACGGGAAGAGAACGTCGTTGTTTTGGTCGCACCAACCCGCGTAGGTCGCGGGGCACTGCGAACCGTTGACCTGCGAGTGGCAACCAAAGGTCGTCCCCGCGGTGCAGGCGGCCGCCCCGCAGAAATCGCTGTTGGAGCGCATCAGGGGCTGAATGTGGGCTCCGTCGTCGGTCGACACGCCGACAGTGAACTGGGGCCCCACGTGGACGCTCGTCGGGGCGTCCCCGCAGATCCACAGCTCGGTGCCGCCCCCCGGGGCCGGGCGCGTCGAGAGGCAATGGATGTTGATCGGCGACGTCTGTTCGAAAATCGTCGGCGTCGCCCGATCGGCCACGTAAAGACCTCCCTGTGAGCTACCGAGATAGATCTTCGAGCCGTCGGGCGACAGGGCGAAGCCCAGGATCTCCCCGAGCGTCAGCGTCATCGAGGTCTCCGCCAGGTCGAAGCTCTTCGCCACCGCGAACGACTGGCCCGCGTTCGCCGTCACGTACAGCTTGGACGTGCCCCCCACGCCCGGGTCGACGTTGGAGCGAAGGTAGACCCGATCGGCGTCCGTCGGGTCCACCCCGCCGAGCCACACGTACTGCTCCTGCGTGTTGTCGAACATCGTCGACGGGATGTCCCGCGGGGTCCACGTCTGGCCCATGTCGGTCGAGACGAACAGCGCGACCGTGCGCGAGGTCGAGACGAAGCCCTTCCACGCCGTCACGTAGATTCGGTTCGGGTCGCTCTTCGAGACCTCCAGCGAATTGATGGTCCAGGCCATCGTCGGGTCGACCCGCTGGCCGAGGGGAGCCCACGTCGCGCCGTCGTCGGTGCTCTGGTAGACCTGCGTGACGACGCCGGTGCCGCCGTCGATCGCCGCGGAGACGACGGCGAGGACGGTGTGCGGCGCGTCGGGGCGGACGGTCACGTCGGCGACGGGCTGGTCGAGGAGGTCGCCCTGGACGCAGCTCCAGTTGCACCCCTGGTCGGTCGACACGTTCAGGCCGGTGATCGGCGCGAAGTTGCCGGCCACGACGGCGCTCATCGTCAACGCGATCGAAGGATCCTGCGGCGAGTAATCCGCTGGCAGGCCGATGTTCTCTTCGCAGAGGAACTGCCACGACTTGCCGTTGTCGTGGGAGACCCCCATCCCGTACGTCCCGCGGAAGAAGATGAAATTCGGATCGGCGGGGGAGAACAGGAGAGCGTTCGAGAGCGGGTAGCGGCCGT
>DATGJA010000198.1:0-11241 GCA_035295445.1 Polyangiaceae bacterium | reverse complement strand
AGTTTCGGCGGGCGCCGGGTCGAGCGTGACCTGCGCCTCCGGAGCGACGTGCACCGTCACCTGCACGAGTACCTGCAGCGCCGAGAGCCAGGGCGGCACTCTGATGGTCAAGTGCAGCTCCGATTCGGCGGCGCAGGCTGTCTCGGCGTCGCGGCAGTGCCAGTAGGGCGTGGACGACATCACCTGTTGAAAATGACGAACACGAGCTGGTAGGTGACGAACGCGGTCGTCACGAGAATCCCTGATGCGACGCGCCCGACACGCTGCGCAGCGGCGATCCCTTTCGAGAAGAGGACGACGAACGCCGCCAGGTAGCCTGCCATCAGGAGCCACAGTAGGGCGCGAAAGATCGTCGGCGCGTTCATCGCGTCTTCGTAGGCGCGCTGATTGACAATACCGACGGCGCCGAGGAACGCGGTCACCAAATCGTGCAGAAGGGTCCACCACGAGGCGATCGCGCTTCCGAAGCCGAATACGCTGAGAGCATCCTCGAACGTGCCTTTGCCGCCGAACAGCCGTGCGAAGAGCTGCGCGACTGCCGCAGCGAGGATCCACGACATGACCATGCTCGGCGCGAGAAGGAAGACGTTCCAGCGGTAGTACGATTCCGCGTCGATCGCGAGCCAGGGTCGGAAGACAGTCGGTCGCCCGTGGCCGAGGGCCAGGAACACGTACACAAGCGTGTAAAGCGCCACGTTGCCGGAGAGCGCCAGGGCTCCGAGGCGCAACCGCCGGTCGTCCGTCATCAGGGCATCGAAGGTCGCGCGAGGGCGACGAACCACGCCGAGGTAGACGTCATCAAGCGCTTGCTCGTCGATTGTGCCGGCACAGGTCTCCACGCAGCGACGCAGGTACCCGGTGAAGCGGGGGGGCGACGCAACGCCCTCGGCGAGCAGTCGGCGATTGGAGAACACTCCGAACGGCAGGACTGCGAACAGTGCGCACGCTTCGACCGCCGCGACGGTGCGCGGGTGAAGCCCGAGAGCGCCCCAGCCTGGATGCTCGGTCAGTTTGGAGGGCTCGACGCGCTCGGAACGACTCGGCCCACCCGCGAGGCGCACGAACTCCGCGCGGACCGATGCCCACGTCTCGGAGGCGCCCTCCCCGGCCGACAGGTGGTACCGCGTGAAGGTCAGCCTGTCGCGCAGCGTGAGGTCGACGAGGGCGTCGGCTACCCAGTCCACGGGGACGATGTCGCGGCGGAATGAGTCGGAGAAGGGTGCAACCCCCACACGCGCTAGCGCACGGTAGTACCAGAACAAGCTCGCGGACGGAGCGACCCCGAGTCGGGTGTGCCCGATCACGATCGACGGTCGTGCGATGACCAGCGGCAGGTCCAAGCCCTCGAGGATGCTTTCTGCCTCCGCCTTGGTGCGCGTGTATTCAACCACGTGCGTGCCGCTGGCGGGCATGTCCTCGTCGACGACGGGCACGTCGAGCGCGCCGCATCGGTAAGCGGTGCCGATGAAGACGAGGCGCTTGAGCTTCGGAGCCCGCTCGACGGCCCGCGCCAGGGCGCGGGTTCCTTCGACGTTGGTCTCGCGTGACGTGCGGACCGAACGCAGCGACGTGTGCGCAGCCGCGTGGATCACATGGGTCAGCCTGTCGCGGACGTCCGCGGGAAGGTCGAAGGCGCCGAGCGCGCCCTGGACGACCTGGAGCCGCTCGACGCCGGCGAGCGGAACGTCGAACCGCTGAAGCGAACGCACCAGCCGCTCTGTCGCCTGAGCGGCATCGGCCGCGCGCACCAGCGCGACCAGCTGGTCGACGCGAGCATCCTTGAGCAGACGAGCGGCGAGCGCGCCGCCCACGAACCCGGTGCCTCCGGTAAGCAAGACGGTAGACATGCGGACGTCGAGCGGCGAACCCTAGCCGCACGCCTCGGCGGCGACCACCGTCAGCGTTTCCGCCAAACTTCTCGCCGAAAGCGCTTGGCCGCGTTGCGCTGCGCGCGCATCGTCGCCCGAATCGCGTACCACGGAACACGAGCTTCAACGAAGTGAGCGAGCCCGGCATCGTTGCCGCGAACGAGCACCCCGGCGAAGCTCCATTCGGAAGCGCCGTCCACGCAAATGAACACCGGCCCACCGCTCATCCCGTTGAGCGTCGTCACCTTGCCCATGTCCGTGACCTGGATCGCGTGCAGCCACGTGGATGCGTCGGGCCTGACGTACCGGGCGTGCGCAACGAACCGTTGCCGCTAATATGCCGCGCTTCATAGTCGACTTCGTTATCCAAGGACTCCGGGGGAAGCCCGCGAAGACGACGCGGTCTCCCTCACGCACGATGCTGAAGTCGGGCACCCAATGGAAGCGGTCGAGGTCGACAGCAGCATGCGCAGGCGTCTTAACACGATTGGCATCGCCAAGGCCCTCAAGGTCAAGCCGGCCGAGCTCTTCGCAGGCGTTTGAAGCGGCCGGCGCGGGCCCCCTCTTGCGCGCGGACCTCCACTACGCCGTTACACCCAGGGGAAAATGGCGCGCACGATCGAGCGCACGAACAGGACCACCATGAACTCTCGCGGCGAGACGATGCGGAGCCACTGCGGCACGTCGTGGCCCGCTGGAAAGTGCTTCCGGTTGCCGGTCACCAGGAAGTCCGCGCGTCCCGTCAACGCCACCTCGAGAAACGGGCGGTCGTCGTCATCGGCGACGGCGCCGTCGTATCGAAGGGCGGCCACACGTTCGCCCAAGTGACGCACGCGATCGAGGAGCGCCCCCACGTTGGCTGGATCGAGCCCAAAGCGCGGGCGGGCGAGCACATCAGCGTATTCCTCGACCATGCGTTCGTCCCAGAGCAGGACGATCGATTCGTCCTTGACCACAGCATCCACAACGAAGGCCGGTGTCCCGCGTTCGTGTATCAAGCCCGAAACGATCACGTTCGTGTCCAGCACGACCCGCATTGCGGCGCTACACGAGCGCAACCATCTACGCTCGTCAACGCTTCGTTCGGCGCTCTGCCCGGGCCGCGCGAACCTCGCGCTCGATCTCTTCGTCGCTTAGCTTTGCGGCCCCGCTCTTTTTCGAGTCCGCGCGGATCTGCTCGACCGCTCCTCGCAGCCGCTTACGGCCGGCGGCGCGCGCTCGCTCGAGCTCCTGCGCAGTCCGCGGCGCGGCATCCGGGGCACCGGTTCGGGTCGAGGAGGACATCGCCCTCACAGCATAGCAGCGACGGAGACCGTCGGCCCGGCGTGGCGGGGGCACGACACATGGACCTCTACACTGGGAGCGCTGGCCTCGTGTGGCGCGCGGCGACCGAACGTTTTTCACGATTGCGTGTGGCGGACTCGATCCCGCGCGGGTGGAGCGACTCGAGCCATCGATACCCCGTTCACGCAGCCGCGGCATCCGCGACGGTCGGCGGCGCGATAAACGGCTTCCTCGCCGAGCTCGAACGCAAGGACGTCGCCACCGACACACGGGAGATGTACCGGCACAAGTGCGGCGTCCTCAACCGCCACTTCGGTGCCGACCGCCCGCTGGCCGATCTCGAGCAGCCGCGCGTGGTCGACGACTTCATCGAGGCGCGGTCCAAGGAGCCCGTGGCGTTAGCCGACGACGGCTCCCCTACCCGCTTCGTGACGCAGAACACGATCCACAAGGAGCTCGTCGCACTACGCCAGGTCCTGAAGCGCGCGCGCCGGCGCGGCGAGTTCCGAAAAGACCCGTCGGAGGTGCTGCCCGTCGGCTTCTCGCCGAAGTACGAGCCGCGCAAGACCTCCCTGACCATCGACCAGGCCGGCGCGCTCTGCGCCACGCTGCCGAAGCCTCGGGCCGCCGCCGTCGCCTTCGTGCTCGCGACGACCGCCCGCCGCAAGGAGCTCTTCCAGGCGCGCCGCGAGGACGTCGACGTCAACGGGGGCAAGGTCCGCCTGGGACCTACGGATTAAAAGGGCGAAGCGAACGTGAGGAGACGCGCGGGGTTAACCCCCATCTGATCCCGAGCGGATCCTTCGTGGCGCGGCGGGTGCTCGAGCTGGCTGCGTCAAAGGACGCCGCGGTGATCGAAGCGGCGCGGGAGCTCGCGGCGATCGTGCTCGGGCGCGAGGAGGTGCGGCTCGCGCGGAGGGTGCTCGAGGGGGGGCCGCTGGCGGTGGCGAGGGCCTTGGACCTGGCCGAGATGCTGATCGATCGTGCCTCAGCCTCGCGGTTTCGGCGTACCGACCGGGCGTGATCATCCCGGCTCCCGGTCGGCCGAGCTCCCACTGAGCAGGCGGACTCGGTTCCCCCCAACCCCGTCGACATGAGCGGCAGGGCGATGCACAATTCTGACGGATGGCCCCCGCGGAGCTTCTCGAGCAGCAGGCGATGGCTCTTCCACCGGAGGAGCGCAAAAGGCTCGCCGTGAAGCTTCTGGCGAGCGTCGCCGTCGCGCAGCCTCCCCGCGAGCGCCGGCCCGGAACTGCCGCCGGTCGTGTTCACATGGCGCCTGACTTCGACGCGCCGCTCGAGCTCGTCGAGTGCCGCGACGGGACGCGCTCGGCGACGTACCAGGACCACTTTGCCCGTGACCCCCACGTCTGCGGCGGACTGCCCGTGATCCGCGGCACGCGCATCCCGGTCCACATGCTCCTCGCGCATCTCGCCCACGGAAGCACGGTGGACGCGATCGTGAAGGAGTTCCCCAGCGTCACTGAGGCGGATGTTGGCGCGGTGATCGCCTTTGCGGCCGCGTCGACTGCCGAGGACCTGCCGGCGCCTAGCCCCGTGCCGAACGACGTTCGGATCGCGTGAGGCTCAAGCTCGACGGGAGCGTCCCTGCTGACGAGCAGTGCCCCTTGTGTCTGCGCCGCATGCGTATCACGCACGCCGACAAAGCGCGCACCGCCCCGTGCATTCAGGTCGCCTGAACCCCGCGGCGAGCTCGCGTGCGGCGATCCCCCACGGACGTCCGCGCGGCCGGTTCTCGTCCATCAACTCCGAGAGTCGAACAACCCACGGTGCCTGGTATGTCCCTGCGGCGTCGACTGCGCGAATCAGCTTGTCGTCGTGCGTGAGGAGGTACGCGGGCTCCGCCAGGTGCATCAGGCTCACGAGGTCCTCGGAGTCGTTCTCCGTCGACATGGTCGCCCCGAGCGCGGTGTTCCACATGTGAAGGGCGGCCACCTGAAAGAAGGCGTGCAACCGGCGGCGAGCGAGCCCGGCTCGCAGACCTCGAGAGCTGAGGCTCCCCGTGATATGGGCGACGAGCCGCGCGCGGCCCCTTCGTGGCCCCGCCTCCTTCAGCAACCCCTGCTCGGTTGCTGGCAGGAGCCGTGCGTACTCCTTCCAGCTTCTTCCTCGCCGGGTGAGGTAGGTATCGGCATCGAGTCCCACGGACTGCAGCGCCGCGTCGTCGACGTTCCCGGTCGAAGCGATCTGCCAGTTCAGTGTCGCCCATGCGACGTACCTAGGGGTGACCTTGGCCCTCTCACTTGCGCCTCGGCGAATCGCGAACCGGCGAAGTATGTCGCCGGCGTTAGGCGCGATAGGTAGAGCCGGATCGACGATGGCGCGGAGCTCCTTGGACGGACCGATGATGATCCCCGGCTTGCCTTCACGCGCTGCCGCTGCCCACGTTTCGTAAAAGGCCGACATCCCCACGGAGAACTCGAAGCCCTGTGCGTGGAGCGGGGCCAAGTCGGCGGCCTTCAGGGCGCGGAAATAGTTGGTATCGAGGACCACACGGCGGATCCTCCCTGAACCGGAAGGGCGACTCGCGTCAGCACGAACAATCAAGGCCCGGCGAGAGCCCCAAGGGTAACTACCCGGACACCCCCGTAGCCGCATAGCCGCCCATCGTTGCTCACGAACGCATCGGCGCCGACCATTTCCGCTGTCGCAAGGTGAACGGCGTCGGGGGTGCGGTACCCATGCACCGCTCGTATGGCTGCTGCCCTCTCCGCGATCGGACGGTCCACGTCGAGCACGCGCAGATTCGGCGACGCCGACACCGCTGCGCGAAAATCGTCCGCGAGCGCAGTCGCGTTCGTCTCGAGCGGCTTCACCAGGACTTCGAGCAGTGTGAGCACCGACGTCGCGGCCTGCACCGCGCCGCCATCGATCGCCTGGAAGATGGGCTCGACGGCGCGAAAGAATACGGGGTGCTTCTCGATCAGGTAGATGAACGTCGAGGTGTCGAGCGCGACCAGCCGCGCGCCGGCGAGGGGGCCCGTCAACGCCATTCGTCGCGCATCCGCTCCAGCGTCGCCGTCGAGTCCTCACCCCAAACGCCTACGCCCCTGCCTGCCAGGTCTAGAAGGCGCCGTGGGGCGGTAGGCGCCGCCTTTGAGGGCAAGCTTGCTAGGAGCTTCGCGGCAACCTTGGCGCGCTCGTCAGCCGACAGTGCCAGGGCTTCCTCGATGACGTGATCCACCTTGGTTGCCATGCTCAGAGCATGCCCCGTCCGCGCGGCGCCGTCGAGAGCAGGCGAGCGAACGTCATCGCGTCGCACAGCCCCCGCGTTCAGTCGTTGCCGTAGGGCTCGCCCTCGCCAACCTCGCGCAGCAGGGCTTTCTCGTACCCCGCGGAACGCTTCGCCGCGAAGGGCACCTCGCCAGAGTGAAGGTGGGCGTTCCGGTCGTTCGCGAGCCGAAGGCAGAATTGCTCCGTCGACGTGTCGAAGCCGGGGATCGTCTTCGAACAGCGCCCGAAGACCGTCTTCGCTGTGATGGACCGGTACTCTGACGTTTTCGGTCCGCCGCAAACGGCGAGAAGCGTATCCGCGTGATTCGGATCGGCTACGAGGGCTGGGTGCAATTTGGCGAGGTGGGCCTTGCCGAGAAGCTCCAGCACGAGCGCCATCCACAGATAGAAGTCGTCGTCCGATTGCTGATCGCGGGACGATAGCGCGCGATCAACGAGCATCTTGCTCTTCTGCCAGAGCGATTCGTGCGTCAGAGGCATGCGTCCTCCAAGAGCGCCCTGGCCAGCGGGCGGCCCGAGTCGTTGATCCAGGCCGGCGTTCCCCGTCCATGAAGACATCGCCAGTTGTCCACAATGAGCGTCGTTCCAGGCGACCAACTTACGCGCGCACACTTCTGGCCCGCCGTGAAGGCCGCAAAGGCATCCGCAGCGCGCTTCGCCGCGCGGTTCGATGGACGCATGCAGGTAGAGTCATACCGGAGCATTCCCCGCCGCTCTTCCCATGCGGCCGCGAGGAAGCTCGAAGTTACCCTCGGAGAACAGCCCGGTCGCACTCGCGGCATCTTCTCGAAGGTTGCGGCCGGTCCACCGCTGCGTCGGATGGCGGCCGCTCCAATACTGACCGCGAAGCCCCGTGATGCGAGCCTCGTTCCTCGCGATGAACCCCAGCTGCGGGGCGTCGGCTGGCAGTGGTTCGCCTCGACGATTCTTGTAGTCGCGGAAGGCCGCGGCGGTTTTGAGCTTCGCGGACTCCTCCCACGCAAGGAGCTTCGCGGGCGGGTTTGCGGGATCGAGACGGAGGATCGTCAGGTCGACGGCGATCTCGAACAGGGTGCGGCTCGCGATCGTACACGCCTGAAAATCGGCAGGCTCGCGCCTCGCCCATGGCGAACGCGCTCACGGTGTTCATGGACGCGCTGATTCTAGCGCGCAATCTGTCCCGCAGACCCGCGGCCCGGTCTTGGTCGACGCTCCGTTTCCTCCGGTGCGCAAACGGCCCCTCCAGCTCCCCGACCTCCCTCTCGAATCTCCGCATCTCCCTCTTCGCCTGCTCCTCCGACGCTGGCAACGCGTAGCTTTGCAGAGGTGGGCCGACCGGGACTCGAACCCGGGACCTACGGATTAAAAGTCCGCAGCTCTACCGACTGAGCTATCGGCCCGTGCTTCGTCGATTTGCCGTTGCTCCCTAGCACGACCGCCGGCTGGACGGCGCAGACTCGCGCGACCTCCCTCGCCGCGTCAAGAGCACGCGCGCGCTCGAGACGATCCTCGTCCGATCGGGTACCCTTTTCCGGGAGGTCGACGGAATGCCCCTCGAGCGTGTCGTCGTCACGGGGCTGGGCGTCGTCGCCTCCAACGCGAACGACGTCGCCTCCTTCACCCGGGCGCTCCGAGAAGGCACGAGCGGGGTCCGCTTCCACGAGTCGCTCGCCGCGATGGGCCTCGGGTGCCAGGTCGGGGGCATCCCCCAGGGGGTCGACGACCTCGCGGTTCGCTACCTCGGCGAGGACGACCTGCTCACGATGAACGCAAACATGGTCTACGCCGCCATCGCGTCCGTCGACGCGTGGACGGACGCCGGCCTCGCGCGCATCTCTCCCGACGCCGGCGAACCCGACTGGGACACCGGGGCCATCGTCGGGACCGGCTACGGCGGCATCGAGACGGTCGCCGACAAGCTCGTCCCGCGGACCGACGCGCGCAAGGTGGCGCGCATGGGCAGCACGGTGGCCGAGCAGTCGATGTGCAGCGGCAACAGCGCGCGAATCGGCGGGCTGCTGGGCCTCGGCAACCTCGTCTCGACCAACTCGAGCGCGTGCAACACGGGGACGGAGGCCGTCGTCGACGCCTTCTTCCGGATCCGCGAAGGCCGGGCCAAGCGCATGATCGCCGGGGGATCCGACGGGCACTCGAGGTACTCCTGGGCGGCCTTCGACGCGATGCGCGTGACCTGCCGTGGGTTCAACGACGCCCCGGAGAAGGCCTCGCGCCCGATGAGCGCCTCCGCCGCCGGCTTCGTGCCGTCCTCGGGGGCGGGCGCGCTCCTCCTCGAGAGCCTCCCCTCGGCGCGGGCGCGCGGCGCGCGCATCTACGCGGAGGTCCTCGGAGGACACCTCAACTCGGGCGGCCAGCGCGGAGCCGGCACCATGACCGCGCCGAACCCGGACGGCATCCGACGCTGCATCCGCAGCGCGATCGATCTCGCCGGCGTCGCCCCCGCGGAGATTGACCTCGTCAACGGGCACCTGACCGCGACCTTCGCGGACCCCGGCGAGGTCGGGGCGTGGTCGGGCGCGCTCGGCCTGTCCCCGGCCCGGATGCCGCTGCTCCAGTCGACCAAGTCGCTCATCGGGCACGCCCTCGGCGCGGCCGGCGCCATCGAGTGCGTCGCGTCGGTGCTGGAGCTTCACCACGGCTTCGTGCACGGGTCGACCAACTGCGAGGACCTGCACCCGGAGCTCGCCGCCTACGCCGACCGGATCCCCCACGCCACGATCGATCGGCCCGTTCGGATCGTGGCGAAGGCGAGCTTCGGCTTCGGCGACGTCAACGGGTGCGTCCTCTTTCGGAGATACGAGGCGTGAGCCGTCCGGCCGTCGGCAACGACGTCGTCGACCTCGCCGAGCCCGAGGCCGGGCTCGCCCTCGGCAAGCGGGGCTTCGTCGAGCGCGTCTGCGACGACGACGAGCGCACGCGCGTCGCTTCCCCCCGCGACCTCTGGACCCTGTTCGCCGCCAAGGAGGCCGCGTACAAGGCCCTCGTCAAGCTCGGCGCCGACCCGGGCTTCCGGCACCGGGCGATCCACGTCGCGCCCGACCAGACGAGCGTGCGCTTCGGCGAGACGCGGCTCTCGCTTTCGGTGACCGGCGGCGACGACCACGTCCACGCCGTCGCATGGAGCGGCGCGGCCATCCCGACGGCGCGGCTCGCGCGCACCCGCACCGCCCCGCCGGACGAAGGGGCCCGCGCGCGCGCGCTGCTCTGTGCAATCCTCGCGGACGTCGTCGGGTGCGACCCCGCCGAGCTCCAGGTCGTGCGCGATCGCGTGCACGGCGCATGGGACGGCTACGGACCCCCCCGCGTCGAGCGCGCGGGCCTGCGCGTCGAAGCCGACGTGAGCCTCTCGCACGACGGGCGGTTCGTGGCCGCGGCGGCGCTGCCGGCAGCGCCCGGGCCCCCACCCGAGGTATGATGGTACCGTCGGGCGGCCTGTAAGAATCCAACAAGAGAACGCGGAGTCCAAGATGGATCAAAAAGAGGTGTTCGCCGAGATCGTGTCGATACTCAAGCGCTTCGCTAGGAATCAGGAGGCGCTCGCTCAGGCCACCCCTCAAACGACGTTCCTGAAAGATCTGCGCGTCAACTCTGCCCGCCTCATCGACATCGTCATCGAGATCCAGGAGAAATTCTCCATCGAAGTGAGCGACGAGGAGGCCGACAAGGTTCACTCGATCGGCGACGCGGTGGCCCTCGTGGTGTCGAAGTTGAGCCCCCAATGAGCGTCGACCTGCCCTATTTCGACGACTTCTTCGACCGTCTCGCGCAGGGGCCCGATTCGCACATCACGCGCGTCTTCCAGCGCCACCTGCACTGGGGTTACTTTGCGCGGCCGGTCGAGGGCGACGTCTCCGACGAGACGTTCCTTGCCGGAGCCGAGGCCATGACCGAGCACGTGTCCCGCGCCGCTGGCGTGGCCGACGGCCAGCGCATCCTCGAGGTCGGCTGTGGCTTCGGCGGCACCATCGCGCACATGAACGATCGCCTCTCGAACTGCCATTTCGTCGGGCTCAACATCGACGAGCGTCAGGTCCGACGCGCGCGCGAGCTCGTGACCGCGCGCCCGACCAACGACGTCCGCTTCGTGGTCGGCGACGCCTGCAAGATCCCGTTTCCGGAGGCGTCGTTCGACGTCGTCATGGCCGTCGAGTGCATCTTCCACTTCCCGAGCCGCAGGACGTTCCTCACCGAGGCGCGCCGCGTCTTGCGGACGGGCGGCACGCTGATGGTCTCCGACTTCATCGCCAACGCGCGCAAGTTCGCCGAGATGTCCGACTGGATGGAGGCGAACCCCAACGCCCAGGGGACCTTCTTCGGGTCGATGACCCCGGCGATCTCCTCGGAGACGTACGCGAAGCTCGGTCGCGCGAAGCGGCTCGAGTTGGTGCAGGACGAGGACATCACGGTCGAGTCGATGCCCACCTACCCGTGGATGAAGCGCGTCTACGCGCAGAACGGGCTGCCCGAAGGGGTCAAGACCGTCTCGTTCCTCGAGGAGCTGACCCGTCGAGGCTTCTTCGAGTATCGCGTCCTCACCTTCCGAGCCACGGCCTGACCCATGCCTTCCCTGGAGAAGCAAGCCGTCCTGGTGACCGGGTGCTCGAGCGGGATCGGCCGGGCGCTCGCCCGCGCGCTCAAGGCGAGCGGCCACCGTCCCTTCGCGACGGCTCGTCGGCTCGAGGCCATCTCGGATCTGGCGGACGAGGGCATCGAGACGCTGCCCCTCGACGTGCGAGACGCATCCTCCGTCGCGTCGGCGGTGCAAGAGGTCATCGCGCGCGCCGGCCGGATCGACGTCCTCGTCAACAACGCCGGTCTGAGCATCTTCGGGCCCATC
>DATGJA010000197.1:0-6056 GCA_035295445.1 Polyangiaceae bacterium | reverse complement strand
CGGCGTCGGCGGCCGTCTCGGGCGCCGAGGGCGAGCCGAGGTCGATCCCTTCGTCCGGCGGCGCGGGCTCGGCGTCGAACCCGGGCCCGACCGCCGCGAGGGGCGCATCGAGGGCGCTCGCGTCGTAGGGTCGCTTGAGCGCATCCCCCGCGTCGGCGGCGCATCCTGCGTCGAGGGCGAGGACGAGACCGGCGGCCAGCGCCAGCGGTAAGGCCAGCGCCGGCGATCGCGAAGCCATGAGGGCATTATATCGCCCGGAGCTTCGAATTCCCGCGTCTACTGGACGAACGCGACCACGTCCGGCAGCGAAGATTGGCTCCCGGAGAGCGCGGACCCACGGATGCGTGTCCGCGAGTCACAGACCCGCAACACAGCCTCCGGCGGCTTGCTACGAGCTCGAATCCGGCGCGTCGAACCCGTATCCGACCCCGCGCACGCTCCGGATGCACCGCGCGGCGTCGCCGAGCTTCCGGCGAAGGCGTTTGACGTGCGTGTCCACGGTGCGCGTCGTGACGCCGCGTTCGTTGCCCCACACCTCCCGCAGCAGGGCCTCGCGCGACTGGACCCGGGAGCCGCCGTCCGAGAGCGCGCACAGGAGTCGTAGCTCGAGTGCGGTGACGCGCACCTCGGTGCCTCGCACGTAGACGCGGTGGGCCGCGCGGTCGATCGCGAGCAGGTTGGATCCGTTGCGCCCGTGCGCGTGGGCCGACGCGCGGCGCAGGACCGCTTGCACGCGCAGCACGATCTCCCGGCAGCTGAACGGCTTGGCCACGTAGTCGTCGGCCCCGAGCTCGAGCGCCACCACGCGGTCGACGTCGGTGTTCTTGGCGCTCACGAAGAGCACGCAGGCGTCCCGCGTGACGTCGTCGCTCTTGAGGGAGCGGCACACCTCGGTCCCCGAGATGTCCGGCAGGAGGGTCTCGAGCAGGATGACGTCGGGTCGCCGCGCGCGCGCCCCCACGAGCCCTCCCGCGCCGCTTCGCGTCACTCGCACGGCGTGGCCCGCCTCCTCGAGGGCGGGAACGAGACATCCAACCGCCGCCTCGTCCGAGTCAATCAAGAGGATATCGGCCACGAGAACGTGCCTATCTCGTCATTGTGGCGTTCATGTGACGCGCGACGCACGCGACGGAACCGCCTCGAAGGCGTTTGTGCGCCTTTCGGTAACGAAGAAGTCACCGACCATTCACCGAGGCGTACCGCCCCAAGGCCTATGAGACCCGCCGGCGCGCGCAGACTCTGCCGTGCGCAGGAAGGTTGTCTTTCGCAATGAAGAAAAAAGTACCGTCGGTCGGCGCGAGCTGCGGCTTGCTCGCGGCGGCCATCCTGTGCACCGGCGCGCGGGCGGAGGCCCAGAGCGCCGCCTGCAGCTCTTACTCCAACGTCGTCTACGTGGGGGGTTCCACGGCCGCGCAGCCCGTGTTCCAGGCGATCGCCAACACGCTCGGCTCGGCCGTCAGCATCGTCTACCTGGCTCCCGCCTCCTGCGCGGGCCTCAACGACATCATCACCGGAACGAAGGAGACGAGCTCTGCCTCGTACCTGGATCCAACGCAGAAGAAGGCGGTCCCCTGCACCCTGCCCACGGGTCCGACGGGCGGCGCGCTCCTCGACATCGGCGTGTCCGACGTTTACCCGCAGACGTGCGTCAACAACCTCGCGATTCAACCCCTCGGCGCGAGCCAGAAGGACTTCCCGGGCCCGGTCCAGGTCATGACCTTCGCCGTCCCGACGGCGTCGAAGGCGACCGCAATCAGCGCGGACGCCGCGTACACGGTCTTCGGGTTCGACGCGGACGCGATGTACACGGTGCAGCCCTGGTCGGACCCGACGTCGATCTTCGTCCGCACGAACACCTCGGGCACACTCAACATGCTCGGAACGGCGATCGGCCTCGCCGCCAACAAGTGGCGGAACGACGTCACGCCTGCCGACGCGGGCGCAGCGCCCGTGCAGCAGAAGGGCGCCACCCCTGCCATGGTCACCGCCCTCACGACGGCGACCAACGCGGACTCGGCGATCGGCATCCTGGCCGCGCAGTCGATCCAGTTCGCGTCCAGCCCGGTCAACCTGAAGATCCTCGCGTATGAGCACAAGGACCAGAGCTGCGGCTACCTGCCCGACTCCGATTCGACGCACTTCGACAAGCTCAACGTCCGGCAAGGACGCTACGTCATCTGGGGCCCGGTCCACATCGTGACGAACGTCGACGGAAGCGGCAATCCGGTCAACAGCGCCAGCATGCCGAGCGCGCCGCTGACGACGATCATGAACTACGTCATCGGCACCGGTCCCGACGCGGCGGTGCCCACGCAGAGCGACGGCGGCCTCACCGACGCCAACCGGCAGACGATCATCGACGCCGAGGCCAAGGCGGGCGTCGTCCCCTGGTGCGCGATGCAGGTCAGGCGGACCGGCGAGATCGGCCCGGAGACGTCGTATGCGGCGGCCGAGCCCTGCGGGTGCCACTTCGAGAGCGTCGTCGGCTCGACGGTGTCCACCTACTGCGCGTCGTGCAACACGGACTCGGACTGCAAGACGGCTCCCTACACCCATTGCCGATTCGGCTATTGCGAGGCCCAGTGATGAACGCGCGCAAGAACGTCTTCAGGCTTGCCGGCGTGGCGCTCGTCGTCTGCGCCGGGACCGCCACCTTCGTCGCCTGCAGCGGCGACGACAACAACAACCCCGGCCCCACCACGAACCCGTTCGACGCGAGCTCGAGCGGGTCGGCCTCCGGCTCCGCGAGCGGGTCCGCGTCCGGAAGCGCGAGCGGGACCGCGTCGGGCTCGGCCAGCGGATCGACCACCGGGTCCGCCAGCGGATCGACCACGGGCTCGACCAGCGGCAGCACCACCGGATCGACGAGCGGGTCGAGCACCGGCTCGGCCGGCTGCCCGAGCACCACGAGCTGCGCCGCGGACGGCGGCGCGGACGCCGCGTGCAATTCGTGCGCGGTGGTCGGCTGCACGGACACGCACAACACCTGCTCGCCTTACACGACGAACTGCATTCCCTTCATGGGAACGGTGCCGTCGCACCCGACGCTCTGAGCGTCCCCTTGGAGCCAGCCACGTGCATTCGCCGCGCGGTCGTCGCGCTGGCGGCCGCGCTCGTGTATCCGAGCAGCGCCGCCGCACAAGGCGCACCGCCCGCGCCCGAGGCTCCCTCGCCCGCTCCGTCGAGTGACCCCCTGGGTGACCTGCGAGAGCAGGTGAGGCAGCTCCGAGCCGAGGTCCAGGCGGCGCGGGAGCGCCCGGCCCCGGCCGAAGAGAAGCCCGCGCCCCCGCCGGCGGCGCGGCTTGGGTACGAGCCGTTCTGGCCGTGGGCGACGCCCCGCGAGGGGATCTCCGTCGGCGCGTACCTGCAGACCCAGTACGAGAGCCATCAGGACGCCCTCGACCAGCTCTCGCAGAGCGGCGCGCTCCTGAACACGGATCGCTTCAGCGTGCGCCGCGCGCGCCCGAGCTTCATCGGCGAGTGGGAGTACGCAGCGGTCGCCGTCGAGCTCGACGCAAACACCACGAACGGACCTCAGGTCGACCTGCGCAAGGCCGAGGCGTCGCTGCAGTATCGTCCCGATCGCTCGCAACCGCCCGTCGTGATGGCCACCTTGGGGCAGTTCGACACGCCCTTCGGCTACGAGCTGGTCGAGTCGCCCCGAACGCGCTTCTTCATGGAGCGATCGGTCCTCTCGCGCGCCTTCTGGCCGGGCGAGCCCGACCTCGGCGTCCGGGTGGCCGGCGCGCTGGGGTTCTTTCGCTGGACCATCGCGGCAATCAACGGCGAGCCGCTCGGCGAGAGCACGCCGTACACGCTGCAGGATCCGAACGCCGCCAAGGACGTGGTGTTCCGCTTCGGCTTCGACGTCGCCCCGCGCGACGATCTCCAGCTGGCGGGGGGTATCTCGTCCATCCGCGGCAGGGGCTTCCACCCGGGCACTCCGGCGACCCCCGCGACGATCCAGTGGCACGACACCAACGAGGACGGCGTCATCCAGCCGTTCGAGCTGACGCCGATCGAGGGGGCCGCGGCGACCCCGTCGCAGAACTTCGACCGCTGGGCGGTCGGGACGGACCTCAGGATCAACTACCGCTCGCGCTGCGGCGTCACCAAGCTCTATGGCGAGTTCGTCGCGGGCGCCAACATGGACCGCGCCCTCTACGTCGCCGATCCGATCGTCAACCATGGCCTCGACCAGCGCGAGCTCGGCTACTACGTCGGCTTCGTCCAGGACGTGACTCGGTACGGCGTCGTCGGCTTCCGCTTCGACTACTACGACCCGAATTCGGACGCGTTCGACGCGCGGCAGGGGCGTCTCATCCCCTTCAGCGAGGCGATCAAGACGTACTCGCCGCTGGTCGGGCTGGTGCTCCCGGACCGGGCCCGCCTGCTCTTCCAGTACGACTTCATCCGCAACGCCCTGGCGCGCACCGCGACGGGGGTCCCGACCAACCTCAAGAACGACACGTGGACGCTGCGCTTGCAGGTGCAGCTATGAAGCGGGACGCGCGTATCCTCGTCGTCGCCGCGACGTCTTGGGCGGCGGGATGCCCCGAGCCCGGCCAGTCGGCGTACGTGACGTCCAGCGAGCCCATTCAGGTCCACGGGGCCCAGTTCGTTCCGGGGCCGTTGCCCGGTGCGCCGCCCGCGCCGCCCGAGGAGGCCGGCGCGGAAGGCGGCGTGGATGCAGCCGCGTCTTCGGCGGAGCCGGGCCTTTCGATCACCAACGTGACGTTCGCGAGCCAGCTCGTCCTGCCGGGGCAGTCGGGCAAGTCTGTGTCGGGACGCGCGACGAAGGACGCGGTCGCCGTCGGCATCCGCTTCGCCGACATGGGGAGCGGGTACTGGGTCGTGCCCGTCGGGGGGCTCGAGCCCCAGTTCCCCGGCGAGATCACGTTCGGCTTCTCCGCCGACTTCGAGGCCGACGACCCTCCCGGCAACCACTCGCTGGAGCTCGTCGCCCTGTCGGCTGCCGGGGCGGCGGGGCAGCAGACCGACGTGCAGCTCTGCGTCGGCTCGCGCGTCCCCGACAAGTATCACGCGTGCGACCCGACGACCGCGCCGCCCGCGGCGGTCATCTCGCTCCGCTGGGACACGAACTTCGACGTCGACCTGCACGTCATCACGCCGCAGGGGATCGACATCAACCCGAAGACGCAGATCGTCGACGCCCTCGTCGACGGCGGCGCGCGGCCGCCGCCCAACGCACCCGCCATCGACCGCGACTCGCTCCTGCGCTGCGTGCCCGACGGCATCCGGCAAGAAGACCTCGTCTTCCAGGACATCCCGCCGTCGGGCAAATACGAGATCTACGCCGACCCGTACGACTCCTGCGGGCAGTCGGCGGTGCGCTTCGACCTCACCGTGTACCAAAGCTCCGGCATCTGCCCGGACTGCCGGCTCGTCCCGCTCTTCACGCGCGGCGGCGAGCTCCTGGCGGTCCAGGCCAACGGCGGGACCTCCGCCGGTACTTTCGTCGTCGAATACCCGTTTGCCTCGAATTGAAAGGAGGACCGCCGTGATCGTCCAATACCTCCTCAAAGTCGCGATGCTCGGCAGCGCGTGGGTCTTGTACGTGCTGCTCGGCCTGAGCGTCGCGTCGATCGGCGCCATGGTCGAGCGATGGCTCTTCTTCCGAAAGCATGGCCGCGGGGGCGAGGAGCTCGGCGAGGCCCTGTGCCACTTGCTCGAGGAGGGCGACCTCGAGGCCGCCGAGGGGCTCCTCCGCCGGCACCCGGCGATCGAGGCCGAGGTCCTGCTGGCGTCGCTCCGCTGGGCGAAGGGAGGGCCGGAGGCGCTCGCGTCGGGCATCGACGGCGAGATGACCAAGCGCCGGAGAGAGCTCGAGCGCGGCATGACGCTCCTCGGCACGCTGGGCAACAACGCGCCGTTCGTCGGTCTCCTCGGGACGGTCATCGGCGTCATCGTGGCCTTCGCGGACCTCGCCCAGGGGTCGAGCAAAGTGCAGATGGACAAGGTCATGGGCGGCATCGCCGAAGCACTCATCGCCACGGGTGTGGGCCTGTTCGTCGCGATCCCGGCGGTCGTCGCGT
>DATGJA010000196.1:0-30085 GCA_035295445.1 Polyangiaceae bacterium | reverse complement strand
CAGTTCGACGTCGACCCGGCGGTCGCGCGCCCATCCGCCTTCGTCCGTGCCGACGGCGTCCATCGCGCCCCGCGACGTCGTCGACGTCTTGGCTCGTTCGAGCCCGCGCGCGTCGACGTACTGCGCCACGGCGTCCGCCCTCGCTTGCCCGAGCGTCACGTTGTACTCCGTCGCGCCGCGAGGATCGGCGTGCCCCACGAGACGCATCGCGCGTCCCTTGAGGGGACCCGATTTGAAGCACGTCGCGACGCGATCGAGGGGCGATTGGTCCTTTGACGTGATTCGCGAAGAGTCGAACGTGAAATAGGCGTCCGTGTCCGGGATACCGCATGCGCGGCGGATGTCCTCTGAGATGGCCACGCTGCTTGCCGTGGGTGTATTGGGCGGGGGTGGTGCAGTGACGAGTGCCGGTGGCGCGTTCTTCGCCGCGGCGGCCGGCAGGGGAGGGGAGCCTCCGCAGCCCGATACGAGCCACCCGACGATTCCCAACGGCGCGTAGGTGCAAAGACGGCGAATCGGAGTCATGACGATTTCCTCTCTCTTGGTTCGATCGGCATTCAACTTTGTGCGGTGGGGTGAGTCTTCACCGCCAAGTCCGCACGCTCGAGCGAAGCGAGAGAGCGGACTAGAGAACACACCCTAAAGGTCCCTCCACACCGGCCTTCCATCGTGGATGCAGACCGCGGACGCTCGCCCGAGGATGGCGTCGAGGGTAACCCACCCGAACGAGCGACCGTCGCGACTGTTGCCCCGATTGTCCCCGAGGACAAGGTAGCTCCGCCGGGGGACGCGGATCGCCGACAGGTCGGGCCCCCCGCCCGCGTTCATGTCCACCGGGTGCTCGCGGCCGCCGAGCGTTTCGATCCAGCCGCCGAGCTCTTCATGCACCGGAACGGAGGCGCCGTCGATCGTGATGTGCCCGTCCCGGACCGCCACGAGATCCCCCGGAACGGCCACGACCCGCTTGAGGAGCACGTTGCCGTCGGCCGGGGAGTCGAGGACGACGACGTCCCCCCGCTCGGGCGCTCCCTCGGGGGAGGACCAGTGGACGATGTAGTTGTCCGATACCGGGATACGAAATCCGTAGGCCAGCTTGTTTACGCAAATCTGGTCGCCTACCGCCACCGTCGGCTCCATGGACCCCGTCGGCACCCGATAGTGGTCGGCCAGCGACGCCCGCGCGAAAAAGACGCTGGCACCAACAAGGAGGGCGACCGCCGCGTCTCGTCTGAGCGCCCTCGAGGAAGGCATCGCGTCACGAAACCGCCCAACGTCACCAAAGATTCCACTCGGGCCTGTCGTTTTCGGCTTGCACGCGTCGCGCGCGGCGGCAAGCTTTGCGTTTGCACGGGGTTTCGGGGGGGATTGGCAAGATGTCGGTCAACTCGCTGCGACTGAGGACGCTGGATACGTTTCGCTCCGCCTGGGTGTGCGGCCACCTCGACTACCAGCGTGCGTCCGACGCGCTCGACGCGGCGCGGCGAAAGGACGAAGCGGAAGAAGTCCGCGAGGCCGAGCGTCGCTTGTCGGAGGTCGAGGCGGAGCTGACCGGCAAGTTCAACCGCTTTTGCGGGCTGGGAGAATGACGCACCCTTACCGGCCGGCGGTCGTCTCCGTCGAGGAGTCGCCGCCGCGCTTGCCGTTCCTCCGCGGGAGCCCTGGCGCCCTGGCGCTGGGCCTGTCTTTGAGCGGGCCCGTCGCCTTCGTCGTCTTCTGCGCGATCGTACGGGGCTCCGGATTCGCGCGCTTCCTCCCGTCCACCGTGCTCTATGGGGCGATTGGCTACGCGCTCTTCGTCGTTGGCGTGCTCGGCTGGGCGCGGCGCCGCCGGTAGTTCCACGGCCGCCGTCGCTTGCCCCTTGGGCGGCCCCGTGATCGATTGAGCACATGACGCTCACGGGTTTGATCATCCTCCTGGTCATCGCGGGGGTCTGCGGCTCGATCGGCTCGGGTCTCGCCGGTCACCGCAACACCGGTTGTATCGGCTCGATCGCGCTCGGGTTCGTCGGCGCATTCCTCGGGCTCTGGCTCGCGCGGACCCTGCATCTACCCGAGCTCTACGTCCTGCACATCGGTCGGGAAGCCTTTCCCGTGGCATGGTCCATCGTCGGGGCCGCCCTCTTCGTGGGTGTCCTCAGCTTCCTGACGAGGCCCCGCGGCTATTTCTGACGCGCCGTCCGAATCAACGAGCGCGATCCTCGACCATGACTCGCTCGGCGGTCGGGCACCGTAGGCCGCCTTGACATGTCGTTACGATATGACTATCGATATATCTACAACGTCAGAGGGAGAGTGGAACATGCATGACCCCTGTGGCTATGGCTGGGACGACGACATGAGACGGCCCCCCCCTCCCCCGGTCCCCCCGAATCCCCGTCGCTGGGGCCGCTGGGGCCGGTCTCACGGCGACGCGTGGGCGGAGTTCTGGAGCGAGTGGTGGCGGGGTCCGGCGGCCCGTCCGGAGCGCGGCGTCGTTCGGTATCTCATCCTCGACGCCATCCGCGCTCAACCGCGGCACGGCTACGAGATCATTCAGGCTATCGATGAGAAGAGCCACGGTTCGTACCGGCCGAGCCCGGGGGTCGTGTATCCGACGCTGCAGATGCTGGAGGAGATGCAGCTTGCGCGCGCGACGGAGCAGGTCGATCGCAAGGCCTACACGCTCACCGAGGCGGGCGAGGCCGAGCTCAAGGCGCACGAGGACGAGGTCACCGACTTCTACGAGGGGGGCGACACCGGGGCCTGGGAGACTCCGGCGGAGGACGTGGCGCGCGTCATGAAACGGGTGGGCCAGCTCATCAAGGCCTTCAAGCGGGGGACACAGCGCGGCTACCTCGGCCCGGGAAAGATGCGCAAGGTGCTCGCCATCCTCGACGACGCGCTCGACAAGCTGCACGCCCTGCTGGGAGACGACGAGGCGTGAGGGCCTCTTTGGAGGAGACACGGCCGGCCCCGCGGGCCCGTGGCCCCTCGACGCGATCGTGCGCCGCGTGCGGGGCGAGCTACACGCAGCCCGCATGGGCCGCGCTGCCTTTGGCGACAACCCTCGCGGCCGACGCCGTCCAGGCCCATTTGAGCGTGCCGGTTCTCTGGGCAGTCGAGCGGCGCGCCTGTCGTTGCGGCACGCTGCTCGCCGGCCTGGTTCGCGCGCCGGCGGAGGGATGACGGCCACTCCCCCCCGCTAAGGCGCGAACGCGTTGCTCATGTCCTTCGCCGATCCGTCGCGAGTGCCGAGGGGTGCGAGCGCCCACCGATGCTCGATGAGGGCGAGGATCGACGCCGTGTCGTACGCTGTCGAGTCGACGTAGCTCGACTTCGCGAGGGGGGAAATCACGAGCGTCGGGATGCGCGTTCCCGGCCCCCAGCGGTCGCCGCTCGGTGGCGACACGTGATCCCAAAAGCCGCCAAACTCGTCGTAGGTGACGACGATGGCCGTGTCACCCCAGTTCGGACCGTTTCGGACCGCGGCGATCAGATCCTCGACGTGCGATTCGCCGCTGAGGACATCGGTGTAGTTGGGGTGCTCGTTGTCGACGCCGTCCGGCTTGACGAACGAGACCGCCGGGAGCGTCCCCGCCTTCGCCGCGGTCACGAAGTCCGTCTCGTCCTTGAGGTGCGAGCGGCCCGGCGCTCCGTCCGCGTAGTTGGCGAAGTACACGAAGGGTTGGTGGTGATACTGAAAGAGCAGGCCCGCATCGGTGCCCGCGACCGCGTCGTTCCATCCGCCCGCGTACCACGCCCAGTCGATGCCCTGGGCCGAGAGGGAGTCCCCAATCGTCGGCATCGTCTGCCCCGGGACGAGCTGCGCGGCCGGCGCGCTGGCAGGGTGCGGACTATTCACCGAGTAAAGCGTCCCGACGACGTATCCGTCCGGCGTGAGCGGTCCGTCTTGCAGGACACCCGCATCATTCTTCACCGGCAACCCGTTCGCGTCGAGCACCGCCTTGAGGGAGTCGGGCGCGTTCGGGAAGGACATCACCGACGCCGACACGAGAAAGACGTGGTTCTGGAGCGAGCCACCATAGACGCCGTGGAAGAAGTGATCGCACAGCGTGTATTTCTGGGCTTCGACCGCGAGGGGCAGGTCTGCCGTGTGGAAATAGCCCATCGCGAGGCCCTTCGCGGCGCTGACCGCGACGAACATGTCCATCTTGCCGCCGTGGATCTGCTCCTGCTCTTCGTAGAACTTCGTCGTCAGGTCGATCGACGTCTTCTGATTCACACCGAGGTACGTGTCGAGCGCGAAGGGGGCGTTCGGAAGGCCCGGAGGCAGGTGCGATTCGGTTTCGGGGAGCGATGTGTACGCGTTCCCGGTCGACGGGTCGATCTGGGGGGGCGCCTTCAGGGCGCCGGCCAGTCCCTCCGCGCCCTTGAACTCGGCATAGAGGCTGTCGAAGCTCCAGTTCTCCAGGACCATCACCACCAGGTGATTCATCCGGTGCATCCCCGCGCCTCCGCCGTCGATCGGGGCGGCTCCATCGAGGCCACTCGCCGCGCCGTCGGACACCGTCGCCCCCGCTTCGGACGGAGGCGGCTGCGCCCCGCTGCCGTCGGGCGTCGGGGGCTGCGCGCCCGAGTCCGGAGCCGGGGAGCTCGGCTGCCCGCTGGACGCCGAGCTGCACGCAGCCGCCAGGGCGAAGAATCCCAAGATCGAACGTCGCATGTGTGCCTCCCTCGGGCCGAAGGACGATTCGCCTGGGTGGCGCCGCCTACCGACCGATGGAGCCAACGCCCCTCGCGCCGGCACCGTTCCATCCTCGGCTACGTCCGTACCCTCGAGCGAAGCGAGAGTTCGGACTAGGGACCCGGCTAGAGCGGGCGGGAGCGGACGGAACGGTCCGGGCCGCCGCTTCGTTCCCTTCGTGGTGGAGCTGCCGATCCGCGCGCGAGCGCGCACCCCGCCGCCCGCGGCGCCCGTTGGACCCCGAGAAACCGTCTGCTATCTGCCGAGCGTGCGGTCCGAGCGTTCGATGCCGCGTGCCGCGTTGGACCACGTCGACGCGCTCTTCCGCCTCGCACGCCACCTGACGGGGCGAGAGCACGACGCCGAGGATCTGGTCCAGGAGACGTTCGCTCGTGCGCTGAAGGCCCGCGGCCAGTATAGGGACGGATCCAACCTCCGCGCGTGGCTCTTCCGAATCCTGCGCAACGCGTACATCGATACGTACCGCCGCACGCGCCGCAGCCCGGTCTCCTCGGGGCTCGAGGAGGATCCGCCCGACCTCGGGCCGTCGGGTGGTGAGGCGCTGCGGGGGGACCTCGAGCTCGAGCGTCTGCGCGGGGTCGTCGCCGAGGACATCGAGACGGCCCTCGAAGGTCTGTCCGTCGACGCGCGGACCGTCATCCTGCTCGACCTCGAGGGGCTGACCGAGGGCGAGCTGGCGGAAGTCATCGGCTGCAGCGTCGGTACGGTCAAGTCGCGCCTTTCGCGCGCGCGCGCCGAGCTGCGCCAGCGGCTCCGGGACTACGCGAGGTAGCCATCATGGATTGCAGCGAAGCACGCACGTACCTTCTGGATCGACGGCGCGGACGCCTCGACGAGGCCCTCCGCGCCCAGGTGGACGAGCACCTGGCAGGGTGCGCCGACTGCCGGCAGGAGGACGCCGCCGATCGCGAGCTTTCGGTTGCCCTCGAGAAGCGGCTCCCCAAGCGTCCGGCCCCGGCGTCTTTCAAGCGGTCGCTCGAGGAGCAGGTGTTCCCGGCGCGCCCGCGCGCGTGGGGCCGGCTCGCCCGGTCGGTCGCCGCGGTGACCTCGGGCGCCGCCGCGGCGGTGCTCGCGATGCTCTTCTGGGGAGGGCGATCGGCCGGAGACCCGATGGTCGGCGAAGCCGTCAACGATTACCTGCGGATCCTCTACAGCGAGCACCCGGTGGAGGTCGACAGCGGGGGCGTGCACCAGGTCAAGCCGTGGTTCGAGGGGCGCGTCGATTTCGCTCCCGTCACGGCGTTCGGCGGCGACGACGATTTCCCGCTGCAGGGCGGGTCGGTCTCGTATTTCTTGGATCGCAAGGCGGCCGCGTACGTCTTTCGGCGGAGGCTCCACGTCATCACGGTCCTAATGTTCCGTGCCGACGGGCTGCCCTGGGCGACGCTCGGCCTGCGACCGATTGGGCACGCGCGCGGGACGGTGACGACCGCGCGCGGATATCACGTCGCGATGTGGCGTGATGGGGATCTCGGGTACGCGGTCGTGTCGGACGTGAACGAGGCGGACTTGTTGGCGCTCGCCAACCGGGTCGCGGGCCCGTAGCTGCGACGGCCCCTCCGGCCCGCGCGATCCGCCCTTCCGGTCCGTTTTCCGTAGCGTTGTCCGACTCTTTGTGCTTTCCGAGGGGGGAAACACTTTGCCGCTGTGAATAGCGCGGCGGCTGCTGGAGTCTGTCCCCCACACACGCGCTCTTGCTTCGGGCTCGCGCGGCCACCGCACGGGGCGGCGACCCTCTCGGCCCTCGGGATTTCAGCGCGCCTTAATCAACCTCCACCGGAGAACTCGTCATGATCTTGCGGCCCGTACTTATCACCGTAGGAATCGGGCTCGCGGCTGGCGCCGCGGGCTGCACTTTCACCAACGACACCGGCGACGCCGGCGACGACGGCGGTACGCCGGAGGCATCGACGACCCCCGACGGCGGGTCGTCCTCGGGGCAGGACGCTTCGAGCGGCGCCGACTCCGGGGGCACTTCCCCGGACGCCAGCTCCGGCGCCGACGCGAGCTCGGGCAGCGACGCCGCGGCCGACACCGGCCCGACGGCGGACGGCGGCACCCCCGACGCGTCGACGGACGCCGCCGCGGACTCGGGGTCACCCGTCGGCCCGATGACCGGCCCGATGATGGGGACGGGACCCGTCCCCCCGGGGACGCTTCCGGTGAACATGATCAGCGGGAACGCGTGCACCATCTCGATGCCGACGCACTGGACGGCGGCGGTGTATGTCATCGACAACTGCACCCTCGAGGTCGACAGCGCGCTCGCGATCGACCAAGGCACCATCCTCAAGTTCGGCGCGAACTCGGGCGTGAACGTCGGCGCCAACGGGACCATCAAGGCCGGCGGCGGGTATCAATACCCGATCGTCTTCACGTCGCTGAAGGATGACGCGAACGGCGGCGACACCAACGGCGACGGGTCGACGACGACGCCGGCGTCGGCGGACTGGCAAGGAATCCGCCTGGATGCGAGCGGGTCGACCTTCGACGAGTGCCGCTTCTACTACACCGGGCAGAACGACTGGTCCGCGATGTCCGCGTGGTCGAACTCACCGTCGGTGACCGTGACCCACAGCATCTTCGCGCACGACCGCACGTCCACGGACGCCATCTCCGCGCCGGCCGCGCTCGATCTGAGCGGTGCTGCCGCCGGAACCGTGGCGACGAACAACATCTTCTACGACAACCGCGTCCCCATCGGGGTCAACACGACCTTCTCGATCGACGACTCGAATTCCTTCGACAACTCGGCGGTCGCCTCGTCGATGCCCCAGCCGAACGAGTTCAACGCGTACGTCGTCTCGGGAAACGAGCGCGTCAGCACGAACATCACGTGGGCGGCGACGAAGGTTCCGTTCGTCATGGGCAACGGGGCCAACCAGACGCTGAACATCGACAGCACCGGCAGCTTGACGCTCGCGGACAAGGTCGTGGTCAAGTTCCTCCCCGGCGGCGGGGTATACGCGCAGGGAATTCTCAACGCCAAGGGAACGAGCGGGATCGTCTTCACGTCGGTCCGCGACGACTCCCACGGCGGCGACACCAACGGCGACGGCACCGCGACGAGCCCCGCCGCGCAGGACTGGAACGGCATCCGGCTCGCGGTGAGCGGCTCGACGTTCGACCATTGCACCTTCACGTACGCCGGCCAGAACGACTGGTCGGCCGTCTCGGCGTGGTCGAACGACCCGTCGATGACGGTGACGAACAGCATCTTCGCGCACGACCAGACGCAGACGGACGCGATCTCCGCGCCCGCGGTCATCGACGCGAATGCGGCCTCGGCCGGGACGGTGATCAAATCCAACGTCATCTACGACAGCCGCGTCCCGCTCGCGATCAGCGGCAACTTCTCGATCGACGACTCGAACTCCTTCGACAACTCGGGGGCCGTGGCGTCGATGCCCCAGCCGAACGAGTTCAACGGCGTCGTCATCGCGGGCGGCGCCACGCTGGCCGCGAACATCACCCTCGGCGTGACGAAGGTCGCCTTCGTCGTGGGGACGGGTGCGAACCAGTCTCTCACGATCGCGAGCACGGCCAACGTCACGCTCGTGAACAATCTCGTGATGAAGTTCTTCGCGGGGGCGGGGCTCTTCTTGCAGCAGGGGGCGACGCTCAACGTGGGCACGGGCGACTCGTTCACCTCCATCCACGACGACAGCAAAGGAGGCGACACGAACGGCGACGGCACGGCCACCATGCCGGCGGCGACGGACTGGAACGGCGTGAAGAATCAAGGCAACTGCACCACCATCATGACCGAGTACTACGAGACCTGCATGTGAGCCGATTCGGGAGCTCACGGCTCGACGAGGGCGTGTCTTCGAGCAAGGCACGCCCTCGTCTCATTTCGGTTCAGGGGCGCCCGCTCTGGTCGGCGCCGGCGACGCACCGTGATACCGTGCCCCCGCGCCGTCGAACGCGCCGGCTTGAGGGCTCCCACCGGCATGCCTGAGGAAGGAATCGAAACGCAGGAGCTCAAGGAGAAGCTCGACGAGCTCGGAGAGCGGGCCGAGCGCGGATCGGCCCGTTGGCTGCTCTGGCTGTCGCTGTCGACGGCGATCCTAGCGGTCCTCGCGGCCGTCGCGTCGCTCGAATCGGGTGGCTGGGCGAACGACGCTCTTGTGAACAAGAACGACGCGGTCCTTCACCAATCGAAGGCCGACGACGAGTGGGCGCACTACCAGGCGATGGGGATCAAGGCCGTCATCTACGCGACACAGGCGGAGTCGGCGTCGGCCGCGGAGGTCGCCGAGCGATGGCGGCGGGAAGCCGACCGGGAGAAGAACAGTCAGAAGGACAAGAAGGACGAGGCCGAAAAGGAGCAGGCTATCGTCGACGAGAAGAACGAAGCGTCCGCCCACGCCCTGCACGTCCACCACGAGTTCGCGAAGAGCGTGACGATCTTCCAGGTGGCCATTGCGCTTAGCGCAATCGGCGCGCTGACCCGGAGCCGGGCCATGTGGTGGTTGAGCCTTGCCGTGGGCGCTGCGGGCGCGGCGTTCTTTGCCCTGGGGTTCCTGCAGGGGTAGATGAGAAGCGACCCCTTGTGGACTCGCCCCTAAGCGCTGGCCCGCCGCGCGTCCGGCTCTTCCCCGTCCGTCGCCACCGAGTTGCCGCCACGAGCCTTCGCCACGTAAAGCGCCCGATCGGCGCGCGCGACGGCAAGGGTTACCGACCGGTCCGTCGCGAGGGCCACCGGCGCGAGTCCGACGCTGACGGTGACGACGGAGTGGTGCGCGTCCGGGGCGTGGCGGATGCCGAGGGTCTCGATCGCACACCGGACGCGCTCCATCGCCGCCGCCGCGTCGCCGCCCTTCTGCTCCGGGAGGGACACGAGGAACTCCTCCCCGCCGTACCGATACACGCGATCGGCGCGCCTGAGGTTGGCCGCGATGGCTCGGCCGATCTGGCGCAAGACGTCGTCGCCGGCCGGATGACCGTAGTGGTCGTTGTACCGCTTGAACTGATCGAGGTCGCACATCGCGAAGGACAAGTGCCGGCCGTAGCGCGACACGTCGGCCTGTAGGACGTCGAGATCCTCGTCGAGGCGCAGGCGGTTCCATAGGCCCGTCAGCGCGTCCGTACGGGCGGCGCGAGACGCGACCTGCGAGTCGTGCCGGAGGTCGATGTTGCGCTCCGAGAGCTTGCGACAAGCCCCGACGACTCGTGCGGCGGCGATGAGCCGTGCTTCCAGCTCGTCGGCGTCGACCGGCTCGGTCAGGCAGTCGTCGGCGCCCGCTCGCACCGCTTCGACGAGGTCGCGCTTGCTCGTGCGGGCGCGAGTGACCAGAACGTACGTGTAGGTGCCCATGTCCGTGGAACGCAAGCGCCGGCAAAGATCTAGGGCTTCGAGGGGCGCCGTCCCGCCACCGCAGACGATCACGCCCGCCGGCCGCTGCTGATGCATACGTAGGCACTCGAAGCCGCTCGACGTCGAGCGCACCCGCGGCCCCGCTGCGCCTACCGCCGCGCACAGGGCCCGGCGCTGGCCTTCCCGGCCGTCGACGACGATGACGTCGAGCGCAGACAGGCCGTGCGGATGAGCGAGGTCTGACATGGGTCCGGTCATGCTCCCTTGAGCCTGTAAGCATTCAATGTGCCGCGTGCATTCCGCGCGATCGGGTCGATGCGCCGCGGAGAGGCGCAATGGCATGATCTCGTGTGCGCCGAGACGCAAGCGCTGCGCGAGCGAGCCGGTGCTACGGCGGGTCGCGCCGTTGGATCCGATCTTCCAGTCGATTGATGTCCCCTCGGAGGTTCAGGATTCCGCGGTGAATCCTGTCGCGCATCTTGTCGCCCTCGGCGCTGGCGGCCTCGCCCGCGCTCTTGAGCTGTGCCTTTAGCTCGTCGCGCCGCCCCTGCAGGGCTGCGAGTTCGCCTTGCAGCTCGACTTTCACGTCGTCGCGCGCCCGCTCGAGCCGGCGCCCGAGATCGGCCAACTTAGCGTTGACGGCGTCGAGCTCACCCCTAAGTTCGTCGCGACGGGTCGGCGTATCTTGCGCCTCGGCCGCCCCCTCGGGCTCCGTCGCCGAACCCGAGGCGGGCGAAGAGGGTGCCGGCGCATGCGCGCAAGCCACGAAGACGGGCAGAGCAATCCAAACGGGCGCCTGTCGGAGCATGGCGCGACGATATGAGAATCGCGTGCCAACTTCTTCTTTCTTGTCCGTCTTGTCCGCGCGGTGGCGGCCGCGTCAATGTCGTGCGACGAGACGCCCGCGAGTCTTGCCAATCGTCGCGAAACGGGCCGAACTGCGGCGGATGAAACCGCACGCCGCCATCCGCGTCCTCACCCTCGCCGGCCTGACCTCTTCCGTTGCATGTGGGTCGGCGTCCTCGTCGTCGTCCGACGGCGGCTCGAGCGTCTCTGGAAGCGGGGCAGCAAGCTCGGGCACGCCTGGGGGGAGCGGTATGTCGACGACGGGGACGAGCGGGACCGGCGCGGCGAGCGGCGCGAACACCAGCGGCGCCCCGAGCACGGCAGGATCGAGCGGCAGCGCCTCCGGAAGCGACGCGGGGAGCAGCGCCGAGTCCGGGAGCGTCTCGGAGGCGGGTGGCGTCGACGCACCGAGCGCCGGCGCGACCGCAAGCCACGTCAAGACCATCTTCCTCATCTTGATGGAGAACCACAACTGGTCGGACATCAAGGGGAGCTCCTCTGCACCGTTCATCAACGGCACGCTCCTGCCCGCGGCGTCCTCTTGCAGCAATTACTACGACAATCCCTCTGCCGTTCACCCGAGCGAACCGAACTACATCTGGCTCGAGGCGGGCGACAACCTCGGCATCACGAGCGACTCCGATCCCTCGGTGACCCACCAGGCGACGACGAGCCACCTCGTCACGCTCCTCAAGAATGCGGGCGTGACTTGGACCTCGTATCAAGAAGACATCGCCGACACCGGATGCCCGATCACGAGCGTCAACAAGTACGCGCCCAAGCACAACCCAATGGTGTTCTTCGACGACGTCGTCGGTAACCCCCCGAGCGCGACGAGCTCGTACTGCTCCGCGCACATGAAGCCGTTCTCCAAGCTCGCGAGCGACCTGAGCACAGGCACCGTGGCTCAGTACAACTTCATCACGCCCAACCTGTGCGACGACATGCACGACACCTGTACGGGCGACGCCATCCGGCAGGGCGATGACTGGCTCAAGGCGAACGTCCCCGTGATTCAGGCCTCGCAGGCGTACAAGACGGGCGCGATCTTCATCACGTGGGACGAGAGCGAGGGCGGCGAGTACCCCATCGGGATGATCGTGCTCTCACCGTTCGCCAAGGGGGGCGGGTACGTTGGCGCGACCAAGTACTACCACTCGTCGATGCTGCGATCCGCGCAAGAGATCCTCGGCGTCACGCCGCTCCTGCGCGACGCCGCCAACCAGCCCGACCTGAGCGATTTGTTCACGGCGTTCCCCTGAGCGCGCGACGGCGAACGTCGACCCTGGGGACTCAGTCCGACCCCGCGTCGTGCTGCAAACGGGAGATGCAAGAGCCGTAGCCGCTCCCCCTCGACTGGCATCGGCCGTTGGGACAATCGGCGTCCGCCGAACAGATGCGCGTGTCGCTCGGCCCGCAGGTCGGGGCGCACGCGATGTCGAGGGCGCCTCCGTCCGCGGCCTTGCCGCAACACACGTCACCGGCCTGGCAGCTCTCGGACCCCGAGCAAACGAGCGCCTGCCCGATGCACGCGCTCGTCGCGGTACAGGAGAGGGGGCCGCGATCCGCCAGGCAGCAGACCTGCGTATGGGGATCGCACGCGAGGTGACCGCACACGATCGCGCGCGGTCCCGCGTCGACGGTCGTGCTCGCGTCACCGACCGCGCCGCCCGGCCCAGGGGTGGTCGCCGCCCCGGAGCCGCTTGCCGAAGTCTCCGCCCCCGCGTCGGCCGACGTGGAAGCGCCCGACGACGATCCGTGCGATCCGGCCGCACCGCCCGACCCGCCGGAGGGCGGAGGAGACCCGCCCATCGAGGAGTCGGCGCCCTCCGAGTCCGCGTCCACCGTGGACGTCCCGCTCGACCCGGCGTCGCCCGCGCGGGTCGCCCGTATCGCCGGGGTGTCCGCGCCGCCGCACGCGAAGGTCGATGCGATCGACGCTGACGCCGTGCCTATCGCGAGCGCCAACCGCGATCGCGCTCCGAGGCCCCGTCCTCCCAGCTCGGACCTCCTCCGCCCTATCGTCATCCGTGCCGCCCCGAATCCGACGCGCGGGCATGATCGTCGCCGCCGTCGTCGTCGCCCATGTCGTTCATGTCGCCGCCGCCGCCGCCGTCGTCGTCGCCCATCTCGTCCATGTCGTCGCCGCCGTCGCCGCGTCCGTGCGGGCAAGGCGATCGGCCGCCGTCCGGCGCAGCGCAAACGCGATGTCCGCCGCCTCCCCTAGCGCCCGACGCGAGGTCTTGCGTCGTCGTCGACGTGGTTCCGGACGGTCCTCCCCCGCATCCGAGGAGGAGCAATCCGGCGCCAAGCGAGCTGAAGATGAGTCGAGGGACCATTGGTTACCTCCGGAATCGTGTGGGTCTGCGAACGCACGGCGCACACAGCAACACCCGAGCCACGCGCGAGTAAGGCAGCGACACCGGACAATTGCAACGGCGCCTCTCGCCGGCGCTTTTTGCGCCGCGAGTTCGTGGCCAATGGCTCGAAGCCCCAGCGAACGCGGCCGGCGCGCCGATGAGTACCCGAGCCCGCACCCGGTCACCGTGCTGACCAACCAGCCCGAATAACCACCCCGAAGGCGCTTTGCGCTCGGTCACAAGACGCCGCCGTCGCTCGCGGCGATTGCCAAGAAGAACCGTAGGCGCGAGACTGGAAAAGATGCGGTCCTTGCACTTAGACGATCCCAACGCCGATGCGCAGGCTCACTCCAGCGGCGAAAGGCGCTCGGCCCCCCGTATTCCGATCGAGGTCGACGTGTCGCTCACCAGCGAGTCGCACTTCTTCGCGGGGCTCACCGGCGATATCTCGGAGGGCGGCGTCTTCGTGGCCACGTGGCGCCCCGTCGCCGTCGGCACGACGCTTGACTTGGTGCTGTCGCTTCCAGGGGGCCCCCCCGTCAACGTGCGTGGCCAGGTGCGGTGGATCCGCAGCCAGGTGGAGGGGGCGGCGCCGGGGCTCGGCGTCGCATTTCACGATTTGGGCCAGGAGTCGCGATCGCGCATCGAGGCGTTCTGCGCCGAACGGGCACCCTGGTACTACGACGTTTAGCGTGGACGGGAGCCGGGCCTCGCGCATGAACCGGTTTTTCAAGCTCACGCTTCGGACGAGCGACGTCGAGGCGGCCCTTGCCTTCTACGGGGCCGTTCTCGGTCCCGGCTCGCGGGACATCGTTCAGCTTCACGAACAGGCCGTCGCACGGGGTGCTCGGCCGCACTGGCTCGGGTTTCTGGAGGTCGAGGACGTCGACGCCACACTGCTCGCTTTCACACGACGGGGCGCGACGCGGCTGAGCCCCACGTGGGTCAACCCCGCGGGACTGCAGGGGGCGACCCTTCGCGACCCCGGGGGAGCGGTGCTCGGCCTGGCACGCCGACCCGCGAAGGCTCTGGATCATGAACTCGACGCTGTCGCGCTTCGACCGCCGGGCACTCGCCCCGATCCGGACGTCGTCTTTTGCGACCTCAATACCGCCGACGTCGAGCGGGCAATGGCCAACTACACCGAGACGTTCGGGTGGGGCATGAAGGACGCGCTCGACCTCGGGTCCCTGGGGACGTTCCATGCCTTCGCCTGGGAGCCGGGCAGGGCGACCGTAGGCTCGATGAGCGACGTTGCCACGCGAGGGGTGCATCCGCACTGGCTGTTCCATTTCCGCGTGGACTCGGTCGACGGCGCCGTCGCGGCAGTTCGCGATGCGGGCGGTGTCGTCGTGCGCGCGGTCACCCTGCCGAGCGGCGATCGAATCGCTGTCTGCGACGACCCGCAGGGGGCGGCCTTCGCCCTTCGAGACCGCGGCGCGAGCGTTCTCGAGTGAGCGTGATATCGTGCGCCGATGCCAGCGCGGGGTCGGTGGTCGCTCGCGTGGGTCGCCGGGGCGCTCGTCGCGACGGCCGGGTGCCTCGCAAGCCCGCCCGGGTCGTTCGACGATGCGCAGCCGGGCCCCTCCATCGGCATGCCCGACGCTCGAGCCGACGCGCTCGCCGATGGCACGGTCTCGGGGGGAAAGGGCGACGGAGCGCCGGATGCGCTTGCGCTCGATGCGAACCTCGAGAGCGGCACCGCACCGGAGGCCGCCGCGGGAGACTCCAGCCCGCCCGAGGAAGGCGTTGGCGACACGTCCGTTCCGGAGGCCGGCGACATGGACACGACCGTCCCCGACGTAGGCGTCGTGGACGCGAGCGTCCCGGACAATACCGCCCTCGACACGAGCGTCCCTGACGGCAGCGTGGTCGACACCGGCTCTCCCGTGGATACGGGGCCGGACGTCGTCCCTTGCACCTCGATGGAGCTCCGGTGCGGTGGAACCTGCGTCCCCAACGACGCGACGAACTGCGGGACCTGCGGCCACGTCTGCACGACCACGGTGCCCAACGCCCAGCCTGCATGCAGTGGCAGCGCCTGCGGCCACACATGCTCGGGCGCGTACCCGAACGACTGCAGTACCGCGTGCGTCAACTTCATGACCGACTCGAACAATTGCGGCGCCTGCGGCAACGTCTGCGCGGTCGGTACCTGCTGGAACGGCCACTGCCCTACCGCCGTCGGTCCCTTCGTCAGCGACGCAGGGACCGTCACCGGGCTCGCGATCGACTCGACGAACGCGTACGGGGGATTCAGCGGCGGGGTCGTCCTCAAGTGCCCCCTTTCGGGGTGCTCCGGCGGCGCGTCGATCCTCGCTTCGGGTCAGACGCAGGTGTTCGCCATCTCTGCGAGTTCGGCGGGCGTGTTCTGGCTCACCGTGACGGCGAACGACACGTTCGCGGTCGGGTGCTCTCCTGCCACGTGCAGCGGAGGCGTCCTCACGTACGGGACGCAGGCCATCGCTAACGGGCAATTCCAAGGACTGGCATCCGACACGAACAACGTCTACTTCGGGCTCCTCGCCGCGACGGGAGCGCTCGACTCGTGCCCGGCCGGCGGCTGCGGAATACCCCAGACCGTGTCCAACTCGGTGCTGCCGTACTCGATCGCGGCTGCCTCAGGGTACGTCTACTGGACCGACGAGACCAACTTGAACTACTCGGTCCGCAAGTGTTCGACGGGAGGCTGTGCGGCGGGCGGGCAGACCCTCTTCACGGCCACCGCGGTGGGCGCCAGCTACTCCGATATCGTGGCCGACGGGGCGAACGTGTACTGGGTCGACACGGGGCTGAACAACGTCCTCGAGTGTCCGGCCACCGGTTGCCCGGCCAGTGGTCCGCTGACGCTCGCCACCGGCGGCAACCCCATCGCCGTCGACTCGGCCAACGTCTACTGGTTCACGAGCAGCGCGCTCGTGCGCTGCGCCATCAGCGGTTGCAACCAAACGCCCACGACGATGATCTCCGGTCTTTCGTCGCCGGGCCCCGCCATCGCGGTCGACGCGACGAACGTGTACTGGTTCGAAGGGACGACGCTGATGAGGCTGGCCAAGTAGTCGCTGCGGGCGCGAAACGCTCGCGCTCCTCGCCGAAACGGTGAGGCCATCACCTTCTAGATGACGGGGGCCACGAAGCCGTGCATCGGCCTTCCGAGAAGGTAGCCCTGCATCAGGTCCGCCCCGAGGGCGTCCAGCACGTCGCGCTCTTCCTCCCGTTCCACCCCCTCGCAGACGAGGAGGACGTTGAGATCGCGCGCCGCGAGTCGGATCATCGACTGCACGATCGACCGCTTTTGCGACGATGAGTCGAGATGGCGGATGAGGGAGGAGTCGAGCTTGACGACGTCCGGCTGAAGCCTAGCGAACGACGACAAGCCGGCGTAACCGGCGCCCAGGTCGTCGACCGCGATTCGAAAGCCGAGCTGGCGGAGCTTGGAGACCTTCGTGTGCAGTCCCCGGACTCCATCGAGCGGTGCGCGCTCCGTGATCTCGAGCACGACCCGGCTCGCCAGTCGGCTGAGGGGCGCCTGCCTGCGCCAGAGGTCGAAATCGTTCAGCTCATCGGCGTGGACGTTGACGAACAGAGTGGTGTCGGGCGGCGCAGCGTCGGCGGCTGAAGCGATGCGTGCCCGGACCGTCCTCCCCAGCTCGGAGAGCCTGCCGAGGCGGGCCGCCGCGCCGAAGAGGTCACCGGCGCTGCGGAGCATGGGTTCGTCCGAGCGCGCCAGGGCCTCGTACCCGAAGACGCGCTGGGCCCGCAGGGACACGACGGGTTGGAACGCGATCCAGATCTTGTCGAGCGCGCTCTCGAATGAGCCTTGGAGCGTCGCGAGATCGGACCGCCAGTCCTCTTCCCTGCCGAGCAGGCGCGTCGCCTCCCGCCGTACCGCGCCGAGGCGGCCGAGTCGGACCGCTTGTCCCACGGCATCGAGCAACGCTCCGTCGGGCAGAGGGTCGGACAAGTATCGAAAGGCGCCCAGCCCGGCGGCCTCGGAGGCCTCGGAGGGGGTCGATTCGGCTGCGATGACGATGACGGGGGTCTCGACGCCCGTCGCCCTCACCGACCGCAGGACGTCCAGCCCGGATCGGTCCGACGCGCCGGCTGCCGTCAGCGCGGCATCGAACGAGCCGTGGCGAAGTCTCCGCTCGGCCTCGTCGCCCGTCGACGTCTCGGTCAAGTACCCCGCCCTGGAAAGGGCCCTCGCGAACGTTTCGACGGGCGAAGCCTCGTCGCCGACGACGAGAACCCGGAAGGCCGGCGCCTCCTCCCCCGCGACGAGGGAGACCTGCACGTGTGGCACGCGCGCGGGACGATCCAGCAGCGCCCGCACGCTCGCTAGCATCGCCTCGGGGCGGATGGGCTTCTCGACGACGCTGACCGCGCCGTCCTCGGCCTCCTGCGCACCTTCGCCGTACTGCGCCATGAGGAGAACGCGCACGCTCGGCTGCGCCCGGGCGAGGCGCTCCGCCAGGTCCCTGCCGCTCATTCGCGGCAGCGACACGTCGGTCAGCAGCAGGTCGATGGGCTGGGCGCGCTGCTCCGAGGCAAGCAACGCTTCGCCCGCGCTCTGTGCCTCGACCACCTCATAGCCGCTCCGTCGAAGCACGAGCGCGACGGCGCCACGGACCTGCTCGTCGGGTTCGACCAGCAGCACCGTCTCGGTGCCCCTCGGCTGTTCGGCATAGTTCGGCCGGAGCGACGCGCGCCCCGCGTCCTCCGTGGCGGGCAGGAGGACGCGAAACGTGGTCCCCTTGCCGAGCGCGCTCTCGACGAGGACGCGCCCGCCGGCCTGAACGACCACCCCGTGCACGACGGCCAGTCCCAGCCCGGTCCCCTTGCCGATGTCCTTGGTCGTGAAGAAGGGCTCGAAGATCCGCTCGAGCGTGGCTGGGTCCATGCCGACGCCCGTGTCGCTCACCGCGATTTCGACGTACGCCCCCTGCGGTATTTCGGCGTAGCGAGGCGCGGTGCCCTGTCTCGCCTCGACGTTGTCGGTGCGAATCGTGAGGTGGCCGCCGTCGGGCATCGCATCGCGCGCGTTGATGGCAAGGTTCATCAAGACCTGCTCCATCTGGCTGGAGTCGACCCGTACGCGGCGCAAGGTCTGACCGGGTACGATCGCCAGCTCGATGCGGTCTCCCACGAGGCGCCGGAGCATGCGCTCGAGGCCGCGGGCGAGCGCGTTCAGATCCACCACCGCCGGCGCGGCGGGCTTTCGCCGTCCGAACGCGAGGAGCTGGCGGGTCAGGTGGACCGCTCGATCGGCGGCCTTGCGGATCTCGTCCACGTCGGTACGAAATGACACGTCGGCGGCCAGCGAGGCTCCCAGAAACCCCGTGTAGGTCAGGATGACGGACAGGACGTTGTTGAAGTCGTGCGCGAGGCCTCCCGCGAGCGCGCCGACCGCCTCCATCTTCTGGGCCTGATAGACCTGCTCGACGAGCCGCCGATCGTCTTCCGCCGCGCGCTTGCGCGCCGTCACGTCGCGGATCGAGACGACGTAGTCGCCCGCCATCGTCGCTGCGCGGCTCGCGCGCGCCTCGACGGGGAACTCGCCGCCGTGCTTGTGTCGCGCGTCGAAGTCGAGCGTTACTATCGCCGGCGCCTCCGCTGAGGCGGTCGCGCTTGCGAGCAACCCCGACGCGGCGTGCGACCGGAGTGGCTCGACGAGGCGCTCGGGGAGGAGCACGGCGGTCGGCCTTCCCACGAGCTCCTCGCGGCGATACCCGAACATCGCCTCGATCTGCGCGTTAACGTAGGTGATCATCCCATCGCCCCCCGCAACGAGGATCCCGTCGGGGGCCGCTTCGAGCAGGAGGTGGAGTCGGTCGTCTACGATTCGAATGCGATCCTGCGAAGCACGGGACTCGTCGCGGACGGCCCTGTCGCGAAGCTCGCGATCAACCGCCGGGACGAGGCGCTTTATCCGGTTCTTGGTCAAGAAATCGTTGGCGCCCGCACGCAACAGCCCCACCGCGGCTTCCTCGTCCAGCGTCCCCGAGAGGACGATGAAGGGCGTATCGTGACCGGAGCCGCGGACCGTCTCGAGGGCCGCGGCCGCGCCGAAGGCCGGCATCGCGCAGTCGGAGATGATGAGATCCCACTCGTCCTTGGCGAGCGCCGCCCGGAGCGAAGCCTCCGTTTGCACCCGCTCCGGCGAGACGACGTATCCTCCCTTCTGCAGCTCGCGCACGAGAAGATCCGCGTCGGCGTCCGAGTCCTCGACCATCAGCAGCCGGAGCGGTCGGTTCATCCGACGGAGCCCCATCCGCAAAGCCGCTGATTCGCGTGCAGTCGACCCATGCACGAACCCCCGAGCGCCGCGCCACCTCGGTGGCGCACCTACACGATAGGTGTGGCACCGGCCTCGCTCCAAGGCAAGCACTTCGGGGTGTGACATCCGCCGTATCAGGGTGTCTCCTACCTTGCGAAGGGCGTAGGCGTCGTCGCCCTCTCAGCGTTTCTTCGTGTGGAGCCAGGGCGCGTACGAGATCCCGAGGATGACGCCTTCGCTCGTCAGCAGGCGGCATACGGTCTGCCCCCAGGGTTCCTTCCGTGCCCCGTGAAGGAGCTCGTGACCCTGAGCGCGCAGCTCTTGCTCCGCGGCGCCGACTGCCTCTTCGTCGCTCACTTCGAACTCGATGGTGGCCTGGGGCGTCGGTCGCTCCCGCGGCCAGGTGGAGGTGCCGAAGCAAGCCAGAGCAACCTGTGCGAGGGGCCAGACGCCGAAGTGTTTGCTGCCCTCGATCCTCTCGCTGAAGACGTACTCGTCGGTCGCAGTTTGGCCGGCGAGCGGCAGTCCGAACGACTTGGATAGGAGGTCGCGCGTCTTTCGTCCGTCCGATGTGATGACTGCGACCCCGGCCACGAAGAGGATGTTCATACCCCGCACTATGAGCCCGCGGCGCAGGAGCGGTCTTGAACGTTTCGGACGGCGCGGACCCTCACGTGGAGAGGCTCGGATAGCCGACGAGCGTGGCCGGCGAGACACCGGCCAAGTCCTGGCATTCGCGCGACAAGTGCGGCTGATCGGCGTATCCGGCTGCCCATGCGAGCTGCGCCAGCGGCGGTGCGTCCGGCCGGGACGCATGCGTCACGAAGCGTTGGAGACGAAGGATGCGTGCGAGCAGCTTGGGGCCATATCCCACGGCCACGACGAACCTCCGGTGCAACTGCCTTTCGCTCACGCCGAGGTCGGCGGCTACCCCCGCGATGGTCTTTGGCGGACCCGTCCGCCGCAGCGTCGCGATCGCACCTTGGACGACCTCGTCCGGCGAGTGCGACCACCGGAGCCACTTCGCCACGTGCACGGTCAGGTGTCCGGCCGCTTCCCGCGCCGACGGGGCACCGGCCAGCCCATCGCTCAGCGCTTTCGCACGATCGCCGAGGACGTCGCTCGCGTCGATGCGCGCGTCGAGGAGCGCAGAGGCAGGCGCCCCCAGCAGCGACGGCGCGACGCCGGGCCGAAGACGAATTCCGACGAAGAGCGCCGCCGGACGTCGGGCGAGCGGCATGGCGCGCGTGTCCGGGCCCGCCACCACCAGTCGGCCGTCCATCCAAAGGACGTCGATACAACCGTCGGGAAGCACCCGCTCGACGTGCGGCTGGCCGTCGTCACCAAAGCGGGCGGCCCACGTGCAGGCGACCACGGATTGGAGCGCGAGTGGTGGCGCCCACTCGACGTACCGCCCGCCCCTCGGTCGGCCTCGCTCGTCCACCCCGAGACGGTACCACCCGAGCGCTTTCGCGAGCCGGAAATGGCGCTATCGTGTGGCGCGCCCGCCGATCCGGCCGGCGACGCTCGAGGAGATTTCACCCATGAAGCTTTCTTTGCGTACCGAGCTCGGCTCGGTTTGTACCGGCACTCTTTTGCTTGCCCAGATGGCGTGCAGCAGCAAGAGCACCCCGCCGCCGAGCTCGGGTCCTTCGGTCGAGGCGGGCTCGCCCACCGTCGACGCCGGCTCCTTCCAGGGCGACGGTGGCGCGTGCACGCCGTCGACGTCGTTGACCGTGGCCGCGAAGCTGACGCTCCAGTCGACGTGGCCGTCGGCCCTCGCCGTGGCGCAGGGCATGGGTCCGGTCAACATCTGGCTCCTGTCGACGTACAACATCGACTCGAACAACAAGATCACCGGCACCACCAAGACGTGCGGCAACCAGACGCCGCCCATCACCCTCAACGACACCGGTGACATGGCCGTCGGCGCGGCCCCGGGCTCCATGGCGCAGGTCCAGATCGTCATCCCGAAGATGACGTGGGAAGACTCGCATATGCCCGTGACCACCATCGCCGGGACGCTCGGCGGGTGGAACGTCGGCTCGTCGATCAACATCGACCCGTCCACCACGTGCGACGGCCTCAAGTCGAGCAGCATGTATTGCGATCCGACGGTGACGTGGCCACAGCAAGGGATGCAGATCCCCACGACGGACATCGTCGACAGCGACAACGACATGCACCCGGGCATCACCGGCGTGCCCAAGGGCGACGGCGGCTTCTACCTGCCGCACGTCGGCGTCACGCCCGACACCGCGCAGGCCGACCAGCTCTACCTGGTGCTTCGGACCGAGGTGCAGCTCTCCGGCACGATGATGAGCTGCTCCGAGCAGTCGGGCAACGCCACCGTGAGCCTGCTCAACAACCATGTCATCGGCTGCCGCCGCGTCGACACCGGCGGCGACTGCATGGCGGCCGATTGGCAGTTCATCGACTCGAACACCACCATCTACATGATCATGTCCGGCACCTTCGACGCCAAGGTCCTCTCGACCGACGGCGGCACCGCCACCTGCGACGACGTCCTCGCCCAGACGTTCACGAACTGAGCCTGCCGTAACCCCCCCGGGCGAGCGTCACTCGTTGACCATGCGGTTCAACGAGGCCTCCATGCTTGGCGCCCGATCCGGGTGGTGGTGAATGACCTTCCAGACGCCGTTCACGCGGTGCAGGATGTTCGTGCAATTGAGCTTGGCGCCCCCCCACGACGGCGCGGCCACGAAGACGCTCGTGGTGTACGCGATGTCGCCGTACACGTAGACGCGGATATCTCGGATTTCGGTACCGCCGGTTCCCGGTTTCCCGAACGTGGCGAAGATGTCCCACGTCGCCGAGACCTCCTCCCAGCCCCTGGCCCATTCACCTGTGGGATGTGCGCTCGTCACCCGCGGCGTGTGGTGCCACGCCTCGCGCATCGGACCTGCCCCCTCGCCCACGACCATCTTCTCGATCGCGTCGTAGAAACGCTTTGTCGCCGCAAGAACCTCACTCTCATCGGATGTCATTTTCCCTCCTCCCGCCCCGCAGCCTCAATCCGAGGTGAACTGGATCATAGAACCAATCGAGCAGCCCTTCGCAATTCGAATCAGCTGCAGTCGCGTCAGGGGACTGCTCACCCGGACAGAGACCCGCTGGACCCCAACGCGTGGAAGAGCCGTCATCAGAGTTTCGAACGCGGACTCGCCGACCTCACGGAGCGGCTTGAGCGCGGTCGCGTCCACGGTCATGGCGTAGCCTTGCCGATACGAGTCGAGGACCCGCTTCGAAAAGACGCCCGCCGTGTCCGGACCCCAGAAGCCCCAGACCCTGACGTGCACGGCGCGTACGACGTCGCTCACGCCAACGGCAAAGCCTTCATCGTCCGTGCCGAACGATTCCATCGCGTCTGTGTTCGATCGTAGCAAGAACGACACGAGCGCGACGCACGCGTGGTTGCCATTTTTGCGGGTGCGTACGCTCGTGCACTGGTCACCACGGTGACCACGCCGGTCCGGCTCGCACCCTGTCGTCCGCGAGGCACCTGATGTCGCGGGTGGCCCATATCGAGCAGGGCAGGCTCGCGTGCTCGCGGAGCCGGCAGGTAATGCATGCGGCTACTCGAGCGGGGCCGCGGCCGGGGGAGCGACTGACTCGACCTCGACGATTTGAGACGTGTACTCGGCGTAGTCGCGCCGGATGCGTCGCAACACGTCGGGCTCCTCCGCGGCGAGGTCACGCGTCTCGCCCGGGTCGCGCTCGAGGTCGTACAAGCGAAACGTATTGGAGTCGATGAGATGGTGAAGCTTCAGCCCGCCCTGGATGAACGCGCGCTTCGAGTCGTAGTAGACATTGCGAGGCTGATCGATGAGGATCGGACGCTCCGTCAGGGTGGCACCGAAGAGCTCCGGAGCAAGGCTCTGCCCGCGCGCACCTGGATCCGGCGCGAGCCCGGCGAGGTCGAGCACCGTGGGCGCGAGGTCCACATGGCTCACGCGCCGTCGGATCCGACGGGGTTGGACGCCCGGCACGCGAATGACCAGAGGAACGCGCACGATCTCGTCCCAGACTTCTCGTCCGTGGAAGAACTCGCGGTGCTCCCCGAAGGCCTCGCCGTGGTCGCCGGTGAACACCACCACAGTGCGCGCGCCGATTGGCGACGCGTCGAGGGCTTCGATCACGCGGCCGATGTGAAAATCGGTGAACGCGATCTCGCCATCGTAGAGATCCCGCGGCGCGCTGCCGAAGCGTGAGAACCCCGGATGCCGGAGATACTCGTTGTGTGGATCCAGAAAGTGCACCCACAAGAAGAACCGATCCTGGCTAAGCTCGAGCCCCTTTAGCAGCGAGATGGCGTCGTCCGCGAGCGTGCGCGAAGTATAGAACTTGTCGATGTGCGAGCCGGGCGGCGCGTCGCCCTCGGGCGGTGCGACGAGGAAGCGATCGAACCCGGCGATCCACCCGAGCTCCGGGTTGAACAAGAAGTGCGACGCCGCGCCCCCCGTCAGGAAGCCGGCTTGCTTGAGGCGCTCGGCCAGGAGAACGTTCTGGCTGAAGTAGCGCACTTCGTGACGGTTGGTGCGCGGCATCTCGGACGGATAGCGACTGGCCATCATCGGTGGCAGGCAGTAGCCCGTGTAGGTCGAGATCGAGTAGGCGCGCTCGTAGACGATCGATCGGGCCGCCAGCTTGTCGATCTGCGGCGAGACGTCGCGCGGATATCCCGCGTACCCGAGGTCGGGGCGAAGCGCGTCGACCGTGATGAAGAGAAATGACAAATTCTGCGGGAGATTCGCGCGGTGAACGGGGGCCAGCGTGGCCGCCGGGGTCCGCTCCGAACGACGGAGGTCCTCCCCGTCGCAATCCTCGTCCACGCCGTTGAATGGAATCTCTCGAGCGCCCGGGTGGATGCGCGGATCGGCGTCGTTGCAATCACCCCCTCCGAGCCACCGCGAGAATCCGTCTCCGTCGCGGTCGCCCAGTCGCTGCAACGCTCGCAACGTGCTGCGCGTCAGCACGCCGTGTTCGAGCACGAGGGGCCGAATGGCGTCGCTTCCGGCGCGGATGGCGCCCAGGGGGGCGCAGACGACGAGGGCCCCCGTCACGACGGCCTTGAGCGGGGACGGCATGCGCGCGACGAGGGGAGCCAACACGAAGCCCGCGAGGAAGGCCGCGCCCGTGAGCGCCGGGCCGTAGTCGAGGCCCTCGGATCGCAGCAGTCCGAAGAAGCCGAATGGACCACGCAGCGCCGCGTCAGGTCCGCGCAAGAGCCCGGGCAGGGCCAGAGCGGTCCATACCCCGCACACGCAGAGCGCCGCGACGCGTCCGCGCAGCACCGCGGGGTACCGCGTTGCGACCCGGCGTACGCCCGCCGCCGTCAGCGCCCCGACGCCCAGGGTGGTGGCGAAGACGGGAACGGACGCGAGCGCCGCGGCGAGGGCGGCGAACGCCTCGCTCTGAAAGGCGGCCGTCGCAGATTTGTGGACCCAGAAGCTTGCCCCCACGACGAACGGCAGCGCTACCCCGGTTGCGTAGACCGTCGGCGCGTCCGCCACGCGACGCACGGTCGCGACGCGCTCCGGCGACATGCACCGCGCGAGTGCGTAGACTGGGAGTCCCGCGAGCGCCCCGAAAGGCACGACCAGAAGTCCGGCTGCGAGCACGAACTGCACGGCGTCGAGCGGTCCCGAGATACCGACGTCCATGCGCTCGACACGGATCGCCTCGGTGATCGCGGCGAAGGCGGCCGCCAATACGGAGGTGAGCAGCGCATTGTCGAGCTGCCGCAGCCCGGAGAGATAGGCCGGGCGCGCGATGACCTGTACGTACTCTTGAGCCGCAGCGAAGCCGGGAAGGACCCGCGTCGCCGCCTGATCCAGCTCGTCGTCGTCCGCCGAAGGGGCCCCTCCGAACGGACCGGGCGCGTGGGAGCGAGGGCGAGCGGGCATCGCCACCGAGAGTGTGGCCCAGAGAAGCCGTTCTTCAAAGCGGCTTGGCCCCCTACGATGAACAACCGGCTCCCGCGCAAGTGCAGCCGGCGCCCGAGCAATTCGCGAACGAGCAGGTGGAACCCCCGGCGCATGCGAGGACGCAGTCGCCACCCGAGCACTCGACGCTGCATCTGGCCCCGGCGGGGCACGAGGTGTTGCACTGCCCTCCCGAGCAGTGGACGACGCACTCTCCCTCTCCGCAGTAGGTGACGCAACGGCCGCCCGAGCAGTCGAGGGTGCACGAGCCCGAAGGGGGGCACGTGAGCGCGCAGTTGCCGCCCGAGCAGTCGGTGGTACACGGCGGCGCCCCGCAGGAGGCGGCGCAGTTGCCCCCCGTGCAGCTGCACGCTCCGCCGCGGCAGGGTGCGTTGGTGCGGCTCGCGGCCGTTCCCGGATCGGAAACGGCGGGTCCGCCGTTCGGGGACGTCCCGGGCAAGGTTGTGCTAGAGCCGCCGCACGCCACTAGCCAGGTTGCCGCGACCACCGAGGAAAAGACAAAGGCGCGCACGGGGGCCACCTCGCTCACCCCCCAGAACACCACATTCGGGCTGCGAGGGCGACGATTCGTGCAGTCCCGAGGCCGGCTCGTCGGTTCTGGGACCCCGTTGGTCGAAGCGATGGGCCTCGGGCTTCCGTCGCGGCCATGGGGTGCCGTCCCTTGGCGCGTCGCTGCTCGCGGCTCGTGCTCGCCAGGGCCCCTCGCCGCCAAAAATCGCGTTGCGCGGCAGGGTTTCGCGGAGTCCGTGCGCCACGGTACGGGGACTGCTTTGTGCGACCGGGTTTGGCGTCCTCAACGACTGACCCGGAGCCTCCATGAAACGACCCCTCGAAGCGGTATCTCTCTTGACTCTCGTCGCGGCAGCCGCCGGCACCTGGGCCGCATGCTCGACCCCCGACGAGGCACTTCCACGGTCGCGCCCCCGGGCGCGGCGGACGACCTCGGAACGATCGGCGCCGAATTGCAAATGGGCGGGGGCGTCACCATCAACGCGGTCAGCTACTCGATCTCCGGACCCAACTCGTTTTCCAAGAGCGGGACCGTCGACCTCTCCAAGGCCTCGGGGCTCGCCTTCTCCGTCGGCGGGATCCCTACGGGAACGGGGTTCACGATCATCCTGACGGTCACCTCGGCCGACGGCGCCACGGTCTGCGTGGGGTCGGCGACATTCAGCGTGTCGGCGAGGGCGACGACGCAGGTCTCCGTGCATCTCACGTGTCATCAGGAGGCCGGGACAGGGACGGTCGGCGTCGCGGTCGATTCCAACGTGTGCCCGGTGATCGACGCGATCTCGGCGAGCCCGAGCGAGTTCCGGTCGGGGCCACGATCGCCGTCACGAGCGCCGCCCACGACCCGACAGCGGCCCGTCACCCTTGACGTACGCGTGGGTCGCCACGTCGGGCTCGTTCGGCGATCCGACCGCGCAGAACCCGACGTTCACGTGCGCGACCGCGGGGCCCGCGGCGTTGACCCTTACCGCGTCCGACGGCGACACGACCACCGGTTGTCCAGCGACGCTCACGACGACCGACGTGATCGACGGCGGCCCGCCGCCGGTGCAAGCGCTTGTGACGACCATCGACAACGGAGTCGTGCCTACCGTGGTCACGATCAACCAGGGCACCGCCATCGGCGAGGGCTCCCTCAACGGCGCGACGCCATTCATGGTCACGAACCTCGCCGCCGATCCGAACAACACGCAGACGATCGCCGCGAACGACGGCGGCCCGTCGTTCCTCGCCACGGGCCACGTTCCGGACCCGGCGTTCGGATTCTGCAACTACCCTCGGCGACGGCCACCTCCACCGGTTGCACGACGACGGTGAACGGGACGAACGCCAACTTCACCTCGGCGAACGGGTCGCAGGCCGACGACGGGTGGGGGCACGCGGCCATTATCCAACTGCCGGGGGTCGGCAACGTCAAGACGGGACAGTTCCAGTATTTGCTCGACCGGAACACGAACAACATCCCCGGCACCTCGACCGAGATCGTCGACGTCTCGCCGCTGTGGGTGATTGGCCTCGCGGGGTACAGACGCCGAACAACGATTTGCTCGACTACCGGCAGATCGGCAATGTCGTCCTCACGGTAAGCAAGCCGCTGCCGGCGGGGGCGCCGAACAACATCAACGCGCATTGACGGTGGGCCGCGGCATGTGCGTCCTGTAAGGTGCGCACATGCCGTCGCCCGCCAAAGTGCTCAAGGGAGTCGGTCCGCGGCATCCCCAGACGGTCGTATTGGTCGGTGCCACCGGCGACCTGGCTCGGCGCAAGCTCCTGCCTGGCCTGTTTCATCTGTCGACCGGCGGCTTCCTTCCGGACTTCCGAATCGTGGGTGTCTCCCTCGAGGACCTCGACGCGGGCGCCTTCCGGATCGCAGCGCGGGCGGCCCTCGCCGAGTTCTCCATGCGCGAGGTCGCCGCCGCCGACTGGGAGGCGTTCGCAGCCAAGCTCGACTACGTCCCCCTGGCGGCAGGCGCCGGGGGCTTGTGCACGGCGGTCGCCCGCGCGGAGGCGGCGCTCGGCCACGAATCCGCCCGGCTGCACTACCTGAGCGTTCCGCCCGCGGCGGCGCTGTCGGTCGTCCGGATGCTCGGCGAGGCGAACCTCGTCGAGCGGTCCCGGATCGTCATGGAGAAGCCCTTCGGAACCGATCTGGAGAGCGCCCGAAAGCTAAACGCCAGCCTGCACGAGGTCTTCGCCGAGGAGCAGATCTTTCGCATCGATCATTTTCTCGGCAAGGAGCCGGCGCAGAATATCCTTGCGTTTCGCTTCGCGAATGGGCTCTTCGAGCCGATCTGGAACCGGAGTTTCATCGATCACGTCCAGATCGACGTCCCCGAGATCCTCGGCCTCGGCCACCGAACGGCCTTCTACGAGACGGTGGGCGCCTTCCGCGACATGGTCGTGACGCACCTCTTTCAGATCCTGGCGTTCATGGCCATGGAGCCGCCGACGTCCCTCGAGCCGCGTCCCATCAGCGAGGAGAAGAACAAGGTGTTTCGCTGTCTGCTGCCGCTCCAGCCGTCGAATGTGGTTCGCGGACAGTACACCGGCTACCGGCAAGAGGAGGGCGTGCACCCGGACTCCGACACCGAGACGTTTATCGCGCTCAAGTGCTTCATCGACAACTGGCGATGGGCTGGCGTGCCGTTCTACCTGCGGACCGGCAAGAGGATGGCCGAGGGCCAGCGAATCATCTCGATCGCCTTTCGCGAGCCGCCCAAGACGATGTTTCCCGCGGACTCGGGGGTCGGGGCGCAGGGCCCGGACCACCTGACGTTCGACCTCGCCGACGCGTCCAAAGTTTCGTTGTCTTTCTACGGCAAGCGTCCCGGGCCCGGCATGCGTCTCGACAAGCTGAGCCTGCAGTTCGCCATGCACGATACGGGGCTCATGGGCGAAGTTCTCGAGGCCTACGAGCGATTGATCCTGGACGCGATGCGAGGTGACCACACGCTCTTCACGACGGCCGAGGGCATCGAGGGGCTGTGGGAGAAGTCGACGCCGCTCCTCGAGTCGCCGCCCCCGGTACGCGCGTACGCCCCCGGGTCGTGGGGGCCGAACGTGGTCCACCAGCTCGTCGCGCCGCATGCGTGGCGGCTTCCGTTCGAGCGGGCGTGGCGGGACCCGAACCGCGCCGGTAGCTGACTCTCGTCGCCGCCACCGAAGGAAGCCCGGATTCAAAAGACCGCCTGCGTCGTAGGCCTCCTTGGCGTCTCGGAAGGAGCCCACGTTGGCGTCGGATCGGCACTTCAGGTGCCAGTCACGCGCTCACTGGCACAAGATGAGGACGTTGGTGACGTTGGCGCCGTTGACCATGCCGCTCCCGCTTCCCGCGAAGGCTCGGCACGTCTGGCCGTTGGGCTGCGTCGAGACGGTGACGGCGTAAGCCGTCCCGTCCGCAAGGCCGGTCGCGAAGGTGAACGGCACGCGGAACGCGTTGGTGCCTGTCACAATGAGGTCGTCGCTCCCGTTATCCTGGAGCGTGACCATACCTGCCGAGTTGAGCCCCTGGACGTTGCCGCCGATCGTGAACAGCGTGGGCGCGCAGGTGACCGCCACGCTCGTCACAGTGCCGGTCACGGTCCCCGTTCCCGTCCCGTTGGCGACCGTGCACGTCTGGCCGGTCGGGCTGGTCCGCACGGTGACGGCGTACGTCGACCCGTAGTTCACCTGCTGGGTGAACGTGAAGAGGCCGTTGGCGTTGACGGTCAGATCGTTGCCGCCGTTGTCCTGGAGCACCACGTTCGTGCCCGAGGGGAGCCCGGAGACGGTGCCTCCCACCGAGTACGGGGTACCCGTGCACGTGAGGGTCACCGACGTGACGTTGCCGGTCACCATTCCGGTGCCGGCGCCGACAACGCACGTCTGGTGGGCCGGCTGAGTGAGCACGGTCACGGCGTAGTTGGCTCCCGTCGCGAGCGTGGTGGGGAATGCGAACGACCCGACGGAGGCGAGCGTCAGGTTGTCGCCCCCGTTGTCTTGGACGACCACCGATCCGACGAGGCCCGACACGTTGCCGCCGACCGTGAACCGGTTGTTCGCGCAGTTGACCGTGATGCTCGTGACGTCACCCGAACCGACCGTTCCCGTGCCGCCGGCGAC
>DATGJA010000195.1:0-11605 GCA_035295445.1 Polyangiaceae bacterium | reverse complement strand
CAAGGCGGTCATCTGCGCCGGCGTCGGTGCGCCCCCGGGACCGTCGCCTCCGACGCCGCCATAACCGCCCGCGCCGGGCATCGACGGCTTGGACGACCACGCGGGGTCTCCGTTGTCGGTCTGCTCAAGGACGACCGTGAGGGTCGTCTTCACCTGGAAACCGCCGTACGTCGCGAACACGTTGCCGACACCGCCGACGGATCCCCCGGCCGTGAACAGGCCGTTCGGGTCGATGGTCCCGAGCTCGCCGCGATCGATCGCCCAGGTGGCGGCGACCGGCGTCGACCCCACCGAGGCCGTGAACTGGACGGTCGGCAGGGGCTGGCCGACGACGACCGTCACGACGGGAGAGGATGGGGCGATCGCGAGGGCGCCGACCAAGCCCCCTTCGACGCTCGCGTCGCCGCCGAACAGCGAGGTCGCTCCGTCGTCACCCGACGGGCTAGCGCCGCCCCCTTCGGAGCTCGGGACCGAGGTGGTTGCCGACGCGTGATCCGCGTGACCGGAGCCGCCGCAGCCGAACAAGGCGACCGCGAGCGCGATCGGCGAGAGGAACGACAGGGCGCGCCGGGACGGAGCGCGGGCACACGAGTACGTCATACCAACTTTTCCAATGTCCCCGCGCTCTCATCAATGTGTTTCTTCTGCGCCGAGGTGGGGCGCCTTGGGACGCTTCAGTCGCGAGTCGCAGATTCGCGCGCGTGCGCCGCCACCGCGACGGCGCCGACGAGCGCGGCCAGGGGGGCGACCTCGACCGGCGCGACACCGAAGCCAATCGCCAGGAGCGCCACCAGCCCGGGAGCCCCTCCCAACGCGATGGCGACCCGGACGCGTGCACGGGTCCAATGCGGCAACGCGAGGGCGAACGCAGCGTCGCGAACGTCGTCGCTGGCGAGCCCCACCGCCCATTCCCCGGGCGTCGAACCGGCCGACCCCATCGCCACCGCGACGTCCGCCGCGCCGAGGGCGGGGTCGTCGCCGACCGGATGGCCGACGACCGCGACGATGCTCCCCCCTTCGCCCAGCGCGCGGACCTCGGCCCCCCGATCCGCCGGCAGGACTTCCGGCCGGACGTGCTCGATGTCCAGCGCGCGCCCGAGGGTATCGCACGTCTCGCGGGCTTCACCGCTCAAGAGGACGGGCTCGATCCGTGCGTCGAGCAGGCGCTGCACGGCCGCGCGCGCGCCGACGCGTAGGCCGTCCTGGAGCGCGATGAGGCCGACGAGCCGGCCCGCCAGAGCGACGAGGAGGACGCTCCGGCCCTCCGCCTCGAGCTCCGTGACGCGCGCGTCGGCCACCGCCACGCCGATTTTCTCCTCGAGCATCATCGCGCGGCCTCCGACGACGAGACGCTCCCCGTTCGAAGCCACGGCCGTGACGCCCAATCCGGCCCGAACCGTCGGGTTTCGCACGTGGTCGGCCCGCACCCCGCGCGCGCGGGCGGCGCGCAAGATCGCGGCGGCGAACGGGTGCGTCGACGCCGTCTCGGCGCCCGCCGCCAGGGCCAGGAGTTGTCCGACGGCGTCCGCCGCGGTCTCCGCCATCGAGACGCCGGGGTCGCTGGCGCGCGGACCGATGGGCTCGATCGCCACGATCTCCGGCTCTCCCATCAGCACCGTTCCGCGCGCGCTCAGCACGGCGACGTTCGCCGACGCCGCTCGCTCGAAGGCGCGCGCGTCCTTGTACGTGATGCCGCTCGCCAGGGCCTCGACGTGGGCACGCGCGAAGTGAAGCCCCACGATGGACGCGAGCGCGTGGGCCGAGAAGGCGATCGCGCCAGCGGACATGGAGGCGAGGACCTCGACCGGCGTCGCGTTGGCCGCGAACGCACCGACGCCCACGAGCGCCGCGGCGATCGGTGCCCCCCGCTCGACGGTCACTCGAAGCGCCCGCGCGGTCGGCGCTGCCACGTCGATGCGCGCGAGGGGCGCCGAAGAAAGCTTCACCCATGCGCGGTCGGGACCCGACCAGGTCGTCGTCAAACGAAGGCGGCTGGAGAGGACCTTGGCCCCGGCGACGACCGGATCTCCTTCCCGGCGGACGACCTCGACCGGCGCGTCCACCCACGGGACGACGCGCGCCTCGCCGGCGAGGACGATCGCGTCGACCCCGATGACGTCGCCCGCGTCCACCACGACCTGTTCCCCGGGGCGCACGCTCGACGCCGGCAGCTCGATCACCTCCGACCCGCGGATGGCGCGCACCGGCACGTCGAGCGCGCGGTGCACACGCTCGCGCGCCGCGTTCACACGGACGCGCGCCCGGGCGACGAGCAGCTCGCTCGCGATGGCCACCGCCGACGCGAGCCCCACGAGCGACGCCATCGCCGGCGCCATCGGGTCCCTCTCCAGGTGGCCCCAGAGGGCCGCGGCGGCGGCTACGGCGGGCGGCCCGAACGCAAGCACGCGGCTCGGATCGGCCGGATCCGGCGGCGTTCGCCTCAGTCGCAACGCGAGGGCTGCGAGGGCGACCGCGGCGAGCGGAAGGCGCGCGACGTCCGCGACCCCGCCCAGCAAGCCCATGGCGGGCGTGAGCGCGCCGCACGCGATCCCGACGGCGCCGACGACCGCGTGCAGTCGAAGGCGCGCGGGCCGGGCCGGCAGAACCGGAGGGGTCGCGGCGACGGGAGCGGCCGTCGGCGACGCCGGTGCCGCCGAACGGCGGGATGGGGGTCGCTCCTCCTCGGACCGAGCCGAGGGCGGTGGCGGCGTGACGATTGCCGGGGACCGGCCGTTGCGATACGCGACCTCCGGCGGCGACGCCGTCGGCGCCTCCTCCTCGTGCAAGCGACCGGCGGCCTCGAGGTAGCCGAGCTTGCACTCGGGGCCGCAGAAGTACCGAAACCGCCCCGCCATGATCGCGACGTGGCCTGCCCGCAGCGCGTCGATCGACCGTCCGCAGCCGGGACACGCGTGCGCGGAGGAAGGCGCCGCGCCCGAGTCGGGCGCGTCCGTCCGGGGAAAATGGGCGTTCGCCATGGTGGGCGGATGGACAATGGCTGCCGCGGTCGTGCCCGGCGTGTCAAGACGCAGCCGCGGACCTCGCTGAAGACATGTTCAGGCGCTCGCGCGGAGCGTAGAGAGCTCCGACAGCACCTGGCGCAGCGTCTTCACGCCCTCTTCGAGCTCGGCCACCGTAACGATCAGGGGCGGCGCGAATCGAAGCACTCGCTCGCCGGCGGCGATGACCAGCAGCCCCGCCGCCTGAACGCGAGGGAGGAGCTGGCGCGCGACGAACCCGGGGCGGAGCACGACACCCCAGAGAAGGCCCTGGCCCCTCGCGCCCTCGCACACCTCGGGGACGTCGCGCGCGAGTTGCTGGAGCATGGCGCCGAGCGCCTCGCCCTTCGTGCGCGCGCCTTCGACGAGCCCCTCTTGCTCGAGGATTCGCAGCACGGCGAGCGCGGCCGCGCTGGCCAGCGGGTTGCCACCGAACGTCGACCCGTGGCTGCCCGGGGGCAGCGCGCCGGCGAGTCGCTCGGGCGTCAGCATGGCTCCGATGGGGAAACCGCCCCCGAGGCCCTTGGCGAGGGCGACCGCGTCCGGCTTCGCGCCGGTGTCGTCGCTTCCAAGGAAGCGGCCCAGACGGCCGATGCCCGTCTGCACCTCGTCGACGATCAACAAGGCGCCGTGGGCGTCCGCGATGGCGCGGAGCTTCGCCAGGAACCCGGGCGGAGCGAGCGTGACCCCCCCCTCGCCCTGCACCGGCTCGACGATAATCGCACAGACGTCGCGACCCATCGCGCGCTCGACGGCGTCGGCGTCGCCGTACGCGACGTGCGAGACCGGTCCGAGCGGCCCGAAACCCTCGCGATATTTTGCCGTCCCGGTCATCGACAGGGAACCGAGGGTTCGACCGTGGAACGCGTCCTGGAACGCGACGACCCGAACGCGGTCCTTCTCTCCGCGATTGAAGAAGTGATGTCGCGCGAGCTTCAACATCGCCTCGTTGGCCTCGGTGCCCGAGTTGCAAAAAAACGCACGGTCGAAGCCCGTGCGCCGGCACAACGCGTCGGCCAGACGGATGTTCTGCTCGTTGTAAAAGTAGTTGGAGACGTGCATCAGGGTGCCCGCCTGCTCGGCGATGGCGCGCGTGAGCTCCGGGTGCGCGTGACCCACCGAGCAGACCGCTACGCCGGCGGCGAGGTCCAACCAACGGCGACCGTCCGCGTCGAAGAGCTCGCAGCCGCGCCCGCGCGCGAACGCCATCGGCGCGGGCGAGTAGTTCGGATAGAGGCGCTGGCGGGCGAGCGCGACCAAATCGGCATTGGCGGACATCTCGCTTCGACACGTAGCACACCGCACGGCGTCGCGCCCCGCGCCCTTACCGCTTCTTTAGGATCTCCGCGGCGATCTCGGCGAACCCCTCACCCATCGGCGAGGGGGCTACGAAGCGCGGCGGCACGCTGAGGCGAGGGGCGGCCGCCCGCACGTTGGCTACGCCGAAGGTCGTGCGGAAGGCGGCGAAGCACGGGGCGTCGTTGCCGCTGTCGCCGACGAACGCGAAGCGCGCCAGGGCGGCTGCGGGGTCCTCTCCGAGCTCGCGCAGGCAGAAGCGCACGGCGCCGCTCGCCTTGTCGTCCGCGTCGTAGGTCGCGTGCAGGTGCACGCTCGATCGACTCCAGCGGGCGCCGGCGGCCTCGATCTGGCCGACGATTGCCCGGATCTTCTCTTCGGCCAGCGTCACGCGCTCGCCCACGTCCCATGCCACGTCGCTCCTGCGCGCGCCGGCGTCGTCCGTGAGCCGCGCCTCGGGCACCGCGCGGGCCACAGCCTCGGCGAGCCCGGCGAGCCGCTCGCGGCGTGCCCTCCGCTCGACGAGGTCGCAGGGGTCTCGGCGCGCGACGCCTGCGCCGTCTCGCACGACGTGGATGGCGCCGTTCTCCGTCACGCAACCGGCCACCGGCCACTGCCGGGCGAGGACGTCGCCCCAGCCCGAAGGCCGCCCCGTGACCGCGACGAGCGCGAGGCCCGCGGCGCGCAGACTCCACAAGGCATCGTAGGCGGGGCAGGTCAGCAGGCCGTGCGACAGGAGCGTGTCGTCCAGATCGAAGAGCACCCCGCGCAAGCCGCGAGCTTCTTCCGCCGTGAGCTCGCGAAGAGGCCTCAAAGCTCCCCCGTCGGGCGCACCGCCGCCGGGCTCGACGACGACTCCTCGATCCGAGCGATGAGAGCCTTGAGGTAGAGCCCCTCGCCAAAGGCCGCCGGCACCGGGTGGTCGGCGCCCTGGAGCCAGCGTTCCACCACGATCGCCTCCACGTTGGCGCGCCGCGCTCCGATCGCAAGCGCCCGCGTGAGCGCGGTCAGGTCGATGACAGCCGAACAGGAGCAGAGGACGAGGAGACCCCCGGGGCGGGTCGCGCTGCACCCGTTCTCGGCCAGCTTCGTGTAAGCGACGAGGGCCGCCTCGCGCGCGCCGCGGTTGGGCGCCAGCCTGGGCGGGTCGGCGATCACGAGGTCGAACGCACCCTTGGCTCCGGCGAGCGCACGGCGCGCGTCTTCTCTCGCGAACCGGATGCGATCGCCGAACCCGTTGAGCGCGGCGCACTCGGCGCCCACTTCGACGGCAAGCGCGCTGTCGTCGACCGCGACCACCTCCCGCGCTCCTCCCCGCGCAGCGGCGATCGCGAAGGCGCCGGCGTAGCAGTACGCGTCGAGAACGCGCCGCCCGCGCGCGAGCTGCTCGACCCTCGCACGGAGGGTACGCTGGTCGAAGTAAAAGCCCGTCTTCTGGCCCAGATCGATCGGGATGCGATATCGAAGGCCACGCTCGACGAACTCGAGGACGCGGATGTCGTCTCCCCGAACGACGCCGGATCCGGGCTGAAAGCCCTCGAGCTTCGCCGTCTGAGGGCTCGTTCGGTCGAGGATCGCCTTCGGCGCGAGGACCGAGGAAAGGGCCTCGTGGACGAGGGCCTCGCGCTGCTTCATCCCGATCGTGCCGAGCTGCACCGCCAGGGCGTCGCCGTACCGGTCGACGATGAGGCCTGGGAGCCCGTCGCCCTCGGCATGCACCACCCGCAACCCGTTGGTCTCGTCGCTCGGCAAACCCAGCGACGCCCGCCAGGCGACCGCACGCTCGAGCCGCGACCGGAAGAAGCCCGCGTCGAGCCGTGTCTTTGCGTCTCGCACGAGGATCCGCACCGGGATCGCGGATCCCGGCGTATAGAACCCCCGACCGAGGAGCAGACCGCGCGGGTCGACGACGCTCACCTCGTCGCCCGCGGTCACACCCCCGTCGACGCGGTCGATCGCCTGCGCGTAAACCCACGGATGGCCCGCCCAGACGGGCTGAACGTGACCGGGTTTGAGGTGAATGGTGGACACGAAGCGTCACTACTTAGCGCTTCTCGGGGGGATCGTGAACGCGCGGTAACGGCGGCCGGTCGGTTCTCGCGCCGCTGCCCGCCTCCCCGCGTTGATTTCCGCCTGCGCGAGGACCAAGCTTCGTGGCACCTCGGTTGCAGAGTGACATCTCGGACGGAGTACGTCGCGCCATGATGAAGTCGATCGTGTCCTCCGCGAGCTTGGCCCTCGTGATTGCGTCGTCGGGCGTCGCCTCCGCGCAGACGGCGGGCGGGAGCTCGTGCCCTCCGGGCAGCTGGTTCTGCGCGAACGCACCCCAGCAACAGACGGCACCCGCGGGCGAGCCGCTGCAGCCGCTTCCCCCGCCCGAGGAACCGGTCCCGTCTCCGGCGCGTCCCCCATCCCCCGCATCGCCGCCTCCGGTCGTGGTGTATGAGCCCCCTCCCCGCACGGCCGCCGTCCGGGCCGAGGTACCTCCTCCGTACGAATACGAGCCGCCGCCGCGACGCATGTCGCTCGGACGCGAGTGGGGGCTCAACCTTCACCTCGAGGGCGCGATGATCGGGCGCGGTACGGGCGGGGACGCCGGCATGGGCGGCGCCGGTGGCGGTCTGCGCCTCAAGCCGACTCGCTACTTCGGGATCGAGGGAGACCTCGATTTCGTCGGCGGCAACGACTACCAAGGAAATCACCGCAGCGAGACGGCGCTCAGCTTCAACGGGCTGCTCTTCCTCAACCCCCGGTCGCACGCTCAGATCTACCTGCTCGCAGGGTTCGGTTGGTCCTGGGCGCACGCGTCGTGCGACCCGAACGCGATGTCCTGCTCGCAGGCGCTCGACGCTCACTACACGTACTTCGGCGCGCAGGCGGGAGCCGGGCTCGAGTTCCGGCTCAGCCACGCCCTGGCGCTCAACGCCGACTTGCGTGGGTTCATCCGCGGGCGCACGGACCACCTGGCCGAGAGCCAGCCGGAGTTCACCGACCAGGCGGGCCGAACGACGAACACCTCGGGCGGCGCCCTCCTGACGGGCGGTATGACGATCTACTTCTGAACCCACTGAGCGACGGGGACGACGTCCAGGCGCTCGGCGGCGATCGCGTCCAGAATCGCGGGAAGCGCGCGCACGGCGGCAGGCTCGCGGTCGCCTCGTTCCGCAGCGTCGTGCAGAAGGACGATCACCCGGTCGCGAAGCTCCCGTCGAACGCGCGTGACGACGTCCTCGGGGCGCGCACCGGCGAGCCCGTCGCGACCGGCGACGGTCCAGCCCACGACCGCGAGGCCGAGGTCGTCGGCGACGCGCCCGATCGCGGGGTTCGTGTGGCCGATCGGGGGGCGGAAGAGGACCGGGCGCTGCCCGCTGACCTTCTCGAGCGCGGCGATCCCTCGCTCGAGATCGGCTCGGACGCGACGCTCGCTCCGGAGAGAAAAGAGCCGGTCGTGGTCGTGCGCGTGCAGCCCGATTCCATGACCCGCGGCGAGGATCGCGCGGACCACGTCGGGATGTCGCTCGGCCTTGCGGCCGATGACGAAGAAGGTCGCGACGACCCCCCGCTTCGCCAGACACTCGAGCACCTTGGGCGTCCACCGGGGATCGGGCCCATCGTCGAACGTCAACGCGACGCCGCGCGCGCCAGCGGGACCTCGCACGACCGCATCGACGAACACGCGCAGCCGCAGCACAAGCACGCCGGCGAGCAAGAGCGCGACGTAGCCCGCCAGGACGAGCACGGCCCAGCCGAGGGGCGGTGGGTGCCCGAGTCCGGCGCGGACCGCCAGCGCGAGGATGCCCGCCGTCGACGCGTAGAGAGCGGCGCGGGCGGGCGGCATCAGCGCTTCATGCGCCCGGGGGGTACGTCGGCCTCCTCGACGCCGTCGTCTCCGGACGCGGCCGCACCTGCCTTGGCGAAGCCGTCGGCGCGCACCTTGACCCGAGCCCTCGGCGGGGGGCCGTCGCCGCCCGTGTTGTCGACCTCGAAGAGCGCGCCGAGCGCCGCACCGATGGCAGGCAAGGACGCGGCGGGAAGATCGCCGATCGGCGCCGGCCCTCCCGCGCTCATGAAGCGAAGGTCGGGCGCGAACGCCCCTCCCCAGCGCCGCAGCGCGAACATGGCCCCCGCCGCGACGAGCGCGCCGAAGAGGGCCTTGAGCCCTGCCTCGATTTTGGCCTCGGATGCCCAGATGGGCTTGCCCGCCACGAGCCCGGTCAAGCTGCCGGCGACGCCCGCGGACGCGTACGCCAGGACCGATCCGCCCGCTCCGCCGAACACCTCGACGTGAAGACCCGCGATCAACCCGGCGGCGATGAGGCCTCCCACGACCAAACCGACCACCAAGCCGACGAACAGGCGACGAAACATTTCGCTCCAGGTTGGCCACGGGCCACAAAAACGTCAACGAGGGAAGCTCAGGCGCGGGCCTCGACCCCCCGGCAACCGCTCACGACCCCGCTCGCAAGCGGGCGGCCAGCGTCGTCCGGCGCTCCTCGCGACGCCGACCGGAGAGCGCGAGCTCGAGGGCGCGCGGATCGCATACGAGCACGACGAGCCGCTTGCCGCGGGTCACGGCTGTGTAGAGCAGGTTCTTGGACAACATCACGAAATGAGTCGTCAAGAGCGGGATGACGACCGCCGGGTACTCGCTCCCCTGGGACTTGTGGACGGTGCAGGCATAGGAAAGGACGAGGTCATCGAGCTCCGCCGCCTCGAAGGCGACCTCCCGGTCGTCGAAACGAACGGTCATCGCCGTCTCTTCCCGATCGATGCCCGAGACGATGCCGACGTCGCCGTTGAAGATGTTCTTGTCGTAATCGTTCCGCAGCTGCATGACCTTGTCGCCCACGCGATAGGAGCGCGAGCCCTGCTCGAGCACCGCACCGCCCGGGTTGAGTGCCGCCTGCAGGACCTGATTGAGCGCCACGGCGCCCGCCGGCCCTCGATTCATCGGCGCGAGCACCTGGACGTCACGCACGGGATCGAGCCCGAACCGATGGGGGATGCGCGTCGCGACGAGGTCAAGGACGGTGTCGCGCGCGCGTTCGGGATCGGTGCGCTCCACGACGAAGAAGTCGGCCTGCGCCCCGGCGGGCGCCGAGACCGGCAGGCGCCCCTCGTTGATGCGGTGCGCGTTGGTGACGATCAAGCTGCGGGCGGCCTGGCGGAAGATCTGGCGGAGCCGAACGCACGGCACGACCCCGGACGCGATGACGTCCCGCAGGACCGCCCCGGGCCCGACGCTCGCGAGCTGGTCGACGTCGCCGACGAGCAACAGCCGCGTGCCGGGGGCGACGGCTTGGAGCAGAGCGTCGGCCATCGGGAGGTCGAGCATCGACGCCTCGTCGATCACGACGGCCCCGGCGTCGATCGGACGGCGGCGGTCGCGCTTGAAGGTGGCCGACTTGGGCTCGAACTCGAGCAGGCGATGCAACGTGGTCGCCTCGCTGCCGGTCGCCTCGCTCATCCTCTTGGCTGCGCGCCCGGTGGGGGCGGCGAGGCGGACCGCGACCTTCGCGCGCGCCAGGACCGCGAGGATCGCGCGGACGATCGTGGTCTTGCCGACGCCCGGACCGCCGGTCACGACGAGGACCTGACGGACGGCGGCCTCTTCGACGGCGCGGCGTTGCTCGGGCGCGAGCTCGACGTTCGCGCGCGCCTCGAACGCAGCGAGGGCCGCGTCGACGCCGTCGAGACGGCGGACCTTGGCGCCGGCGATCTCGCCGAGCCTCGCCGCGGCGCGGACCTCCGACGCGTGCATGTCGCTCGCGTACAAGACGTGGCCTCCGTCGCCTCCAGGCTCGGCGACGACGCGGCCCCCGAGCCGCAGCGAATCGACGGCGCGGGTGAGCCTCGATCGGACGTCGCGGTCGTCCGCGTCGAGCGCGAGCATCTGGGCGGCGCGCCCTTCGAGTTCCGATTGCGACGTCCACACGTGACCGGCGTCCGTCTCGTCATGGACCACCTGCAGGAGGCCCGCCTGCATCCGCTCAGGGGAGTCGGCCGCCACGCCCATCGACGCGGCGATTCGATCGGCCGTCTTGAAGCCGACGCCGCGCACGTCGAGCGCCAGCCGATAGGGCTCGCGCGACACGACGTTCATGGCGTTGGCCCCGTACCGTCGCACGATGCGGTTGGCGAGCGCGGGGGTCGACCCGCGCGCTTGCAGGAAGACCATCACGTCGCGCAGCGCTCGGTGCTCGCGCCAGGCGCGGACGAGCGTGGTGCGGCGCTTTTCCCCCATGCCTTCGACGGCGGCGAGGCGGTCGGGCTCCTCGTCGAGGATTCGGACCGCGTCGAGGCCGAAGGCGGCGACGATCCGCCGGGCGATCTTGGGGCCCACCCCCTTGATGACGCCCGACGCGAGGTATTTCTCGAGACCCGCCAGCGTGCTCGGCGAGAGCTCGATGAGGGAGTGGGCCCGCAGTTGTTCGCCGTGCTTTCGGTCCGTCTCGATGTGCCCTCGCACGCGCACGCGCGCGCCGACGGGGGTGGGCGGGAAGCTTCCGACGACGGCGAGCCTCTCGGCGCGGCCGACGACGGCCAGCTTGATGACGCGAAAGTTCGACGTTTCGCTCTCGAACGTGACGCGCTCGACGATTCCCTCGACGGTCGTCTCGGCACCCACGGGCCGCCTTCAGAAGCGCAGCCCCGCGCCGCCGGGCGACCGGTCGGCGGCCGGGGCCGACAAGACGGGGTGGGCCCTGTCGACGCCGCCGAGCAGCAGGTCGACGCCCCACGCAAGCGCGAGTCCGGCGACGGTGCCGATGGCATCCCACGCAAAGTCCCTCCACGAGGGGTCCCCGCCGAAGACGTGCGTCGCGTCGACGGCCTCCTTGCCGGCGCCGACCGCGAGGGCGACGCCGCCGCCGATGGCGAGCGCCTTCCACCGCGCGTCGACCAGCCACGCCGCGCTCGCCGCGTAGGCCGCCGCGGCGACGCCGGCGCTCACGTCGAAGTGAAACGCCTTGTCCCGCGCGATCCAGGGGTCCGCGTCGGCGGCGGCGATGTGGGTCACGGCGAGGTTCGCGCAAAGGACGCCGGCGACGAGCCCTTTGGTCATGGCAGCGGCATGTTAGAGCTGCTCCCGACGGCCGCCCAACCAAAGAAAAGGCCCGGCGACGAATGGTCGCCAGGCCTTTCGCCGTCGTCGCGCAGGAGGATCAGAAGTCGCCGTGCCCGTGACCCGCGTGGGCCCCGCCGCCGCCGTTCTTCTCCTCCTTCGGCCGCTCGGCCACGAGGCACTCCGTCGTCAGCATCAGTCCGGCGACGCTGGCCGCGTTCTGGAGCGCGGTGCGAACGACCTTCAC
>DATGJA010000194.1:0-2136 GCA_035295445.1 Polyangiaceae bacterium | reverse complement strand
GCGAGGTAGTGCATGATTCCCGCCGTCTCACAAACGGGACACCGGCTCGCGCCGAGCAGGCCGACGACGCCGCAGCCGAGCGGGTACCCCCTCTCGTGAAGGGCGCGCGCGTCCAGCGGCAGAGTCCACGCAAGATCCGGGTCGAGCCAGGAACCGAAGTAGCCGCCCAGCAGCACGGCGCGGGGGCGCTCGGCAACGCCGCCACAGCGCGCGACCAGCTCACCGATCGTGGCCGTTTCCTCGACCTCGACGACGCCGGGGTGGGACACGCCACCCGCCAGCGTCACCAGGGTCGTGCCGGACGCGACGCCGTACCGGGCGATCAGGGCGACGTGCGCGAGCGTCTCCACGTTCTGTACCAGGGTCGCGCCTCCGTCGACGCCGCGTTCGTGAGGGTGAGGCGGTGTGGTCGTCGGCGTCGCGATCCCGGCGTTCACGAGATGGACCGCCGCGCTCGACTCGCCGGCGACGTAGCGCGCGGGTGCAGGGGAGATGGTGACGATTCCGCGCTCCCGGTCGGTTCGCTCCGAGAGTGCGCGCGCCATCGCGGCCCGCGCGGCCGCGTGGTCCTCGCCGATGTACAGGACGATCCGGCTCGCGCGCAGTGTCCTGGCCGCGACGAACGCGCCGTCGAGGACCAGGTGTGGGCGAGTCGCCATCAGCACGCGGTCCTTCTTGCTCTGCGGCTCGCCCTCGGCGCCGTTCGCGATGATGACCGCGCGGCCGTGCGAGTGGCCGGCGACTGAGCGCCACTTGACGCCCACTGGGAACCCGGCGCCGCCTTTGCCCACGAGCCCGGAGCGTGTGAGCGTCTCGATGAAGTCCTTGCCCGTCGGCGGCAGCTTGCCCAAGCGTCGCTCGTGGGCCGTCAGGGGCTCGGGGCCCGCGCGCAGCTCCTGCCCGGCCAGCAGGCGGTTCATCGAGTTTCGCGCCGGTCGACGGTCGAGCTGAAGGTGTCGCGTGCCGTCGACAGCGGGTCGCGCGGGCCGGCGTTCAGGCGCAGGACGACCGACATGCCGACGCCGGCGATGCAGCCCGCAGTGATCGCGAGCATCCAGGCTGACGTCGAGTCGGTTCCGGTGCCGAGGCCATGGACGACGGCGACCGGCCACGCGGCGTAGGTCAGCCAGTGGATCGCTCGCCAGACTCCGTGCCCGATGTACCCCCGGACGAGACTCGTCAGCACGATCGCGAGCAGCAGCTCGAGAGCGATGGCGCCGAGGCCGAGCCAGAACGTCCGGTAGTAGGACGAGAAGGGCACCAGCGCGGCCGTCCAGCCAAGGTGCGTGAACGGGTCCACGACCGCCGTGACGATGTGGAGGGCGAGGAACACCAACGTCATCAGCGCGATGTTGCGGTGCAGGCCGGTGGTCAGAAAGCGCGGCCAGCTCGGGCTTTCGACCCTGAGCGTGGAAAGGATGCCGAGGACGACGACCGAGCTCAGCAGGATCAGGCTTACGGCGCCGGCGCCACGAGTCGCGTACCAGAGGACGGTGTCAGGCACGACGGCTCAGTGCGAGTGCGAGCCCCCCGACACCACCAAGCCCGGCCCGCTCGACGAGCCCACGCCGCTGAGAGGCTGGAAGCCGGAGGACGAGCCCGGGTCCTGTGAAACCGAAGTGCTGCCGGTCGCGCTCGAGCCGTTTTGCGCCGAGGCGCCCGTGGCGGCCTGGGCGTTTGACGTGCCGGGAATCGTCGACGCGCTCACCGCCGCGAATATGCCGACACCCGCCAACGCGGCCAGGGCGACGCCCGTCGTCATTCGGTCGAGCCGCTGCATGGCAGCCTCCCGCTTCATGACGCGCGCCTGGGTGCCTTCCATTCCCTTCATGGTTACAAAGCTTGAACGGCCCTGCTGAACCAAACGTGAGAAGACGCTGAGAAGTTCCTGAGAGGTCGTTCTCCGGCGGGAGCGGGGAAAACTAGACTTTTGACTCGGCGCCCCCGTAGCTCAGGGGATAGAGCAGGACGGTCCTAACGTCAAGGTCGGGGGTTCGATTCCCTCCGCGGGCACCATTCGCGTGGGCACCATTCGCGTGGCAGAAAAAAGAGCCGGCCCGCGTTGGGCCGGCCCTCCCCGCTCGTGTCGGTGTCTAGCGCTGGTCGAAGGCCGGCAAGCCGCACGCGGACACGACG
>DATGJA010000193.1:0-11869 GCA_035295445.1 Polyangiaceae bacterium | reverse complement strand
CTGCGGCGCAGCGGGATCCCCATCCCCCTGCCGTCGCGCATCTTGCCCATCCCGCATCTCGTCCGGCTTCGCTTCGTCATCGGCGATCCCATCCCCCCCCCGCCGAATCCGGAGGCGGCGGACGACCCGGGCATGGTGCGTCGCCTGCGACACGAGGTCGAGGGGGCGTTGCACGAGCTGCTCGAGATCGAGCTCGCGCGGCGCGCCGGAATCGACCTCGTCTAGCCGAGGGGCGCCAAGCGTGCTCTTGTTCGTTGTGATCGCGCCCGTGGCTCATCGGTTGCTCGGGGGGCGACGTCATGCGTACGAGGTCCCCCGGGACGTTCCGTGTCGCTCGGAGCGCACGGTGATCGCCGGCGGGTGCGCCAGCGTCGCCTTGACCTTGCAGCTCTCGGCCGCGCGACGGACCGCCTCGACGTACTTCTCGGGGAACGTCGGCGGCAAATCGACGCGCAAGACGACGCGGCTCAACAAGCCGGTCGCCTCCTTCTCGTACTCCATGTCGACGGAGACTCCCTCCATCGGAATCCCGCGCGCCTGGCAGAAGGCGAGGACGTAGTAGCCAGCGCAGGTCGCCAGAGAGGCGAGGAAGAGCGCAAACGGTTCGGGCGCGGTGCCGCCCCCGCCGTGTCCCCGCGGCTGATCCGTTCGACGAGGAATTCGCCGCACTGCGCGTCGACGCGTTTGCCACGGGGAAATGTGACATGGAAGGCCGGCATGCCCGCGCATGGACGCATCGAGCATGCCGGGATGGTCGTCGAGCGCATGGGGCGCGCGCCCCGGCAATTGTTGCACGCGCTCCCTCGGCGGGCGCGAGGGCAAAGGGGCGCCGCGCCTCTCGATCCGCAACGGCACCGTTAATGCTTGGACGGAGGGCATGAGCGACCCTCGAACGCTGCGGTGCTACGAGTATCTCAATCGTCCCTACGACGCGGTGCGAAGGGTCCTGCGCGAACGGCCGCTGGACCTGTTCCGGCAGGCCTCCCGGTCGGCCGCCGCCCGCGCAACGGAGGTCGCCTCGAGCCTGCACACAAGGGTCGCGGGCATCGAGCTCGGGGTGGATGTGACTATCTACGTGCACGCGGTGCACGAGGAGGACGGCGTCGCGGGCATGTCGCCCGTGACGCGGGTCGTCCTCGGCTGGGAGGCCATGCGTGCGCCGATGCTCTTTCCCGTCATGAGGGCGGAGCTGTCCTTCTGGCCGCTGACGTCGACCGAGACTCAGTTCGAAATCGAGGGCACTTACCGGCCGCCCCTAGGAGCCGTCGGCAACGCCGCGGACGCGGTCCTCGGTCATCGAATTGCCGAGGCGACGGTGCACCAGTTCCTCGAAGACATCGTCGAGCAGCTCCGCAGCGAGCTGCCCGAGAAGCAGTGAGGTGCCTGACCGTCTCTTCAACCGGGGAGCCACGCCATGCCTCGATCCGCCCAAGACATCATGAACCGAGAGCTGCTCTCCGTGCAGCCCGACTCTCCGGTTGACGAGGTGCGCGAGCTTCTCCGTACGTTCAAGGTGGGCGCCGCGCCCGTGGTCGACGTATCCGGGCGACCGCTGGGCATGGTCTCGGTACGCGACGTCCTCGACGCGAGCGGGACGGCAGCCGACCGAATGACCCGCCCGGCCCTCTGCGTCTCGGTTTCGACGGCGATTCAAGACATCGCCCGACTGCTCGCGAGCTCCGACCTGCACCACGTCGTCGTCGTCGACAGCGCCGGAGCCGCGGTGGGAATGATCTCGACGCTCGACGTCCTTCGCGCGCTCGTCGACCTGCCGGCCCGGCACCCGCCGACGTTCCCGCACTGGGACGCGACGACGAACGCGTCGTGGACGGACGACTGGCCGCTCGAGGCCGGCGCCCTGGCGCACGCGCCCGAGGCGGCCGGCGTGCTGGCCCTCGTCAGCTCCCACTTCGGCGAGGCTGACGCGGTCGTCTGGGTGGAGGGGTGCACATCGGTTCGCCAGCGGGTCGAGGGTCTTCTTTCGCCTTTGGGGGCAAGAGACGTCGCCCTCGAGCCGATCCTGCGTCGGCGCGACGTTCGATTTCGGGCGGCGCCGGCTCATGACGAGGGTGCGCGACGCAGGATTGTCGAGGTCCTGCTGGACCGGATCCACCACACGCCGCCGCCGGGGGCGACGTAGTTTTCGCAGCGGAGGTAGAGCCATGCCATCCATCAAGACGGACGCTAGAACGGAAGAGCGATCTGCGGTGCACCCGCACCTCGTCACGCCCGACGCAGCCGGGACGATTGCCGGCGAGATCGCCGGCGCGGTCATCGGGAGCGCCGCCGGCCCCGTCGGGGTCGTCGCGGGCATGGTCGTGGGCGCGCTCGCCGGCGGCTTGGCGGGGCAGGCCCTCGAGTCCGAGTCGGAAAGAGCGCAGCGGCGCGACGAGGAGCTCGACGTGGAGATCGGGGTCACGGGGGGAGATCTCGGAGCCGCCAAGCCTGCGGCGCCCAAGGCGAACGTAGGCGCCCCGTCGGCCGCCTCCGCGGGCATCTTCGAGGAATCCGAAGCGCCGCCCGCGGAAGGGCCGATCCAGGACATCGACGTCTGACCGGCGTTCGATCGAACGAGAAACCTCGAGCGCGTCTTTGCGAGGGACCCATGCCCAAGAGTCGCAGCAAGGGGGTGTTCCCCCAGGCCATCCGCCGCTTCATGACGCCGACCCCGCATTCCATCGGGCGAGACCAGCCGCTGTCGCTCGCTCAAGAGCGAATGCGCACCCTGGGAATTCGTCACCTGCCCGTCCTCGACGGTGGCAAGCTCGTCGGCGTTCTCTCGCAGCGGGACGCGTGGTTCGTGGAGACGCTCCCGGACGTCGATCCGACGAGAGTTCCCGTCGAGGACGCGATGTCGACGGACGTCTACGTCGTGCCGCCGGATGCGCTGGTCGAGGAAGTAGCAGCCGAAATGGCCGATAGAAAATACGGCTGCGCCGTCATCGCCGAAGGGAGTCAGATCGTCGGCATCTTCACGACGGTCGACGCGCTGCGGGCCCTCGTCGAAGCGCAGCACGCCACCAGACACGACCCCTAGACTTGGGTCGCGTCTCGAAGATCATCGCCCCGGCCAGCCCAAGAGAGAAGGCAGGCCGGGGCGGTTCGTTCTTCATCGGAGCGAGTCGCGCATGCCCTTCAAGGCCTTGATGGCGTCCTGGACGACGGCGCGCGACGCCTCGGTCGCGCTGTGGGCCGCGCGCTCGGAAGCGCTACGTTCGTGCGTCGACCCCGAGGCTGTCGGTCACTTCGGAGCGAAGCCGGACACGCGCGCGGTGGACCCGCTGGCGCACGACCTGGGGGGAGATGCCGAGGACCTCTCCCGCCTGCTCCGCCGAGAGACCGTCGACCTCGCGCAAGAGCAGGGCGGCGCGCTGGCCCTGGTCGAGCATTGCAAGAGCGCGCAGCGTACGCTCGGCGAGCCGCTTGCGGTGCAGGGCCTCGTCGGGCCGATCATACGCGAAGCCGCGCTCGCCCTGCGCGCGACGATCGGCGCCCTCGGGTGACAGAAGCTCGAGCGACTGGGTTGGTCGTCGCTTGCGAGAACGCCGCAGCATCAACGCCTCGTTGATCGCGATCCGGGACAACCAGGTGACGAATCGCGCCTCCCCACGGAAGCTACTTATGGCCCGCTGGGCTCGAAGGAAGGTGTCCTGCGCGATCTCCTCGGCGTCGCTGGCGTTGCGCGATAGGTGCATCGCCAATCGGAGGACGCGGCCGCGATGGCGCTCGGCCAGCATCACGAAGGCCGCGCGCTCGCCGTCGCGTGCGGCCGCGGCCAAGGCTTCGTCGGTGGAGGCCGCGTCGTCCTCGGCCCGCGGGTACACCTCTGTCACTTCGGCGATGGCCATGGCCCGAGTCGGTGCAAGGCCGGGACCATGAAGGAGAGCTCTGCTCGACGAACGGGATCCGGCTGGCGCGTGCAAGGGATGCGTTCGGGCGCAAATGATGCAACCGGCGCGCCCGCGGACGCACGCGAGCGCGTTCGATCCGGCCTGGTGCCGGTGCCTTTTCCGCTGCGGACTTCCGCCGCGGCACGGTTCGTGAGGAGGCGTTGGGCTGGTGGCCAGAAGGCGGATGGGAACGATGCGTGGCAACTCCGCACGCGGAGGGCCGAAGCCCTGGACGAGTTGGATCGTTGTGGCCCTCGCTCTGTCCTCGGCGAGCTCCCTTCGAGCGCAGACGTCGGGGGACGCGCCGCCCGCCGGCTCCGCCATCGCGGCGACGCCGAGCGCGCCCGCTTCCGCGCCAAGTTCGGGCGAGTCCCCGAAGCGCGCCGTCCCCGACTATGACGGGCGCGGCCCCCCACCTGACGAACCGGGCGCGGCCGCGCTCTGGGTGCCGCGCGTCGTCTTGTCGCCCGCGTACTTGGCCACCGAGTATGTCCTTCGAAGACCGCTCTCGCTGGCGATTCCCGCGGCGGAGCACGCCGACCTCCCGAGGAAGGTGTACGACCTCTTCACCTTCGGGCCCGAGCACAAGGCCGGCTTCGCGCCCATCGGCTTCGTCGAGTTCGACTTCAACCCCAGCGTCGGCGTGTACGCGTTCTGGGACGATGCCGGCTTCTCCGGCAACGACCTGCGCCTTCACGCGGAGGCGTGGCCAACGGATTGGGTCGCCGGATCGCTCACGGAGCGCATCGCGGTCACCGCGGACCAATCGGTTCAGCTCCGAGTCTCCGCGGTCCACCGGCCCGACCGGGTCTTTTACGGGCTCGGACCGCGCTCCCTCCAGGCCGACCAAAGCCGGTACGCGGACCAGCGGGTCGATCTCAGTGCGAGCCACGAGTGGCGGTTCTGGCGATCGAGCACCATCGAGACGAGGGCGGGGCTGCGCGACGTGGACACGTCGGACGGGCACTTCGGCGGCGATCCCTCGCTCTCGCGCGAAGCGAGAACGGGCGCGTTCGAGATCCCGGACGGCTTCGGACGCGAGTATACGGATGAGTACAACCGCCTCGTGCTGGCGCTCGACAGCCGTGCCCGGCAGGAGCGGCCCGGTTCGGGCGTGCGCGTCGAGCTCGGAGCGGAGCAGGGGAACAACCTCCACGGCACGCCCGCCTCGGGTTTTCTGCGGTACGGCGCTACGGCCGCGGGCTACCTCGATCTCAACGGTCGCTCGCGCGTTCTGGGCCTCTCGATCACGACCCTCTTCGCCGATCCTCTGGGTAGCCGTCTTATTCCCTTCACGGAGCTCGTCTCTCTGGGCGGCGACAAGCTGATGCTCGCGTATTTCGGGGGACGGCTGATCGATCGGAGCGCGGCCGTCGCGACGCTGAGCTACGCGTGGCCGGTCGGGCCCTGGCTCGACGGTCATCTCGAGATCGCGGCAGGCAACGTCTTCGGGATGCGACTGGCGGGCTTCGACTGGAGCTTGCTCCGGCTTTCGGGCGCAGTCGGCGTCTCGATCGGCGGTCTGAGGGACGCTCCCATCGAGGCCCTCATAGGACTCGGAACGGAGACCTTCGCGCAGAGCGGGCAGGTCGACTCGGTCAGAGTGATGCTGGGGGTCCCGCACAGCTTTTGACCTGGAGGCGCGCGCCCACCCGGCCGTGACTGTCGAGCCCCGAAAGGAAGAAAGGCCGGTCTTTGGATCGGCGCAATCTTTGCGTCATGGGCAGTCCCTCGACGCGGCGCGCCCGTTGCTTAAGGTGGGCTCCCATGCGGGGCCTCGCGCGCACGCTGACCACACGCGTTCCAGTGGGGATGTTCGTCGTCGCTGCTTGTGCGTCCGACGGGCGGCGGTTCCCCCTCCGCGAGCCGGTCTGGCGGGACACCGATCTCCAGTCCGTGCGGGCGCGCTGCCACGCGCAGCCCACCGACGAGGACCCCCGCCACGTCTCCTGCGCGCCGGAGCCATACGACGGCACCCTCTATTGGGACGGCGCCGATCAGATGGTGCTCCGCCCGCTCTCGCAGATGGTCGGCCTCTCGACGGGTACAGAATCGGTCGACGTCAACAGCCTCGACGAGGTGCCCGACTCCGCATGGTTCACCAACCGGATCGGCTTCCGCCCGATGAGCTCCGCCGAGCTGCGCCAGAATGCGTGCCCGGCGGACAAGCTCCTCGATCCCGAGACGGCGAAGGAGGGGAGCTGGGTCATCGACAAGGGCAAGACGTTCGGTTCGACGCCCGGATTTCGCATGAAGGTGCCCGGCAAGGGCAAGTACCTCGTGAAGCTCGAGGCGCATCGCTCGGAGCGTCAGGTGGCGGCAAGCGTCATCGGCGAGGCCGTCTACTACGCGGCAGGGTACAACGCGTCGTGCGAGCAGGCGCTCTGGGTGCGGCCGTCGGTCTTCAAGCTCACCCCGGGACTCACGTCGAGGCGGGGAAACTTCGGCGACCTCTATCCGTTCGACGAGAAGGCGCTGCGCGAGCTCATGCAGAGCTCGACCATGCGCGACGGTCTTCTGCGCGTCAGCGCCTCCGCGTGGATCCCGGGCTACGGCCTCGGACAGTTCCGCTACGACGGAACGCGCGACGACGACCCGAACGACGTCGTGCCACACGAGGACCGCCGTGAGCTTCGCGGCGCGCGCCTGCTGGCGGCGTGGATAGGGGACGTCGACTGCCGGGAGGGCAACTCGTTCGACACGTGGATGGCCGACGCGCCGGGCGGCCCGCCCGATTCGTCACCGGGGCACGTCGTCCACTACCAGATCGGCACGAGCGCCGCCCTCGGCAACGTGTGGGACTCCGACGAGCTGTCGCGCAGGCTGGGGTACTCGTACCTCGTCGACTGGGGGGACATGGCCACGAGCTTCTTGTTGCTCGGCGCCGTCTCGCCCGCCTACGAGCGGGTCCAGAAGAAGCCGGGGCAGGAGATCTTCGGCTACTGGAACGTCGAAGACTTCGAGCCCGAGCAATGGAAGAACGAGTACCCCAACCCCGCCTTCGATCGCGCGACCGAGCGGGACGCGGCGTGGATGGCGCGCATCCTCGCGCGCTTCACGCCGGACCTCGTGCACACGCTGGTCGAGATGACGAAGCTCAGCGACCCGGCGAACGCCGCCTACCTCGAGAGTGTCTTGAACGGGCGCCTGGCCAAGATCCTCGCTCGGTATCTGGGCCGCCTGTCGCCGATCGGCGAGCTTTACGTCGACGGCTCGAGCACTTTGTGCGGCACGGACCTGGCCGAGTGGCGAGGACTGCGCGACGCGCGCTCGTTCCGCTACGGCGCGCGCCTCCTCGACGGGCGCGGCGGCTGGCTCCGCGTCGAGAGGCGGCCCGGCGGCGGAATCTGCGCGTCGTTGCCGCACGTCGCGCCGGACGGTTCGCCGTCCAGCGACGATCCGGCGCGGTACGTCCGCGTCCGCATCGAGGACGGCTTCGCCCCCGGGCCGCTCGTCGCTCATCTCTACGACCTGGGACCCGCGCGTGGCTATCGCCTCGCAGGCGTCGTCCGCCCCGATCGCTGAACGTTCAAAGCGCGACGACCGGCGATCCGCTCCTTTTGTCGATCCTCTTACAGCTTGGCGCCGACGCTGAGGGCCGCCCCCGCCGGCAGCGGCTCCACGCCGATCCACACCGGCGGCGCCTCTTCCTTGTGCCGGTGCAGGTGGGGCACGAGGATACCGATCGCGGCGCCCGCCATGGCGCCGGCCAGGACGTCCGTCGGGAAGTGCGCGCCGGACCGAACGCGCTCATAGCTCACGAAGGCCGTCAGCGCGGTTCCGACACCGAGCGTGATCCACGGCCGAGGCGTGTCCGGTGCGCGCTCGAAGGCGAGGTACGTGGCCGTGGCCGTGATCGACGCGACGGTCGAGGCGTGACCGGAGAAGAAAGAGAGCTGGAGATCGGTTGCGGCGCAGCCGGGGGCTGTGCTGGACGAGGAGGTCGGACAGTTGTAGTCGATGGGTCGCGGCCGGCGGACTGCGATCTTGGTCATGTCGGTGATGGTCTCGGTCAGGGCGAGCGTCTCTGCGTACATGACCGCGTCGACGAGAGCTGCATCCCAGCCGTCGCGCACGCCGGAGAGGATCGGGTCGAGCACCGCGAAGCCCACGGCCGAGTAGAGGCCGATGTCCGAGTACAAGGCGGCGTGGGAGTCGATCGTCTGGTCGACCGCCCACCGATCGAAGGAGAGGAGGTTGTTCTTGTCGCCCGGCGGCGTGGGCTTGATCTCCCCCGTGCTAAGGACAAGGCTGAGAAGACCCGAGAACCCTGCGCCGCCCGCGATGAGCAGCCCGTCGGCGACCGGATCGACGGTGAAGTGCTGTCCCCGGGAAAGCCCCTGACCGGCGGGGTCGGCACGTACGCTTCCTTCGACCAAGAGGGAGGCGCACATGACCGCAGCACCGAGCATCCGTGAAGGGGTCTCGCGAGGACGGCGTGGCATGAACGTCAGATGCTACCGAAACGCGAACGTGACAAGCAGCAGGTGAGCGCGCAGCTTGCATGGTCGCGACCATGATTGCCTCGCCGGTGACCGGCGACGCCGAGGGCCGGCGCACTCCGTCGAAGTTCGCGGCGCTCCTCCTGATCGTCATCGCCGGCCATACGGCCCTCGAGGCGGCGCGAGATGCGCTCCTGCTCACCGGTCCAGGCCCGCGCGCCCTCGGTTGGGTCTACGCGGCGATCGCCCTTTGCGCGCTGCCCGCGGCGGCGCTGGTCGGGCGGGCCAGCGAGCGCTTCGGTCCCCACCGGGCGCTCGTTGGAGTCCTTACCACGGCCGCTCTTCTCGCCGTCGCGCTCTTCGTGGCACCGGCGACGTACGCCGTGTCGATGGCGGTGTACGTCCTCAGCGGCCTCGTTGGGTCGATCGCCGTTCCCCAGTTCTGGAACGTCGCGGGCCAGGTCTTGACCGTCGCGCAGGGCCGGCGCCTCTTCGGCCCCATCGCGGCCGCAGGCGTGGTGGGCGGCGTGCTTGGATCCGGTATCGCCGCAGGTGCGTTGCTCGTCCTTCCCGTCCGCGCCTTGCTCCTGGTCTCGGCCTCGCTGTTCGCGATCGCGGTCGGCGCGTTGCTGCGGATCTGGGAGGCTCGGGGGACCAGCCGCGGGCCGTCCCGGGAGCGCGCAGCCGCGGGAGAGTCGGTGCGCGCGCTCTATGCGGAGCCGCTGCTGACGCGCATCGCGCTGAGCGTGATGGCGTCCACGGCGACGTTGCTCGTGCTCGACTACTGCTTCAAGTCCGCGGTCGCTCGGAGCATTCCCGCCGGGCATCTCGGACCTTTCCTCGCGCGGTACTACCTGGCGCTCAACGGCCTCTCGTTGGCGGTCCAGCTGTTTCTCGGGAGCGCCGTCGTCCGCCGCCTGGGCGTCACGCGCGCGCTCGTCCTGACTCCGGCGCTGCTGATCCTCAGCGCCGTCGGTGTGCTGGCGGGCGGCGGCGGCCTCGGCCCTGTCCTCGTCATGAAGGCGATCGACGGAGGCCTGCGATTCTCCGTGCATCGAATCACCGGCGAGCTCGTCTACCTTCCGCTGCCGGCCCGGGTGCGCCAGCACCAGAAGCCTTTCATCGACGGCGCCCTTGCGCGCGCGTCGCAGACGCTGACCGGCGTCGCCTTGCTCGCGGGCGGAGCGCGGTTTCTTTCGCCCTACGCGGTCGCGGGCGCCGTCGTCGTGCTCGGCGCATGCTGGCTGGCCGCGACCGTCGCGATGCGACGGCCCTACCTCGCCATGCTCCGCGGCGCGATCGCCAGCGGCTCCCTCGATACACAGGACAGCCCCGGTCCGCTCGACCTCGAAAGCGCCCAGCTCCTCGTCCAGCACCTTGGCAGCGGCGATCCGCTCGAGGTGGTCGGCGCCATGAACGCCCTTTGCAGGCGCGGACACGTGGGGTTCGTCCCTGCCCTCGTGCTCCTGCATACCGACGAGGAGGTCCTGGCGCAGGCTCTCGAGCACTTCGGCGCGTCGGGTCGGAACGAGTGGATTCCCATGGCGCGCCGCCTCCTACGCGACGCGCGCGAACCGGTGCGCATGGCGGCGGCACGCGCGCTCCTCATGCACGGGGCGGTCGATCTGGCTTCGCTCGAGCGCGACGCCGGCCCACGCGTTCGCGGTTACGCGGCCGTCTGGGCGGCCGCAGCACATGACTCGGAGAACGTCACCGATCGTCCCGCCATCGCCGCCGTCCTCCACGAGCCGGGCGAGGAGGGTGCCGCCGCCAGGCTCGGGATGCTCGCCGCCGTCGCCGACGCTCCGAAGACCCCGGGGCTTGGGCGCCTGGTGGCGGCGATTTGGGGGGCGTCCGACGGGTCGACCGAGCAGACCGTCCTCTTGGCTCGCGCCGCCGCCCGGCAGCACGACGCCCTGCTCGTCCCCAGGCTGGTCGACCGTCTCGGGTCGCGAGACGCCCGCGAGCCCGTCCGGTCGGCGCTGGTGGCGTTCGGCGACGACGCCCTCGACGCCTTGTGGTGGGCGCTGTGCGACACGAGCCGCCCTCGCAACGTTCGGTTGCACATTCCGAAGACGATCGCTCGCTTCGGGACGCGCGCGGCGGCCGAGCACCTCTTGGAGAACGTCGAGTCGGAGCAGGACGGACTCGTGCGCTACAAGTCGATCCGCGCGCTCGAGATGCTCGTCTCGCAGCGACACGTCGCGGTCGATCGCGCGAGGATCGAACGCCTCGCTTTCCAGGCGCTCGAGCGGCATTTCCGCCTCCTCGGCCTGCGCATCGCGCTCGAGGAAGGGGCCCCTGCCGCCGGGTCGGGTACGGCTGCACGCCTCCTCGTGGGACTGATCGAGGACAAGCTCCGGCAGTCGCTCGAACGCGCGTTCCGGCTGATCGCGATCGCGCAGCCGCGCGAGGACATGAGCCGCCTGCGGCTCGCCTGCCTGTCGGACGATCCGTACACGCGGGCGACGGGCGGTGAGCTGCTCGACTCCCTGCTCCGCCGCCGGGACCAGCAGGCGCTCCGAGCGCTCGTCCGGATCGTAACCGACGATCTGTCGCGCGCCGAACGCGTCGGACAGGCGACATCGCTCTTGCCGGACATCTTGCCGGCGGGAAGAAACGACGCCATCGCGATCCTCTCCCGCGACGCCGACGTTACCCTGAGCATGCTGGCGAGGGCTTGGATCGAGAAGACAAACAGGGGGAGCCCGGAAGGGCGTGCGAGCGTCGACGCAGGAGAACGTGCCCATGGCTAGCCCGTCGCCCACTCGGGTCTACCGAGAGCTCTTTCTCGCCTCGTTCGGGGCGCACGTCGGCGCGGCCGAGCCATGGGTGACCGATCGCTTGACCGCGCTGCTGGAAGACCTCGGAGCGCGAGCCGGCGAGACGCTCTTCTCCGTCGGAGACCCGCCGCTCTTCCACTACTTCCTGCGAGAAGGCCAGGTGCAGCTCGTACGGCCGGGATTCGTGCCCTGGACGTTCGAGCGCCACTCGGTGTTCGGCATGTCCGACGCGCTCCTCGACCGCCCCCGAGTGCGCACGGCCATGGCGCTCACGGACATTCAGGCGATGAAGATCCACTCCGAAGCCTGGATCGAGCTCCTGGAGGACAGTTTTGCGCTCGCGCGCGCCGCGCTCTTCGGCTCCGTGGCCACCGTGGCCAATCTGGAGCAAAACCTCTGGGCGCGGACGGGAGGACGACGGGCGGGGGCCCCTTCGCCGGGCCGTCCCGCGGACCTCGACTTCACCGAGCGGCTGGCCGTCCTCGTCGAGACGCCGTTGTTGCGCGGCGCGGGTGTCCAGATCTTGAGCGACCTGGCCGACGTCTCCGAGGTCGTCGCGTTCGGCGGCGGCGCGACTCTCTTCGAGCGTGGCAGGCCGCCTGGGCGTGTCTTCATCATCCTGGACGGCTCCGTCGCTGCGCATCGCGAGCGTCCGGACGTGGGGTGGGAAGGAGGCGCGGGCGACGTCGTGTGCGGGACGGCGGCGTTCGGCGAGCCCATCGGCGCCTGGGAAGCCGTCGCGCAGACGCCGACA
>DATGJA010000192.1:0-5498 GCA_035295445.1 Polyangiaceae bacterium | reverse complement strand
CACCTGATTCCCGGAATCGTCATGCGGCTGCCCGCACCGGAGCTGATCCAGCACTTTGGCGCCCATTGGCGCTTCCTGACGTATTTCCTCCTGGGCACGGCGACTTACGGCTATCGCGCGCGAATACCGCACGACGTGCGCATCTTCGCGTTCGCGTGCGCTCTGTTCGTGATTGGCTCGGCGACGGGCACCGGCACCGTGCTCATGCCTCCGGCGATCTGCTACGTGGTCTTTTTCGTCGCCTTCCACCCCGCCATTCGTCTGCACGGCGTCGCTGAGAAGCGCGACCTTTCGTACGGGATCTACCTGTATGGCTGGCCCATCCAATACGTGTGGATGCTCGTGTTCGGTCGCCAGATGAATCCGTATCTCTTTTTCCTCCTTTGCCTTCCCACCGCCGCTCTCTGCGCGCTCGCCTCGTGGAACCTCGTGGAAGCACCTTGCCTTGCGCTGAAGGGCCGCGCGCCGCGGGCGCAGAAAGGCGCGGTCCAAGCCGCGGCCTCCGCCGTCGCCGTTGCGCCGGCGGACTCCCCGCGGGTGGACTAGGTTTCGGAACTCCGGCGACGACGACTCGACCCGCCGACCACATCGGCGCACCCAAACGTGACGCGGGGGGCCCTCCCAGCGACCAACGAGTGGGGCCTGCGCGACGTGCATGGTCTCGCGAAGCACCGTGACGGTGGTCGACCGCCTCGACGCTTGCGATTGCTCGGCCCGCCGGTAAAGTAGGAGGTCAACCTCATCGAATGATACTGGACGCACCCCGTTCACAGCCGTCGCGGGGGCGACGCTTAGAGAGGGCCTGATGCACAGAACTAGTGGCCTGTTGGTATTGCTCGCCGCCGGATGCGCCGCCCACTCCGCCGTCGAAGGGAAAGCGGGCGTCAGCATCTCCGCCGACGGATCCGTCATCGGCAGTTCGGGTTCCTCTTCCGGTAACGGGGTCATAGGCGGTCCGGGTCCGGGGTCCGGGTCCAACGACACCTCCGACGCAGACACCATCGGCAATCCCGGCCCCCCTTCCGACGGGGGGACGGCGACCAACCCGGACGTGGGTCCCCCCAACGTCCTCCCGTGCAACGCATTGGGTGACGCTGGCGGCGTCTTCGAAAACATCACCCCCCCGTGGTCGAAGTTGCCGGCGCCCCCCTCCGGCAGCGGCCTAATCATCTGCGGCCTGGACGTCGACCCTCGCACGCCTGGCACCGTCTACGCAGGAAGCTCCTCTTATCCGGCCTTCAAACCGGGCGCCTTCTGGAGGAGCACCGACTGCGGAGCGACCTGGACCCAAGTCGCCATGGGCTCCCACGGCACCGATTTGACCCAGGGATGCACCCAAGAGGTCGAGGTCGACCCCATCACTTCGGACGTGTACGCCGATAGCCTGTACGGCACCGGCCATCTCTACAGGTCGCACAACGGCGGCATGGATTGGGTCGACGTCTCACCGACCGGCACCGGCGTTCCCTCGTTCGTCGAGAGCTTCACGATGGACCCGACGAATCACAATCACATGGTCGTGGCGTTCCACGCCGATTGCTCCCTTCCGAACGCGCCTTCCTCCATCGCGAGCTGTCTGGCGGAAACGACGGACGGGGCCAATACATGGCAGGTCTTTCCCGGCCTGACCGACCACTGGGCCGAGGGCTACAGCGTCATCATTCTCAAGGGAAGCAACTGGATTTCGGCTTCGTACCCGAATTTGTACTCCACGACGAACGCAGGTCGGTACACGACCGACGTGACCAAGGCATGGAGCGTCGTCTTGGGGTATCCGGGTTGCTCCTCGTTCGACATCAACATCGCTCAGTACATGGGCTCGTATTATCTCGGCTGCGGTGCAGGCTTGGGCATTCAAACGAGCGTAGACGCCGGGTCGTGGATGACCACTACGAACGCGTTGCAGCCGGCATCGTTGGTGGTCACCGGCAAGTACATGTACGCCGTCCAGATCGCCGACACGAGCGGGCAGCCGCTCTGGCGCGCTCCACTGAGCGACCTTACCCAGTGGGAACACGTGAAGACTCCATCGATGATGCCCGCCGCGATGCAGACCGACACGGGCGCCGTCAAGTACGACGCGAGCCACAAGCTCCTGTACCTGTCCGCCCAAAACGCCGGCTTGTGGCGCGTGCAAACGGAGTAAGGCCCTCCGGTTCGGGTGAGGACCTTTCGAGCCTCGCGGTGCCGCTTGACACGACCCTTTGGAGGGTGAGACTAGCAGCCGGATGGGTGCGGCCGCTCGCCCGACGAAACGCTGGTTCGCACTCGGCGCCTTTTTGTACGGCACTCTGGCGGCGCTGTTGGTCGCCTTCGTCGTGTATCGACGACAGGACCTCCTCGAGACCGTCGTCGACCTGAACGGCTTCGGAAAACTGTCGCGGAGCCTCGCGCGCGGCGACGGCTTCTCGCTCGGCGCCGGGCCGACGATACGCCGAGCGCCGTTCTATCCGCTGCTCGGCGGTTTCCTGCTTCACTTGTTTGGTACAGATACCCCCGGCGCTTCGGCGGCCGCGCTGTACGCGCCGCTGATCGTGGCCAATTGCGTCGCGTTTGGGTTCACCTGCGTCGTCGTGTGGCGCCTCACAGAGCGGCTTTTCGGAGCACGCGTCGGCCTCGCCGCGCTGGTGTTCTGCCCGCTAGTTCCGCAGTGCCTCCGCTACGTCGGAATGACGGAGGTCGAAACGTTCATGGGCCTGTGGACGGTCCTCCTCGCGGCCACCGGGCTCTCGCTCGCGGCGCGCCCGGGGCCCCGCACGGCGGTCGCGTTCGGCGTCGCGGCAGCGGCCGCGACGCTCACCAAACCCGTCGCGCTGCTCTACCCCATCGTCTTCGGCGCCGTGGCGATCCGGGATTGGATAAGCCTCGGGGTCCCGCGCCGAGTAATCGTCCAGGGAGTCGGCTGCGCGCTCGGCTCCTTTCTGCTTCTGCTCTTGCCGTGGAGCCTACGAAACATCGCCGTGACGGACGGTCACTTCACCGGGATTAGCAGCAATGCGCCTGGTGAATTCCTCCGAGGGTATGTCAATGCGCAGCCCAAGTACTACCTGCTGCGCCAGGACTTCGGCGGCGGCGCGCCGGGAGAAAAGTGGGATCCGGAGGCCAACGTGTTTGAGGACCAGGTCCTCGCTGCTCACGGATTCGACCGCCTGGGCCCCGAATACGCGCCACCCGGGGCGATGCCGCGCTTTCCCGTGAGCGCGCTGCACGAGGTGGAGAAAGATCGCATCGAGAGCGCCGAGGTGAGATCGAGGGTCCTCAAGGACCCAGCGAGCTTTCTGCACAAGTTCGCGGTCCAATTCTTCACGTTCTGGTATATCGTGGAAACGCGGCGTCGCTCTGTCCTCGTGGGGCTGGTAGCCCTCGCGATGCTGGTTCTGGCCGGCATCGGGACGGTGCGCGCCCAGCGGACGGGTCAGCTGGTTTGGCCCGTGTTTGCCGTCATTCTGTACTTCAACGTGATCTATGCCGCCGTTCTGGCGTTCGCCCGCTACTCGATGCCGCTCTTTCCGACCATCGTGGTGCTCGCCGCCGGGGGCCTTGCGTCCCTGGTCGAACGCTTCCCACGAAAGCAGCCCGTTTCGACGGCCTCGGGCGGCGGGGTGCAAGTCCCGGCGGCGGGCGCTCCCGAGCAGGCCAGGACGTAGAGCCTATGTCCGACGGCACGGCTCCTGTGTCCAAAGTCACGCAAAACGAGCGACTTGCGCTCCTGGCCTCGGGCGCCCTTCTCCTCTTGGGATGTATCTACGCCATTCTTTACTGCTCGTCGGCGCAAGACATTTCCGGCCATTCGATCGGTACCGACGACGCGTTCATCTCGTATCGGTACGCGCGCAACCTCGTGCGCGGCGATGGTCTCGTGTTCAACCCCGGCGAGCACGTGGAGGGCTACACGAACCTGCTCTACGTCCTCTTGATGGCGATCCCCTTCGCCCTCGATTGGAACGTGCTGTGGTTCTCCGTGTCCATCAATTGTGTATTTACGTTCGCGGCGTGGTTTCTACTCGTCCGACACTTGCGGGCACGCTTTGGTGTACGCGAAGCCGTCCTGGGCGGCTTTCTCTTCGCGCTTTCGCCATCGATCTGGCTCTGGACTTCGTCGGGCCTGGAGACTCCCCTCGTCTTCGTGCTCCAGCTGTCGATTTGGCTTCTCGTCGACGGACTGGAACAGCATCCGTCCCGGCGATCGCTGGCGTGCCTTGGCGCAGCGCTCGGGGTGCTTACCCTCACGCGGGCCGACGGATTCGTTTCGGCGGGGCTGGCCTCGGCGTACCTCCTGGTCAAGGGCCGCCGGCGCGAGGCGCTTGTCGCGGGAGGCGCAGTCGTCGTCGTTTTCGGCGGTTTGCTCGCCTGGCGCTTGCACTACTATCATGACGTTCTACCCAACACGTACTACGCAAAGGTCACCTCGACCCTGGCGCGGCGCCTCAAGTCCTCCGTGAAAGAGCTCGGCGGAATCACGGCTCGCCAGGGCCTGGCCGTGTATTTGCTGGCCATCGCTTATTGCGCGCTGTCGGAGGCGCGTCGGGCGTTGAAAGCCCCGGCTCGCGCGCTGGGTGACCTGCGTTTTGGCCTGGCTTTCTCGGTTTGCTGGCTCGGTTACTGGCTCTACGTCGGGGGAGACAACTTCGAAGACCGGTTCTTGATCATACTCATCCCCATCGGGATTTACCTGCTCTTGGGCTCGATTCTGGCGGAGTCCACGGAACGCATGCGCGGGTTCTTCGTTGCCTCGTTGGTGCTGGTCCAGCTCTGCGTGGTCGTAAGGTCGGACCAGTTCGGCAAGTCATTGAAGCCGAAATATGACAAGTGGATCACGATGGGCCGGTACCTGGGCGAGCACTGGAATCACGCGGTCTTGGCGACTCCAGGGGCGGGCAAGGTGCCGTTCTACTCGGACTTCAAGACGATCGACATGCTGGGCTTGTGCGACGCGCACATTGGCCACCTGAAGGTGCGGAACTTCATTCCTGGGCACAGCAAGTCGGACGTCGACTACGTTCTGTCGCTCAAGCCCGACCTGATGTTCGTCACGATCGTCGATGATGATCTGGATGTCTCCCCGGACCTGTCGGCGGACAAGTATCGGAGCGCCGGGTTTCGGGTGCGTCTCTTGCTGAACACGACACCCCAATCCCGTGGTTCGCGGGACGTCCTCGACGTGTTGGGACGCCCTGAGCAGGACATTGCTCTCCTGGCGCGCGAGGGTTGGGACGGAGTCGTCCTGGAGCGTGCCCCGAGGGCCGAGAGCGCGACGACGAATTGAGGGCGGCCTTTCAGTTCCTTTCAGGAAGGTACAGCTGCACGTCGTTCACGCTGTAGGCCCTCCGAAAATGGGCAAGCGCCCGCGGGACGTCTTCGAAGGCCGCGATGGCGTCGAGGTTCCGCCGAGCGAGGACCGTCCCCATCGGCCCCTGCGGGTCGTACCATCGTGGATCCGCCACGCCTCCGGACCACTTGAACACGTGCTGGAGGCGCGCGATCTCGTGATCGGTGAG
>DATGJA010000191.1:0-2192 GCA_035295445.1 Polyangiaceae bacterium | reverse complement strand
CGCCGACCAGGCCAGGCCGGTCGGCCATGCCTGGGTTCGGGTAGTTCTTCGTGTTGCCGAAGAGCTCCGCGTCGACCAGCGACTCGGGGATCGTCGCCGCGCTCCGCGCCACGAGCGGCCGCGACTTTCGATCGGAGAGCGCGTGCAGGCCGCGCGCGGCGAGCTCCTTGCCCGTGCCGCTGGCTCCGAGCAAGAGGACGTGCCCGGCGCGGGGACCGACCAGGGCGAGCTGCCGGCGCAGATCCCAGATGGCCGCCGACTCGCCGACGATCCCGATGCCGTCCGCGGAACCGAACTCGCCGACGGGATAGCCTTCCGGTAGGGCCGCGATGCCCCGCGGCCGGCGTACGCACATGAGAAGGAGCTGGTGACCCAGCCTCGCGATGCCTCCCGGCGGGACGCAGGCCACCTCGACATTGCGGCCATCGACGACGAGCGGGCATCGTCCAACGTTTCGGAGCAGCACGTGATCCAGACCGTAGGACGAGGCGACCAGCTGCACGCGCGACAGCCTGCGCACCGAGAGGGCGGGGGTGGCTTCGGTCCCGCCCGGACGCTGGCGGACGAACGCGACGCGCGGGTGAGGATCGTCCGGACGCGCGGAGCCCCGGCCGAACACTCGCGGCTCCCCCGGCGTGCCGGCGGGCAGAAATGCGACCTCTCCGACCCTTTCCGGCGTCTCGGCGCACCAGACGACGACGAGGCCGAGCGCATCTTGCGTGGAGCGCGCGGCGCGCCCCTCGGGGGCCTCTTCGTCGAGGGTCGTCGATTCGGTCATGCGGGGCCAGGGTAGCGCGCCCGAGCCTTGCTCGTGAGAGATCCGGCGGTTCAATGGCAGTCGTCGAACGTCAAGATGCGGATGCGGGTGGTGCTGGTGTTCGAGTCGGATTGCCGGAAGATGATGCGGCGTCCGTCGGCGCTCCACTGGTTGTCGGCGACGACGGTGCCTTCGCTCGTGAGCATTTGCACGTTGCTCCCGTCGGCGTCCATGAGGGACAGCTCGCTCGAGTAGCCCGCCGGGGGATCGAGGAACTCGAAGAAAATCCCGGGGACGATCCAGAGAAAGTCGTTGACCGGCGAGATTCCGGCGGTCGTGAGGCGTGCCACGGAGGCCGCATGCCACCGAGCGGATATCCACGCGAGCTTGCGGCCGTCGGGCGAGAGATGGGCGTGCTCGTCCCAGGTGAGATCGGTCGTCAAGCGCTGGCGCACCCCGGTCGCGAGGTTGATCGAATAGATGTCGGGGGACATGAACCCGGCGCGGGTGTTCGTCGTGATGATGGAGGTGCCATCCGCCGAGAACCCATGCGTCTCCCACCAGGTCGTGTCGTGCACCACGCGCTGCGGTGGCCCGAGGCGCATCCCCGACGCGTCCGAGATGAAATCCGCCACCATCACGTCCCAGGCGTGGTCCTGCGTGCGACCCCAGACGATGCGTTTCCCGTCGGGGGACCAGTTCGCGTGGTAGTTCGTCGCTCCGGTGTTGCTCGTCGTCAGACGCGTGGCCTTGGACCCGTCGGGAAGCATCGCATAGAGCTCTTGCCCGAACCCCGCGCCGTCGCCGCCGACGGCGTACGGGTGGTCGCGATCCGACACGAAGAGGATGACGTCCCCCGCGCCCGGCCGCCATCGCGCTCCGTCGTTCGGTCCTCCCTGCCCGCAGGTCAGGCAAGTCTGGTTCGTTCCGTCGACGTTCATCGACGCGACCTCGAACTTGCCTTTGTAGAGGAGGGGGATGGCCGCTTTCGTGCCGTCCGGTGAGAGGGTGACACCGTCGGCAGTCCCGACGTTCGACCCGGTGGCCAGGTCGTCGATGTGAAATTTCTGGTAGGCGCACGCCAAAGGTGCAAGCTGCGCGGTCGGCGTCAGCTGACCCTGGGGCATTTGCTCGCCCTTGACGAACTCCGCCTGCGAAAAGTCGAAGACACGCGTGTTCGTGCCGGGCACGAAGAGATCGAGGAGCAGCTCGTCCGGACCGTCCGGGACGCCGTTGCCATTGCGATCGAGCCAACCGCCACGCAGATCGCCCTCGTGCGACGGCGCCGCAAAGAGGAGCGAGTCCTGCGCGAGCAGATGACTCTCCATCGAGGCCAGGACGTCCGGCAGCCCCGGGTTCGTCTCGCCGGCGGGTGCGGGGGGGACCGGCTGCGGCTGGTACGTGTTGAGACCGTCGTACCCGATGGACTCGAGCA
>DATGJA010000190.1:0-8212 GCA_035295445.1 Polyangiaceae bacterium | reverse complement strand
CAGAGGGCTTGGCCGAGAGGACATGGCCGGCGGCGGGAACGACGAGGGACGCTGCGCCGGGAACGAGCTTGGGCGCACGGGAAGACTCGACTGCAGCGGAGGGACGCTCGGCGTGCGCACGGGCCGCTCGGGCCGCGGGGGCGGGATGGTGGCGCGGGGGGGCGTGGTCGATCGAGCCGTGAGCGGTGCCGAGGCGCGGACGGCGGCCACGCGGGACGCGGACGACGCGCGCGAGGACGACGGGACGGGCACGCTGCTCGCCGCCCCGGGCGGGCGCGTCGACGCGCGGCTGGTCGAAGACGACGCGCGATCGGCGGCGGCGGGCCGCGCGCGCGGCTCCTCCAGGGCGTCGCGCAACATCGGGAGCATTTCGCGCGGCGATGCGACTCGAGCGAAGGAGCTCTTGCGCAGACATGCGGAGATCACGCCGGCGATGGCGTCCGACACCTGCGCGGGGAAGGTCGGCTCGTCCCGGAGGATCGCGGCCGTCGTCGACGACCCACCGCGGCCGAACGGTGGAACTCCGACGACCATCTCGTATAACACGCACCCGAGCGACCAAACGTCGCTTCGTTCGTCGGCGAGACCGTGTTCGAGCTGCTCCGGCGACAGGTACGCCGGCGTTCCCAGCACTTCACGGTCGCTCGTCAGCACCTCGCCGTCGCGGGGATCGGCGCGGCGCTTGGCGATGCCGAAGTCGACGAGGACGATCCGCCCCTCGGAGTTGAGCAGCAAGTTCGACGGCTTGAGGTCGCGGTGGACGACGCCGGCGTCGTGCGCGGCCACGAGCGCCTCGGCCGCCTGAATCGAGTAGCGGAGCGCGATTTCCGGCGGGAGCGGTCCGCGCTCGACGATGACGCGCTTGAGGTCGACGCCGTGGACGTAGTCCATCGCGATCCACGGAACCCCGTCGTGCTCGCCCGTCGAGTGGACGCGGACGACCCCGGGATGATCGACCATCGCGAGCGCGCGCGCTTCGCGCATGAGGCGGGTCCGTGTAGCGTTCGTGGCGATTTCGGGTGGCACCATCTTCAAGACGATGCGCGCCCCTTCGACGTCGTGCGCAAGGAACAGGACGCTCATCCCCCCCTGTGCGAGACGGCGCTCGACGACGTAGGGCCCCACGACGGCGCCGGGGCCGAGACGAGCGGGATGGGGAGCGGTCACGGGAGCGCGTCATTGTGCCGGTCGCCTGGGCCCTCGGCTAGACCTGCACGCCTACATCCATGGCCAAATCCGGGGTTCTCCGTCGCGGCGCGGAGAGCGCGAGTTCAGTAGAGCCATCCTTTTTGCTCCGGGATGGCATCGAAAGTTGAGCTGAGCTGGCGTTTTTGTAGTCGGTCTCTCTCCTCGCTCGAGCGTGCGGAACTACGCCAGCCAAACCACCGTGACGCCATCGCCGCCCTGGTCTGCGTCCCCGGGGCGGAAGCGCTCGACGTACGGCGAGCGCTCAAGCTCCTCGCGAATTGCCGCCCGCACCGCGCCGGTGCCGTGCCCGTGGAGGAGGAAAACCACCCGCCGGTTCGCGCCGATCGAGCGGTCGAGGAAGGTGGTGGCCATCGACACGGCGTCGTCGACCCTCAGTCCGCGCAGGTCGCACGTCGCATCGCGCGTGGGGATGACAGGCTCCTCCGCGAGGGCGTACGACTTCGGGGGGCGCGGCGGCCCGACGGGAACCTCGGCGGGAGCCGGCGCCCGCAGCTCGCCGACCGGAACGGTCAACTTGAGCGGCCCCGCCGACAGACGGACGTTGCCGTCGCCGATGATCTCGAGCACCTCGGCCTCCGCGCGCAGGCGCCCCACCCAGACGCGAGCTCCCTTGCGCAGGTCGGGCGCGCGCACGGGTGCGGCGGGAGGCGCCCGGACTTCGGTGACCAACGGCTCGAGGTCACCCCCGACCGCGACCTGGCCCGCGACGCGCTCGATCGCGCGCGCCGCCTCGCGCAGGCCCTCGGCGTCGACCCGCTTCGATCGCGTGCGCGCTTGCGCGGCACGCAGGTCCTCCCTCGCGCGCCTCAGTCGGCTCATAAGCTCGCGCGCCTCCTCCGAGACGACGCGCTGCTCTCGCGCGCGCGCCTTCTCCAGCTCTGATTCGAGCTCGACGCGCGCTCGGTGGGCCTCGTGCTCGCGCTGCTCCGCCGCGCGCCGGGCGAGTTCGAGGGCGGCGCGCTCGTCGTGGAGCCTCTTGACCACCGTCTCGAAGCTGTGGTCCTCGCGCGTGAGGAAGCGCTCGGCCCGTTCGATGACCGTCGACGGCATGCCGAAGCGGCGCGCGACGGCGAGCGCGCTCGAGCTCCCCGGCGCGCCGGTCGTGACCCGAAAGGTCGGCGTCAGCGTCGTCAGGTCGAAGCCCACGCTCGCGTTGACGAACCGGGAATCGACCAGGGCAAGCGCCTTGAGGCCCTCATAGTGCGTGGTGGCCACGACGGCGCCTCCGCGCGCGCACAGGCTGTCGAGGACGCCCGCCGCGAGGGCTTCACCCTCGCGAGGATCGGTCCCCCCGGCGAGCTCGTCGAGCAAGACGAGCGAGCCGTGCGTCGTCTCCCGGAGCACGTCGACCAGGTTCGAGACGTGCGCGCTGAAGGTCGACAGGTTCTTCTGCAGGCTCTGGTCGTCGCCCACGTCCGAGAGAACGACGTCGAACAGACCCACGACGCTCCCCTCGGCGCACGCGACCGGCAGACCCGCGCGCACCATCAGCGCGGCGAGTCCCATCGTCTTCAAGGCGACGGTCTTACCGCCCGCGTTCGGACCGCTGACGACCATGGCCCGTCCCGCCTCGAGGGCGAGGTCGCTCGGGATCACCAGGGCGGCGTCCCCGGCAGCAAGGTCGAGCGCAAGCAGCGGGTGCCGCGCGCGCTGAAGGTCGAGGCGGGGCTCGTCGACCACTTGGGGAAACGTCATGTCGAGGTCCACGGCGAGACGCGCGGTGGCCGCGCGCACGTCGGCCACGGCCAGCGCCCCTGCGGCCGCCTCGACGCTCGGGAGCACGTCCGCGACGAGGTTGGTGAGGCGCGTGTAGACGGCCTCCTCCTCGCGGCGCACGTCGGCCTCGAGCACCTTCAGGCGGTTTCCCATCGGGATGACTGCCCGAGGCTCGACGAAAAGCGTGGCCCCGCTCCCGCTCGTGGCGTGCACGATCCCCGGGAACCGCTCGTGGGCGTCCGAGCGCACCGGCAACACCCAGCGGCCCTCGCGCTCGGTGACGAAGCGGTCCTGGAGGACGCCCTCGTGGCGGGACATGAGGTCCTCCATCCGCGAGAGCATGCGCTGGCGCGCCGCCGCCCACTGCCCGCGCAGGTCGCGCAGGCGCGGACTGGCCCGATCGGAGAGCGTTCCATCCGGGTCGAACGAGTGCGCGATCTCGTCGGCGACGGCGTCCAGCACGGGATCGGTCGTGCAGGCCTGGTAGAGAGCGACGACCTCGCCGCGGTGCTGGCCGAGGAACCGCCGGAGGGCACGCGCGGCCTCGAGCATCCGGCCGACCGCCCGCAGGTCCTCGGGTGGCAGGACCCCACCAACGCGGACGCGCTCGATCGCCATTCGGACGTCGTCGGTCGAGCCACCGGGTAGAGGCCTCCCCTGATCCAGCAGCCCCTTGGCTTCGGCCGCCTGGGCAAGCCAGTCGCGCGCCTCCTCCCGGGTCGCCGCGAACGGGAGCGCCAGCGCAAGCTCGCGGCCGAGCGGGCCAATGCAACGTCCGGCCGCGGCGCCCAGAACGCGGTGCCACTCGAGGTCCGCCGCCGTCTTGGGCGGGCACGGGTCAGGTCGTAGCGGCGGCGCGGGATGCACAGGGACTGAGCGCTCATAGCTCACGGACGACTTGCGTGCCGTGCCCGCGAGCGCAGATGATGGTTCAGCCGATGGCCTCCGCCCAAGCTGCCCAGACGCGCGTGGCGGCCTCCCGTGTCGCCAAGGGGCTTCTCGACAAGGGACGGCCCGACGACGCCGTCGCGGTCCTGGCCGTGTGGGCCGCGAGCGGCCCGAACGACACGGAGGGGCAGAACCTGCTCGCCGAGGCGCTGCGCATCGACCCGTCGTCGCGCCTGGCGAAGCTCGCGTTCGAGCGCATGGAGGGCATCTCCGGCGACCACGCCCCGCTCGAGGAAGCCATCGCCCGTTGGTCGGACGCGGAGATCGCGCGCGTCGACCGCGAGATGGCCCGCCCTTCGTTCGTCCGCGCGCAGGTCGGCTTCAACAACAACGTCAAGTACAAGAACCAGACGTTTCACATCCAGACCGAGGACAGCGGCCTCGACAAGCCCCACGTCATCACCCACCTTTTCGCGGACGGGGGCCGCGTCATCAAGAGCCACAAGCGTTCGTACGCCGAGCACGTGCGCCGCGACGACGTCGCGACCTTCGTGCGCCAGCTGATGAAGGGCCAGCAGCTCGAGATGGCGCTGGCGCTGCGCGACGGCAAGTTCGACGCGATCATCGAGGGCCGGACGATCGGCGGCATGGAGGTGCTCGAGCACCCGCCCAAAGTCGACGTCCAGAAGCTCGCCACGCAGAAGAAGACGCGCGTCAACGCGGACGGCCAGACGGGGCACGCGTCGGTGAGCGCCATGCGCGCGGCACCGCCGGCCGCGGCGGCGGCCCCCCCCACGGTGCGCTTTCGCCTGAACGTGACGCGGAGCCTCGGAGGCGGCCCCCCGTACTACGAGCTCTCCGGCGGCGAGGCCATCATCGGCGCGGCGGGCTCGATCATTCTGCCCGGGGAGCGCTTTTGTCACTCGAGGGAGGCGACGGTCCGCAGCCGCGACGGCCGCCTGTGGTTGCACGATTTCGAGGCCGGCAACGGGGTATTCCTCCGGACGCGCGCGCCGGTCGAGGTCGGGCTCGGCGACGAGTTCATCGTCGGTGACCAGCTCCTGCGGATCGAGCGAAACCCGGTGCCGATGGACGGCCCCGACCCCGGGCCGACGTACTTCTACTCGTCGCCCAAGTGGCTCTCGGCGTTTCGCGTGGTGCAGGTCTTCGAGGGCGGAGCCTCCGGCGCGTGCGTGCTCGCACGCGGAACGACCCTCCAGATCGGGTCCTCCCACGGGGATTTCGTCTTCCCGAGCGACCCGCTCGTCAGCGACCAGCACTGCCTCATCGAGGAGCAGGCCGGCACGATCCTCTTGACGGACCTCGGGTCGCGCACGGGCGTCTTCGTCCGGATCAAGGGCGAGCAAGAGCTTGTCGACGGCGACGAGCTCCTCGTCGGGCGAACCCGCCTGGTCGTCGAGCAGATGCGCTAGGGGGAGAGCCGTGGGTTCAGTGGGGCTCCTTCGGCCTTCGGCCTCAGGATGACGGCGAGGGGCTTCACAGAAACTCGCAGAGGTACGCAGCGGGCTCTTTGGCCCTCACGTCGAAGCCGCTCTTGCCCGCGACCTCGAACACGGTGCCCGCGGGGTAGGCGCGCCACCCGTCGGCCGCGCGCACCTCGAGCTCGCCGCTGACGACGGTCATCCGCTCGGGGGCCTCGGTCCCAAAGTGGTACTCCCCCGGCGCGATAACGCCGGCGGTCATTTTGCGCCCGAGCCTCTCGAACCCGACGCTCTGGACGCGTCCGTCGAAATACGAGTTGTGCTTGAGCAAGCTCAAATTGCCGCGTGGCTGCGATGGAGCTTCACCGCCACCGTATGGTGGCCACACTGCGGGCAAGCCGGCGGATGATGGCCGCCGAGCTGCTCCTCCTCCGTCTGCTTTTCTTCGTAGCTGCGCTGGATCTCCTCCAGCTGCTCCGGCAAGGGGACGGGTTGTACGCGCACGCCCGCCGCCTCGGCCCAGGTTCCGCGCCACGTGCAGACGGTGCACCGAATCGACTTGTCCATGGCGGGGGATTCTTACGGCTCGGGGTTCCCAAAGCAAGCGCAGGCGTGCGCAGCGGTAACCCCGGCCCCCCCGGCCGCGCCGAAAACCGCGCCGCGGCAAAGTTACCGCGACTTTGGCCGTGATCGGGTGTGTTCGTCCGAACTCTCGCTTTGCTCGAGCTTGCGGACGCCCCGTCGGACGCGCTCCCGAGGGACCACCACATAGGTGGTCCGGCAAATCGCGACCGCCCGGTTTGACGGGTCGCTCCGGACGTCAACCTGCATGAAGACGACGTTCCTCCCCCGGCGCAGGACCGTTCCAGTGGCCACTAGGGCGTCGCCCGGTTCTGCCGCGCGAAGGAAGGACGCGCTGAAGTCGGTCGTGAGTCCGGTCGTTCCAGAGGCAAAGATGCGCGGATCCGTGTTGAAGACGCACCCGGCGACGTGGTCGGCCAACGCCATGATCGCGCCGCCGTGAAAGATCCCCCCGCCGCGCTGCACCTCGCGCCTCCACGGAAGGCGCATGACGACGCGGTTGGCCGCGACCTCCAGCACCTCGACGCCCAGGTGAAGGCCGAAGTGCGGTCCGCGGTTGAAGTTTCGCTCTTTCAACGCGGCGTAGAACGCGTCGAGCGCGGCGGCATCCCCGTCCACCGCGGCGCGAGCCAGCTCGTCGGCGTGCGCGCCCTCGATGCGTACATGAGAATCGCTTGCGCCCACGGCGTTTCCTTAGCTCTATCCGATCTCGCGGGCTCGCCGCCAGAGCCGGTCGTGCGCCCACGGACGCGCGGCGCGGATCGCGAGGTGGTCGCGCGAAGGGCAGACGCGGTTCGTCAGGACGGTGACGACGATGCCCGCCTCCGGATCGATCCACAGGCTGGTTCCCGTGAAGCCGAGGTGCCCGAAGCTCGAGGCGCCGAGGAGGCGGCCCGCGCTCGAACCCTCCTCGCTCTTGCCATCGAACCCGGCGAACAAGGTGCCGCCGGGACGGGGGCGCACGAGCCAAGCGACGTCGGCACGTGTCAACCACGAACCTTCGCCGCGAGCGGCGGAGAGGACGGCTCGACCGAAGGCCAGGACGGCGCCGACGGTGCCGAAGAGGCCGGCGTGTCCCGAGCCGCCCCGCCCGGTCAGCGCCCACGCGTTTTCGTCGTGCACGGCCCCCGAGACGAGTCCGCCCCGCCATGAGACGTCCTCCGTGGGCGCGAACGGACCGGCGACGCCGCGGGCGCCGAGGTCACGCACCGTCCCGAGGACCGCCGAGAGGCCGAGCGGCTCGATGACCAGCCGCCCGATCGCCTCGCCTGCATCGATGGCCCCGACGACGCGCGCGAGGGCGGCTCCGGCCAGCATGTACCCGAGATCGCTGTAGACGGGGGGAAACCCGTCGGCCGGCGCGGATCCCACGGCGTCGCGCCGTCGCGCGTCGGCGGCCTCCCGGAGCGCGGCGTCGACGTCGACAGCCTCGCCGCGAACGAGCGGCAGGTACAGCGAGCGGTGCGCGTCGAGCCCCGCGCGATGGGCGAGGAGGAGCTCGAGCGGGACGTCGGCCGTCGCGGTCCCGCGAGCCTCCGGGAGGAGCGACGCGAGGGGCGTGCTCGGGTCGATCCCGGCGCGGAGGACGGCCACGGCGGTCATGGGCTTGGTCACGCTGGCCAGGTCGAAGAGGAGATCGGTCCGGCCCCCGGTCTCGCTCTGCGTCTCCTCGCGCCCCCTGCCGCGTTCGGGTGTTTCCTCCGAACTCTCGCTTCGCTCGAGCGTGCGGACGACCGAGCACCCGGCTGCGACATCGGGGGCCACGGCGTCCTGCATCAATCGGCGCGCGATCTCGTCGGCGGTCATCGGGCGATCGGCCAGTATACTCGCGCGCCCAATGGCTGCGCCCCCGTCGCCCACGCCCGGGTTCATCATCCTCGGCGCTCCCAAGACGCGCCTCCGGGACGTCTATCACTTGTTCCTTCGCGTGCGCTGGTCGGTCGCGATCGGCGCCATCGTGGTTGGCTACCTGGCGCTCAATGCCCTCTTTGCACTCGCGTTCTTGTGGACGGGCGGCGTGGCCAACGCCCGCACCGGATCGTTCTACGACGCGTTTTGCTTCAGCGTGCAGACGATGGGAACCGTGGGCTACGGCGCCATGTACCCCGCAAGCCCGGCCGCGAACGCCGTGGTCATCGCCGAGTCGGTCGCGAGCTTGATCGTGACGGCCGTCGCCACGGGCCTCGTCTTCGCCAAGTTCTCCCGCTCGACGGCCCGCGTGGTCTTCTCCAACCGGGCGGTCATCGGACCGATGGACGGCGTGCCGACGCTGATGCTGCGCGTCGGCAACGAGCGCAGCAACCAGATCCTCGAGGCGACCCTGCGCCTATCGATGGTGCGAACCGAGCACACCAAAGAGGGGGTCACGTTCTATC
>DATGJA010000189.1:0-7434 GCA_035295445.1 Polyangiaceae bacterium | reverse complement strand
GGCGTCTTTGATCCCTTCGTGCACCAGGATGGTCTTTTCGACGGCGGCGTAGCTGGGAGCCTCCACCCGCAGCCGCCGGCTCCCGGGGTTGAGGCGCATTCCCATGCCCGGGACGTCGACCGCCGGCGCGCCGTCCACGCTCACCCGCGCACCGCCGACGTCGGCCCCTTTGGCGTCGCGCACGATGACGACGACCGTCGGCTGCGCGGCCTCGAGGGCGCGGGCGAACTCGGTGCAGCGTGACCTTACGGCCGCCGGACACACGTCGCGCTGACAGTTGGCGAACGCCTCCCGGGCGCGATCGAAGCGGCCGTCGCGCTTGGCCACCTGGCCCTCTTCGTGGGACGCAAGGCAATCGGCGACGTCGTCCGCCCACGTGGTCGAAGAGAAGCTCGTGATGGCGAGGACTGCCACGGCACCCAGGCGCATTTGGAAACCTCGACGGCGAAACGGGGGGCTACAGGCAGCCAGCTTTGAAGTGCTCGATGCCGTTGGAGTCCACCGTGTAGGGCGGGTCGCAGCTTACCGGAGGTGGGCGCCGTTCCGAGGCGGGAGGAGCCACCGACGCCGCCGCGCTCGCTTGTGGCTTGGGGGCCCGCTGCTTGGGGACCGCTGGGGTCGACCTTGCCCCGTCGCGCAGATCGCCCCTCGCCGGAGCCGCCGTCGCGCTCGCAATCGCCGGCGCCGGGGGGGTCGCGGCCGTCGTCTGCGAGGGCGCGGGGATCGCGGAAGCGACCGGCGACGATGCCGCGCTCGGCGGCGCCGCGCCGGGAACTTTCGGTGCCGTCCGGCTCGCCGCCATCGCCCCGAGCCCCAGCCCTGTCGCGATGAGCAGCGCGAAGAGGCCGGTGCGCCGGGCGCGGGGCGCGGGGGGCAGGCCCGCGACGCCGCTCGCGAGCGTCCGTCCCGCGCCGCGGACCGCGCTGAGCGAGGCGTCGTCCCACATGGCCGCCGCGTACTCGTTGGCTCCGACGAGCGGACCGGCCTTCGAGCTGCCGGTCGCTTCGAGTCGCTCGCCCCACGGGCTCCCGCTCGGCTGTTCCGTCGAGCTGCGCACGACGCCCGAGCGGGGACCGGTAGCGGCTCGGGCGAGGCGCTCTTCGATGAGCTGCGCCATCTGGTGACGCTCTTCGGCGAAGATGACGCCGATGTACTCGCCGATCTGGCGGACGGTCATCGCGTCGCGACGGCGCGCCAGGTGCCGCTCGAGCGCGCCGAGGAACTCCGCGGCGGTCGGGTAACGGTCGCCGCGGTCCCTCGCGGTGGCGCGCGCGCAGATCGCGTCGAGGTCGGCGGGCGCGCCGGGGGCGACGTCGCGAAGCCGTGGCGGCCCCTCGTGCAGGACGCGCCGCAGGATCTCGACCTCCGACATGTCTTGCCAGAGCCGCCGCCCGGCCGCGGCCTCCCAGAGCATGACCCCCATCGAATAGACGTCCGCGCGTCGGTCGACCTTCGCCCCGCACGCCTGCTCCGGCGCCATGTAGGCGATTCGACCCTTGAGCACGCCGGCCTGCGTTTCGAGCGACGAGTCGGCCGCCTTGGCGATCCCGAAGTCGAGGAGCTTGGCCTGTCCGTCGAACGTCACCATCACGTTGAGGGGGCTCACGTCGCGGTGCACGACGCCGAGCGGCTCGCCGTCCAGCCCCCGCAGCTCGTGGGCGTAGTGCAACCCGAGCAGGCAATCGCAGAGCACGCGCAAGTGCGCGCCCACCGGAAGGCCGCCCTCGCGCGCGCAGCGTCGCACGACGCGGGCGAGCGATCGGCCGTCCAGGTACTCCATCGTCATGTGGTACCGGCCGCCCTCGGAGCCGACCTCGTTCATCTGGACGATGTTGGGGTGGACGAGGCGCGCGGCGAGGCGCGCTTCTTCGAGGAACATCGTCACGTACGCGGGGTCGTCGCAGAGCTCCGGCTTGAGCTCCTTGACCACCAGCAGCTTTTGGAAGTCGGCCGGTCCACACAGCGCGGCGAGGTACACGTTGCCCATGCCGCCCCGCGCCAGCTCGGCGATGAGGTGGTACTTGCCAATTTCGGGGGCCAGGGCCGGGTCGCGCGCGCTCAGGGTCATCGATCCTCAACACGCGACGCGCCTGCGTCGGGCGCGCCGCATCGGGGTGCCGGCGTGTGCGGACGAGTCGGCCTTGCAGGGCCGCTCCCTTCGGCCCCGACGGACACTCGTCGCCCCCCCGCCCTTCACGCAAGCAGAATGCGCGCCGGCGCCCGCGTTCGGGCGCTGCGTCCGAACTCTCGCTACGCTCGAGCCCGCGGACGCGTGCGGTGTGGGAACGAGGCCCCATTTCTGCGGCCTCACGCCATCGGGGCTCGCCCCCTCAGGGCGAGGGCGAGGTCTCGGAGCTCGCGGGTGCCGGCGCACCCGAGGCGAGCGCGTGGCAGTCGTTGAGGCCGGCATTGTGGGCCTGCGCGATGCACTGCCCATAGGCTGCTTTGGCGCCCGGCAGATCGCCGAGCACCTTGCGCGTCGCCGCGAGGGTGAGCCATGCGTCAGCGTCCCAGGGGTCGGTCGCCACGGCCTTCTCGGCGAGCGCCGCTGCCCCTTGGGTGTCCCCCTTCAGCAGCGAACGCTGCGCGTCTGCGGCGAGAGGCGAGTGCGTGCGTCGTTCCCGCGAGCGTGGCACGGAGGGCGGGGCGGTCGCGATGAACGCGGGAGGCGCCGTCCGCGGTCTCGGCGGAGAAGGGGAGGAGACGACGCGAGGCGGCAGGGCCGGCGCCTCAGGCCCGGTGTCCTTCGGGATCTCGACGGGCGAGGACGCAAAGGGCGTCTGGGGAGGGGGCATCGGGAGGTCCGCCGTTGGGACGACCGGGACGGCCAGAACCACCGGTACCGCGGGGATGGGGGCGCCTCGCTCGTCACGGGCTTCGCCCGACCCGCGTGGCTCTCGCGTTCGCACCAGCGCGAAACAAGCCGCGAGCCCCGCGACCGCCGCGACGGCGATCAGGCGGCGGCGGACCGTCGGCCGCATCCCGGAGGGGAGCCCCGCGGTCGTCTCGGGGATCGCGGATTCGGCCCCCGAGGCATCGCGAGTCCACGGCGCGGCCGAAGGCGGATGGCGCGACATCGAAGCGGGCGGCGCGACCTCGTCCACAACGCGTTCGTCGGGACCGGGCCTGCGGGACGCGAGCTCGTGGATGCGTCCCTGGATCGCCTCCGCCAACCGGGGCCGGCCGCTCGGTCGCGGGGGCTCGTCGAGCGCGTTCCCCGATGCCTGCGGAGCGTCGATCGATGGTTCGGACCCCGCGAGGAGCCTGTCGGGGTCGACGCGAAGGGCGTCGGCGAGGGGCTGCACGTCCGCGCGCAGGCGAACCCAATCGTCGAGCCGACGCATTCCCTTCAAAGCCAGCGCTTCTATCGAGCCGCCGATCGTCGGGGTCGCGTCGAACGATCGGAACTCGACGTGGAACGCCGCCGACTCCCAGAGCAACGCTCGATGAATCGCCTCCTCGCCCCGGAGCGCGCCGACCTCGGCGTCGATGATCGCGCCTCCGCGCACGAAGAGGCGCGCCGATTGAACGCCCCCATGCACGTGCACGACCGCGCTCTTGCCCGAGGCCGCGACCCCCATCAAGAGGTCCACGAGCGCGACGTCGTCCGTCGTTCCCGCGATGCGTGGAGGATCCAGCATGCCCCTCACGGCATCGAGGGCGTAACGAATTCTCCTCGCGAAGAGGAGCTCGATCCGGGCGACGAGCTCGCGCACGAACACCGGGCGGCCGACGTACTGGTCGATTCCGAACTCGAGCGCGCGCCGCTTGTCCGACTCCGAATCGTCGGGCCCCATCACGATGACCGGCAGGGTCGCGAGCTCTCGCTGCTGCCGCATCGCCCGCACCATGGCAAACGCGTCGAGGCCCGGCGGGTGAAGGTCGGTGATCACCAAGTCGGGGACGTCCGATTGGATCATTTCGACGGCCAGGGCGCCGTCGCCGGCCATGGACACGGCATAGCCCGCCTGGCGCAAGCTGACGTCCAAGACGGACGCCCGAAGCAGGTCGGCCTCGACGAGGAGCAGCTTCTTCACGGTCGCGTCCTCCTTCTTGCCGGTGAACACCACACCCCAACAGTGTCCCGATCAGTGATGCGCGAATCCCCGCTTGTCAATGAGTGGTCCGTCCGCCGGCGGACGGTTTCCCGAGGTTTTCCGCCTCAAACGGGATTGTGCACGCGTCAAAGCGGAGAGGTACCATCGAGGGCCGAAATGGCAGACGTGCCGGCGCGGGGGTTCGACCTTCACATCGACGCCGGCGGGGCCGTTCACCCGGTCGGCGCCGAGGCGGGTCAGGCGCTGCGCGCGCACGCCGGCGACTGGCGCCTCTTGCCGAGCCCGCCGGAGGTTCTCCTCGCCGTCGCCGCGGGCGGGCAGGCGCGGGTCCTTCGGCTCGCGGGCGAAGTACGGACGCCCGGTGGTCTGTGCGACATCATCGCCACGATGGCGCAGTCGAGCGCGGGGGGTGAGGTCGCGGTCTTCGACGGCGCGGCGAGGCGCTCGCTGTTTTTCGAGGACGGCAACGTCGTCGGCGCGACGACCACCGCGCCAACCGAGCGCATCGGCGAGATCCTCTGGCGCTTCGGAGCGATCACCCGCGAGCAGCAGGAGAGCATCGTCCAGGAGGCCGCGCGCAGCGGCCGGCGCATCGGCGACGCGGCGATCCAGCTTGGCCTCATCGCGCCCGACGAGCTCTTTCGGATGATGGCGCGGCAGGTCGAAGAGGTGTTCTACGCGGCGGTCCAGGTAAAAACGGCGGCCTTCTACTGGTTCGATCGGTTCGACGAACACGTCGTGACCCACCGCCATATCCTCAACGCGGGTCAGCTCCTCATGGAGGCGGCTCGCCGGACAGACGAGCTGAGGTTCTTCCGCGAGCGGATCCCCACCGACGCCTACGTCCCGGTCCGGCTGCCGGTCTCGGGGAACAAGAAGGCGCCTCCGGACCTCGAGGTCGTCCTGTCGGAGTGCGACGGACAGCGGAGCGTCGCCGAGATTGGCCGGCGAGTCGGCTATCTGGAGTTCGAGGTGACCCGCGCCGTCTTCCAGCTCTGCACGACGGGTCTCGTCGCCGTGACGCCGCCCAAGGCGCCCGGCCCGTCGGCGGTCGAGATCGTCAACCGCGCCCTGCTCGAGATCCACCGCACGTGCGATGCCGCGGCCGTCGGCCAGGCGCTGCGGGCCGCCCTCGCGAAGTTCGCGATGAGCACCGGCGTCTACGTGCCGCTCTTCCACGGGGCGGGTCCGGTCGCCGACGGGTCGCTTCAGGGGGACCGGATCGCGAAGAACGTGACGATGTTGGCGGGGGGGGACGACGCCGAGGCCTGGCTCACGCAGCAGCTCTTCGACTACGCGGGGTTCGCGCTGTTCCACGCCGGCTCCTTGCTTCCGCGCGTGACCGAAGCCGCCTTGAAGGCTCGGGTGTCACAAATCCTCAGACCGCCCCCGAGGAAATGAGCCAGGGCCGTGGAGGCTGCGCCCGGGGGCTGTAGGAGGGCGGGGTTCGTGCCGTTCTAGGGTCTTGATGGAAGGCACCCACACCGTCATGGACGAGTCCAAGCGCGGCGCGCTCGTCGAGCGGCTCACCGAATTCGTCCGACAGCGCATCACCCAGGGCACCCTGGTGCTCCCGCCGATGCCGGTCGCGGCGTTCGACTGCCTCGAGCTCCTGCGGCAGCCCGACTTCTCGATGCGGGAGGCGGCTCGCGTCATCGAGCAGGATCCTTCGCTGGCCGCGCGGGTCCTCAGCGTGAGCAACAGCGCCGTATTCGGCCGCCGCGAGAAGGCGCGGAACATCGTCCAGGCCGCCACGCGCCTCGGCGGCAACAACTTGCGCGTGGTCCTCTTCGACGCCGTCGCCGTTCCCATCTTCGAGTCGAACGACGCGCGCCTGCGCCAGACCTGCAACGTGCTCTGGCAGCACGCCCGCGCGGTGGCGGCTGGCGCGCGTCTGGCGGCCCTCGTCGCGAGCGCGGGCGATCCGGGCGAGGCGTATCTCGGGGGCCTGCTGCACGACATCGGCAAGCCCGTGGTCGCGGCCCTCCTCATCCAGGCCGAACGCCGCCTCGCGGGGTCGGGCGGGGACTTCTGGCTCGAGCCCGAGAACTGGTTGCAGGTCGTCGGCAACGCGCACAGGCCCGTGGGCGTGTCGCTCGCCCAACGGTGGAAGCTTCCCGAGTCCGTGATCCACGCGATCGGGAACTGCGTGACGTACGACGGCGTCGAGAGGTGCTCGATCGTGAACTGCGTGCGCCTCGCCAACGCGCTGGCGAAACAGGCGGGGATCTACGTCGGACCCGTGGACGAGCGCGACGTCGCCGAGACCGTGCGCGCTGGTCAGTCGATGCTCGGCGTGTCGGACGCCGACCTCGGCGCGCTCCGCGCGGCGATGTGCGAGCCCGCCGCGTCGGGCTAATCCGCATGCTCGAGCGAAGCGAGAGAGCGGACTAAGACGCAAAGATTAGGTATGGCCGGGGACTCAAGACGCGGGTCACGGCTGCGCCGCCGCGACCGACGCGCGCGCGCGCGCTCGCAGCCACTGCAGGCCGCGCGTCATGAACCCCCAGTCGACGAGGTGTCCGACGTCGCGGTCCTCTGCGCGGTAGGGCCAGCCGAGGTGCGCGAGCGCCGCGGCGAACGCGCGTGAGTGCGCCGCCGTTTGGGGGTCGGCGCCGCTGATGCCCACGAAGACGGGGGCGTGCTTGCCGGTCGCCCGATCTGCGCGGACCCACGACGACCCCCCGGCGAGCACCAGGTAACCGTCGACGTCGAGCGCGCCGCGCACGGCGAGCGAGCTGGCGTAGTAGGCGCCGCTCGAGAAGCCGACCACGAACGTCTCGTCGAAGTCGTGCCCCAACCGGCGCGCGAGGTCCTGGCGAGCCTTCTCGATCCCGGCGAGGATGCCGGGCTCTTGCTGCTCCTGCGCCCGCTGCGACGTCGGCCAGACGTACGAGCCAGCGACCTCGGGCGACGTGGGGAGAAGGACGGTGAAGCCGAGGCGCTTGGCGTGGAGCGCCATTCCGCGCTGCTGCAGCCACTGAAACCCGGGGCTCGTCGCCAGGGCACCGTGCATGTAGATGACGAGCGTGCGCCGTCCGTCGGGGCTCGGCGTGCCGCCGTCGAAGAAGCAGACGTGGTCCGAGAGCTCGGACACCTCGGGCGCGCACCACGGTTTGGGCTCCGCGGTCCACGCCCTGGCCGCCGTGGTGGATAGGACGGAGAAGCCGACGACGCCGAGCCTCTTCGCGACCGTCCAGCGCATCCGCTCCGTGTACCACACGCGGTCCCTTGCGCACCTTCGGCGCTGTTGCCGAGGGTGTCGTGAACATCGCCGGGGCGCCCTTTGTCGTGAGACAGTCCGTCCCGTACCCTGGTTATTGGGGAGAGTTCCATGACCAGTGTTCGCCGGGGCGCGATCGTCGCCGTCCTTTCC
>DATGJA010000188.1:0-2735 GCA_035295445.1 Polyangiaceae bacterium | reverse complement strand
TCGAACGCCTGGCCGTGTCGACCGGACGTTCGTTGCGCGCCCTGGAACCTCGCGCCGCGCGGCTCGGAGAGAGGTTCGACGCCGTGGAACGTCTTTCCGGGAGGCGCGGACAGTCGTTCGGCGTCGTCGAACATCTGTCCGTGCAGCACGAACCGTCGTTCGACGCCCTCCGACGTCTTTCCGAGGCGCACGGAAGGACGTTCGACGCCGTTCTATGCCTCGCCCCGACGAACGGACAAAGGTTCGAGGGCGTCGAACTCCTGGCCGCGTGGACCGGCAAGAGGTTCCAGGGCGTCGAACGCGAGTCCGCGACGCCTTCATCGAATCAAAGGCTCTAGAAGGCGGCGGACAAGCTGAGCGTCACGACGTAGGCGAGGGCGCCCGAGACGGGCGTCCCTCCGAGCGTGTACTCGTCGTACGAGAAGCCCGTCAGGTTCCCGGATCCGACGAGCTGCAGGGACTCGAGGACGCCGAGGAGCCGGCCGCGCGCAGGGGTCAGCGTCCAGACGGCGCGAACGCCGGCGAGCCAGCTCCAGAAGGGCGAGAGCTCGCGATCCCCCGTCCAGTACTGCCCCTTCGGGCCGAGCGGCGGACCGCCGCCCGTGTAGTCGTCGCTCCAGAACACCGCGCCCGATTGCCGGTAGAACCGCCCGCGCGCCATGACGCGGAACGACTCGCCGAGCGATTTCTCGAACTCGGCCTCGACGGTGCCGCTCCGGATCGCCCAGGTGTCGTTGTACCCGCGGACGGTGAACCGCAGCGCCGCCTTGAGGGCGCGCAGGTACCAGGCGAGGCGCGCGGTGACGGCCTCTCGGGCGCGATCGTTGGGCTCGTGCTCCTGGCCCTTGAGCCCCTCTCCGAGGATCACGCTGCGATAGGGGTCGCTCTGGAACCCGTCGACGAGCTGCGCCGTGTACGTCAGCTGGGTCTCCACGACGGGCGTCCAGGACTGGCCCCAGCTGGCCTCGTACGTGTCGATGCCGATGTCGTGCGTCGTCCGGAGCGGATTGGCGGTGAAGCACCCCGTCGAGTCCTCGAGCGCGACGAAGCGGACGGGGTTGGTCTCGCCCTGGACGCGGTCGCAGACGCTGTCGAAGTTGCGCGCGTACGAGAGCTCGAATTGCGTGTTGTGCTGGAGCACGTCCGTCCGCGCGTTCACGAAGAGCGAATTCGACCGGTAGTCGTGCTCGGTGGAGTACGCGTAGCCCGCCGTGAGCGACGTCGTCTCCCCCCGCGCGGTCAGCTCCCCGTGGCCGAGGTTTCGCAGATCGCGCACGCTCGCCGTCGTCACGACGTCCGCCGCGGGGTGATTGCTCTGGTAGGTGGGCCCGGCCTTCGTGGCGACGCTGGCGCCCGAGACGACGTCGGCTTGCCAGCCGGCCGCGACCTCCAGCCAAGTCCAGGGTGTGGCCTTGAGGTCGGCCGACGGCGAATACACGAGCATATGCGTCTTGGTCGGGGCCTCGTAAAAGACCGTGTGGGACGTGTCGAACTCCGCGACCTGGGCGCGCGCCGGGGCCGCGGACACCACCAGGACCGCCGCGATCGCCCACGCGAGCCCCCCCTTCAGTTGCACCCGCACCCTCCGCCCGACACTCCGTGTCCCCCCATCGACCCTTCGCGGTTGTCGAGCGCGTGGCGCAGCGCCGCCTCGTGGGCGGCTTGGGCGTCGAAGCGCATCGTCGGGTCGGCGAGGATCGATCGCTGCTGGGGCGCCACCGTCGCGCAACCCGCGAGGGTGAGCGGCAGGAGCCACGCGAGCCAGGCCCTCGCCTTGCCCGCTGTCGACCCGATTGGCGTCCTCATGGCTCCTCTCCCGTCGTCTCCGTCAGAAATACACGCCCAGGCCGCCCGCGTAGGTCTGGGCATTCTTGTACGAATCTGCGGAGAACACCGAGAGATCGGTCACCTCGAGGCGGACTAGGATCCGGTTTCTCAGCGCGAAGAGGACCCCTCCCCCGGCGCGCGCGAGGTAAAGGTCTTCGCGCTTGAGGACGAACGAGTCGGCGTTCGGAACGACGCTCAGGCCCCCGGCGGCCAGGCCCACGAACGGGCAGACGGGCCACGTCGGCGCGAGATAAATGGCGACGCCGGCGCCGTAGAGCAGCTGGGCGCCGTCGCTCGTCAGGCCGTCCCCCACGAAGCCCTCGAGGCTCACCGTCTTGTGCACGACGAACGACGGACGCGCCTCGACGTAGCCGAACCGCTGGACGCCGAAGCCGGTGACCGGAATGCTGAGCATCCCTCCGACCATCGCGAAGCCGCCGCGGGCCCCCTCGAGGGGCGGCGGGGCGAAGAACCCGGGCCGCGACGGGCCGCCGGGCTCCTCGGGCGACACCGCGAACGGCTGTACCTCGTCACCGAGCGCGTAGGCGACGCGTCCGTCCGGCAAGAGGACGCGGAGCCAGAACCCCGCCCCGGGGCGTCCGTCGAGCGCGAACGTCTCCCCCCGGTGCGCGACGTAGATGACGCGATGGCTCACGCCGGGGCCGGTCCGCAGATCGGCCGAGTCGACGATGACGCGCGCGAAGGCGTTCGCGTCGGTGAGGTCGCTCGCCGGCGCCGACGGGCCCTCCGCCCGGGCGGCCGCGGGCGCGAGACCTCCCGCGAGAAGGACAAGCAGCAAGACCACGCAGCGCCGGCTCATTTCGACGCCCACGTGCTGAGCAGTTGCTGCACTTGCGGGTCGCTTCGGTCGAAGATCGCCCGGGGGTGGTTGGTCGGACCGTTCATCC
>DATGJA010000187.1:0-4090 GCA_035295445.1 Polyangiaceae bacterium | reverse complement strand
CAGCGTCAGCGTCCCGAGCGTCGTCCGGGGCGCGGCGGCGACGAGGTGGACCGCCGTCGAGGCCCGCTGCTGGCCGGGCAAAAGACTCCAGTTGGACACGAAGTACGCGAGATCGTCCGCGTACGCGAGACCCAGCACGTTGTACATGTCGAGGCCGAGCTCGACGAAGCGGTAGCGGAGCGACGCGAGCGCGTTGAGTACGTTGCTCGTCGGACCGACGATCGCGTCGGTCACGTGTCGCCCGCCGAGCAGCGTGTACCCGACGCCCAGCCGACCCGTCAGTGGCGCGTCCCCCAGCCGCAGAAGCGGCCCGTGCGCGTTCGCGTCGACGCGCCACAGGACCGCCGGCACGTTCGGCACGTAGTGCGAGGTGCCCGCGACGAGCGTGTCGAACGTCGCCTGCTGGACCGACAACGCCGTCGACGCGAGCATCCACGGCGTCGGACGGGCGAGCACGGACCCCACGATCCCCCGGCGCGTGCTCGCCCGCTCGGTCTCCAATCCCCCGGCGTCGACCGCGAAGACGAGTTCGTTGGCGACGTTCGTCTGGAACGCCGTGAGCGTCGTCGTGAAGCGACCCCGGGCGACGGTGGAGCGAACGCCGGCCTCGACGCTCGTCACCTGCGAGTACGGCGAGCCCTGCACGCAGGGCGGAAGCTGAGAGCTTGGCGCAACGGCCCTTGCGTTGCACAGCGTGAGGCTGACCGCGTCGAGCGAGCGAAACCCCTCCCCCGCCGAGACCACCGGCGTCAGCTCCGGCAGCGCCTCGTAGGCGGCGGTGACGCGCGGCCCGGGCGCCACCCCCGCGACGTTCGTCCGCGTCCCTGGGAGCGCCCCGACCGCGACCGGCGGGACCACGCCTGCGAGCTTGTCGTCGATCGCGACGTCGAGGAAATCGGCGCGCACGCCTCCCGAGACCCGCAGGTCCTTCCACCATCGCGTGTCGACGTCGAGGTAGCCGGTCGCGTCGAGCGTGTTCAGGCCGTAGCTCTCGCGCTCGTCCCAGGGCGCGAGGTCCGCCGGATTCACGAGGTCTTTCGTCTGGTCGGTGTGGCCGAAGCGCAGCGAGACGCCGGGCTCCGCGACGACCTCGAGGAAATGGCCCGCCCGAAGGGGGGCCGCGTGGAAGCTCGCGGTCACGCCCGCGGCCGTCTCGACGTTCGTGAGCTGCCAGAGGTCGCCCAGGCTCGGCAGGTCCGGCTGGAGGTTCGAGCTGTCGAGATCGCCGGTGTAGTTCTGACGCGAGAGGAAGTGGGTCCACATGAGCCAGGGCGCGATAGCGAACTTTGCGCCCGAGGCGGTCGTGTGGTCGAGCTCCGCGCTCAGGATGACGCGCGCCGCGGACACGCCTTGCGCCGGTTCCGCGCACGACGCGGAGCTGCAGTTCGCCGGAAAGAACGAATTATTGTTCGGATACGCGTCGTAGTAGCCGATGCGCCCGGCGTCGACGTCGTCCTGCCGAACGACGCCCGGGAGCGCCGCGTCCGAGGCGTACGCGGTCGCGAGCAGACGCAGGTGGTCCGCGCCGCTGAAGTCGACGCCGTATTGCCCGTTGACCGACGCCGACTTCGCCGAGCGATCCTGGCCGAAGCCCTGCGTCTCGCGCAGCGAGAAGGCCGCGAACGTCTCGTCGCTCGCCTCGGACGGCGCCGCGATTCCGACCATGCGCGCCTGTCCGAACGAGCCGTACGTCGTCTTGAGCTGATAGCCCCGCTCGTGGACGCCCAGCGCGAAAAGGGCGCTGCCCACGATCGCCGCGTCGCCCTGGCGCGGATCGTAGGGGCCCTCGAGCACGCGGATGCTCTCGACGACCTCGGGGATGATGAAGTTGGCGTCGGCGTAGCCCTGTCCGTGGATGTGGAGCGGAACGTTGATCGGGACGTCGCCGACCTTCATTTCGATCCCCGAACCGTTGTCGAGGTCGAAGCCGCGCAGGAACACGTCGTTGCCGAGCCCCTCGCCGTCTTCGTGGTCGACGAAGAAGCCTGGCGCGGCGGAGAGCATCTCGCTCGTCTGCTGGCGGGGCGACGCCGTGAGGGTCTCGCGGTCGACGCGAACGTCGCCGAGGCCCCGCGAGGAGGACCAACCGATGCCCCTCACCTCGACGTTCTCCTCGGGGGCGGGCGTGGGGGCGGGCGTGGGGGCGGACGGGGGCGCGGCGGGCGGATGGAAGACGACGACGTACTCGATGCGCGACCGGATGGGGTGTCCGTCGCGCGAGGTCGGCGTAAAGGGTGCCGCCTGGACGGCCTCGATCGCCGCCCGCGCGAAGGCTTCCGGCGCGTCGCGCGGAAGGCGCGACACCTCCACCGCCGATTCGACCGCGCCCGACGCGTCGACGACGACCTGAAGGGTGACCTGCGTCTCGACGGGCGCCGCGCCGGCGGGGAACGGCGCGACGACGGGCGACGCCGGCTCGGCCTCGACGATCTGGGCGGCCGCCGCCCTCGCGACGAGCAGTACCGCCAGGAGCGGGATCACGCGGACGAGGCGCACGCCTTTACATCACGCTCCACTGACCGCCGTTCAGGCCCGACACAGAGCTGTCGTCCTGCTCGGTCGACTGGAACGGGTAGATGACGTTGTCGACCTGCGGCGTGAAGAACGTGACCGTCTTGCTGTCACCGGGGGCGAGCGCCCCAATCGTCGACGCGGCGGGAAAGCAGGTCATCGTCGGGCAGCTCGCCGGCAAGTCCGGATACGCCGCCGTCACGCTGGTGCAGCCCACCTCGAAGCCGTGCGGCCGCGAACCCTTGTTCGTCAGCGTGAGCGTGACGGTAGCGTCGTTTTGCGTGTTGATCACGGTCTTCGAGAAGCCGTGGTCGTCCACCGCGACATCGATGGTGTAAGCGCCGCCGGTGAGGCCGTCGGCGTCCGGAAAGCACCCGGCGCCGTCCGCGGCGTGCACCGCGAGGCCGTGCGCATCGGACGAACAGCGAAGGAGGGCGACGCCCAGGAACGCGAGGATCGCGCGCATCCCCTGAAGTCTATGGGGGCCCACCGGGCCGCCGGTATCCGACAAATGTCGGATGCACGAACGACGAATCCCCCGCATGATCCCGCTCGATGTCCCCGTCGGACGCCCCCTCCGAGGCCCGTCGGACCGTCCTTCTCGTCGAGGACGAACCGGACACTCTCGACCTCCTGTCTCGCGCGCTCGAGCGGGAGGGCTTCGCGTGCGTGACGAGCCACGGACCGCAGGAGGCGCTGGACAAGGCCAAGGCCACGAGGTTCATCGACGTCGTGGTCACCGACGTCGTCATGGGGGGCGACGATCGCGCCGGCCTGCGCCTCCTGCCCGCCTTGCGCGCCGCGGGGGTGCACGCCCCTGTCGTCGTCATCACCGCATTCGCGGACGTCGAGAAGGTGAAGGTCGCACTCAACGAGGGCGCTGCGTACTTCCTCGAGAAGCCCTTTCAGGCGAAGGACCTCGTCCAGGCGATCGACCGCGCGTGCCAACCTCGCGGCGCCGCGACGCACGCGGTCGACGAGGTCTTGACGCGCGCGCACCTGACCGAGAAGGAGCGCGCCGTCGCCCTGCGGTTGCTGCAAGGCCTTTCGTCCGGCGAGATCGCGGCCCTCGAGAACAACAGCGAGAAGACGATCCGACAGCACCTCACGCAGGTGTACGCGAAGTGCGGCGTCGCCAATCGCGCGGAGCTCTTCCGCAAGGTGTACTCCCGGTGACGGACCGCGCCGAGCTTTGATAGCGAAGTTTTCGCTATTGACTCTCGTACGCAGTCGAGCAAGGGTCCACGCGCCGCGCAGAGCTCTCGTCTCGCGCGGCCGGGGATAGGAATGTTCACCGTTGCGGATCGGTCGTCTGCCTATAGTCATTTTCGGTGCGGCCATAACCTGTCTGTCTTCGTCCCCGAGTCGTGACAAGAAACAAACGATCGAACTACCAATCATGGTGTTACGGTCGCGCCCTTCATACCGCAACAAGGCGAGGCTGGACGACTTTGAAGAGGGGAAATGACCATGCGAATGGGCAAGAGCCGTGGGGTGTCGACGGGACGCGTCGGGGCCGGATTGTCGTTTCGAGTCGTGCTGCTAGCCGGTGCGGCCTCGGTCGCGTGCTCGAGCGGGG
>DATGJA010000186.1:0-8524 GCA_035295445.1 Polyangiaceae bacterium | reverse complement strand
TCGAGGTTGCCGTCCGAACCGTCGGAGATGTCGTCGTGGTCGAACCAGAGATGGTGCGCCTGACGTTCGACAGTGATGGCGTCAGCGCCCGCCGAGCAATCCGACGGACTGTCGGTGCAGTTGTATCCGACCACCGTCAGGTCGCGCACGATGACGTTCACAGAGCCGGTCATTTGGATGTGGCCGTGGATCGTCGCGCCGCAACCGCCGACGAGCGTCTTATTGGAGCCGACCGTCACGTTGCCCGAAATCGTCCCGGAGATCTGGATGACTCGCGACTTCGTGCCACCCGCGTTGCTGTTGAGGTCCGTGAGCGTCGAGACCTTCACAGCCGGTCCGCTGCCGCCCCCCGTCGTCGTCGACACGCCCGTCCCCGAGACCGAACCCCACCCGACGAGAGGGCTGGACGCGCCTCCGTCCGAGCAACCTCCGGAAGGACTCGCGTCGCCCGAGGGTGGCATCGCGTCGGTCGAGCCTCCCGCCTCGGGCAGGGCCCCGCCTGCGTCCGACACCTGCGGCGGCGCGGCGACGTCGGGCGCGGCACCGCCTGCCTCGGCCGGCAAAGAGCCCGCGCTCCCCGCGTCGACGTTCCCGTTCGGAGCGCGCGTGCCGTCGCCAGGACCGACGATCACGGCCGCGGCGTCGCGCGTGCCATGGTTGGGCCCTGGCCGGGCCGTGGACGGACTCCCCGCCTCGAACGCCGTATCGTCCGCGGTCGCGCCCGTGCCGCCGCCACAGGCGGCACACGCGAAGCCGAGCGCCCATCGCCACGCTTTCATCGTGCCTCCTCGAGATGAGCGAGCCATGCGACGAAATGCGGACGGGCGACGGTTCGATCACGCAAAGCGACCGTCGTCGATATGCCTGTCGCTCGCGCAAGCTCAGCGCGAGAAAAATCCAACCGAGAGCGTCGCCGTGCCGATCACCGTCGGCACCTCGAAGAAGCCGTTCGACCCGAAGGCGTAGAGGTCCCGGCGCAACGGCAGCTCCGCCCCGGCGCCGGCCAACACGACCCAGCGCTCCGCCAGCGGGACCTCCACGCGTACGCCCGCGCCCGGCGACAGCCACCCTCGTGACGACGTGGCGCCGGCGTTCGTCTCGCTTCCGCGCGCGACTTCGACCCCGCCATCCGCCAGCGCACATGCGCGTGCGCGGACACGCGGACCCAGCGAGAGCTTGAGGACGCACGCGGTCACCCGCCCCACGAACCACGCGAAGGACGCGACGCCGCCGCTCTCGTTCACGTCCGGCGCTGCGCCGCCCGCGGCGCCCAGCCCGAGCGCGAGCTCCCAGGGTCCGCCCGTCGGCATCACCCAATCGACGCCGAGCAGGCCGGCCACGATCGTCGCGGGCGCAGGCCCCACGGCGACGAGGGCGCCGACCTCTACGCCAAGCGACGTCGAGCCCGCACCCCCTGCGCTCGCGGTCGGGCTTGAGGTGATACCCACGGTCGGCTCGGCGCGCGTCGGCTTCGACGGCGGTTCGGGGGGCCGCTCCGGCGCCCGTTCGGGGGTGTCGCTCGTCGCGCTCGGGTGCGTCGTGGCGTCGCCCTGCGTCGTAGGTCGTTGCTCTTCGACTCGCGGTGCCGGCTCGTCCGTGCGAAGCGCAAGCGCTGCGACGAAGGCCAGCGCGTCGGCCAGCTCGCTGCAGCTTGGGGCCATGAGCCTCTTTTCGGCTCGGCGACCTGCACCGGAAAAGGAGACCGTCCCAGCGTACCCGGCCGGCGTCTGCACGATGACCACCTGGATCGATCGGCGCATCGGGTCCATCGCGCCCGCCCCCCTCAGCCGCGCGGACACGCGTCCGGCGAAGTCGCTGTCGGCCGGGCACGACTCCGGCGCTCGGTAGACGATGGCCATGCCCTGCGTCTGCGCTCCGGCGTCCCGCCCCGCGGCCGCCCCGATCGACGCACCGGCCGCGACGAGGATCCACCGCATGGCGGGCGCAATTTACCAGAGGCCCCGTCGGGGGAGGTCAGCGGGTGGCGACGTACAGCTTGAGGTTCCCGCTCCGATCCGACGCGAAGTAAATAGTGCGTCCATCCGCGGAGACCCAGGGGTCGCGGTCGTCGTGGCCGGCGACGTTGAGACCCAGGAGCGGCGAGAAGGAGGTGAACGCCGCCGTCGTCGACGACCGCGACCCGACGAAGAGGTCCTGGTCTCCTTGCGAGATGCGGTCGGACGAAAAGTAAAAGAGTGTCCCGTCCGCGCCGAAGAAGCCGTCGGTGTCGATGTTTGCCGAATCGATCGACGTGAGCTTCGAGGGCGCCTGCCAGGGGCCGTCGACGGACTGGCGCGTCGACGTGTACGTCTGATACTGACTGCTCGACGAGGACCGGTACGCGAGGGGCATCGCGGCCCCACCGAGCCCCGGCGGCCGGGGGATCTCGTCACCGGGGGAGCTCAGCTCCGGGACCACCGTCGGTGCGCTCCAGGTCGCGCCGCTCACGGGCCGCGTCGAAACCCAGATGTCGTAGCCCCCCTGGCCCCCGGGCCGGTCCGAGGCGACCCAGAGCGTCAGTCCGTCGTCGGAGACCGCCGGGCTGGTCTCGTGGGACGGACTGCTCACCTCGAGGACGCAGCTCGGCGGACTCCAAGGATCGCTCGGCCTCGCGCGGGTTGCGTGCCACACGTCGCCTTCGCCCGGGCCCCCCGATCGACTCGACAGAAAGAAGATCTCGCGCATGTCCGCGGTCAGGGTGGGCTTGAAATCGTCGGCTCCCGACGCCTCGAGCTCGGGAATCAGCTGAGGGGGTCCGAAGGAGCCGAAGGAGCCGTCGGGCGCACCGGATGGGGCGTCGCCTGCCGCGCCGATCCCGCCGTCCGCCGTGGCGCCCAGTCCGAGGACGATGACTCGCCCGTCGCCGCACGACGCGACGAACCCGGCCGCTCCGAGCACGCAGACGCCCCACCGCCGCGTCATGGGGAGAGCGAGCGCAAGAGCTCCGTCACGCGCACGGCGTGGACGCTCGCGGGGTACCTCTTCAGGAACTGTCGCGCGGCGTGACCCGCGGCCTCGCGGTCCCCACGGCGCACCAGGGCCTCGACGCGCAGCGTGGACGACTCCTCGCCGAGTGCAGTCGAGGGGTAGCGCCGGTCGAACTCGTCGAGGGTAGCGAGCGCGCCGGCCGCGTCCCCCGCCTCGACCGCCGCGCGCGCGCGATCGAGCCGCTGGGTCTGTTCTCCCAGAGTGTCCGGAGCGGGACCGGCGCGCGCGGTCGCTCTCGCGGCCGCGACCGGATGAGGTGCCGCGGGTCGCACAGTGTCCGTCGAGACGTGGGCGATGGTGTCAGCGCCCACCGGCGCGCCGGCCGAGGGGAGCATCGGGGTTTCGGTGCGCGTGGGCGCTCGCGCGGAGGGCGCCACCGCCGAAGAAGTCACGCCTCCACGCGCGGCCACCGCGTATGCGGCGAGCGCCACCGCGCCGAGCCCTCCTACGCCGACTGCCGCGCGCGCCCAGCGCGACGTCCAACGAAGGTACCGAAGAACGAGGGCGACGATCCCCCCCGCGACCAGCGCCCTCGGCGCGAGCCCCAGCGCCGCAGCGGTCCGGTTCACGCTTTCCGCTTCCGGTCTTTCGGCCGAGCCGGCCCCCAAGAGCAAGCGCTCGGCCGTGCTGCCCGAGGTACGCAGCGATCCGTCGCCCCTCATCCGCCCCTCCCCGCGCGGCCCAACCGCGTGTGCACGAGGGACTGGAAATGCTCCCGCCCGCGTCGAAGGCGAGAGGCCGCGGTGCCGAGGGGAAGGCCGAGCACGCTCGCAATTTCTGGGACGGTAAATCCCTCGATCTCGAAGAGGACGAAGACCGTCCGCGCATCGACGTCGAGACATTGCAAGAACGCGTCGAGGATCTCTCTCGCCCGCTTCTGATCTGTTAGCTCCTCGGGGTTCGAGAACGCCGTGCCAGTGTCTTCGGGTGCGAGGCCGCAGAGCTCGCGAGGCGCCTTGCGGCGCAGTCCGTGCGCTACGCGAACCGCCGTCGAGTAGAGAAACGCCCTCTCGCAGCCCTCAACGATTCGTGGGAGCGCTTGCAGCGCGATCAAGAACACGTGCTGCGCCGCGTCGTCCGCGGCGTCCTCCGGCACGCCCAGGCGCCGGAGAAAGCGCCAGATGCCCGCGTGGTAGTCGACGAACGCCGCGCGCAATCGCGCGGTCTCGGGGGTGGAACCGAGGCACGCGTGAGCGGCCGGTCCCAGGGTTTCGTCGAGCGTGATTCCCACGGGCTTCTCTTAAATGCCGCGGCCGGGCGTATCGATCACGTGCTTCGTAGCCTCCTTGGAACATTGGACGCGGCCGGCGGACCGAAGGACTCAACTTTTGGTGACCTCCGGGTACGCGGTCGACGCCACTTACAGTTGCCGGACCCCCATGCTCTCCCCAGCTGCTTGCCTGAAACCTCGGTGCTCGTTGGCCGTTGCCGCACTCGTGGCCGGGTGCAGCGGGTCGCCGAGCGCCGGCCTCGGGGGTGGGACTCACGGCGGTCCAGGCACCTCGCCCTCGCCCTCGTCCGGGATGGCGGCCTCCTCCGACGACGGGGACGGCGGGGGAGCCGGCTCCGGCAGCTCGACTTCGGGGTCCCCCTCGTCCGGCGGCGCTGGGGGTGCTTCGGGTGTGTCGGCCGGCTCGGGCGGCGTCACCGACTCGGGTGCGGGCGTGTGGGGGGACGCGGCCGCCGAGGCGGGCCCTCCTGGTGCGTGTCAACCTGCGACGTGCGGATCGCACAAGTGGGCCTGCTGGCCGATGCCCAACTCCGTGTCCAGCGGACTTGCTCACGCGGCGAGCTACTCTGATCTCGGTAACGGTGCGGTTCTCGACAACGTGACGTGTCTCGTGTGGCAAAAGTCGGAGAACGTCCCCACGGCGACCTCGCTCGGCGTCGCGATGCCGGGCACGATGACGGACAACCAGGCCTACTGCGCCGCCCTCGCGACCGCCAAGTACGCGGGGTTCGACGACTGGCGTCTGCCGACGCGCGTCGAGATCGCGTCTCTGCTCGACCTCGACGTCAAGCCCGGCACGGGCGACGCCCTTGCCTCGATCTTCGGCAAGGAAACGACGGGCTACTACCGCACGAGCTCCCTCTGGTACGAGACGATCGCGAACATCAAAGGGTCCACGTACGGTTGGATCTACAACATGGGTAGCGGGCTCACGAGCAACGCGTACCTGCAGACGAGCAACGCGAACGCCCGATGCGTGCGCGGCAACGGCAGTGGCGAGGGCCTGACGGAGCAGGCCGTCGAACCGCCGAACCACTACACGATCGCCGCCGGCGAGGTGACCGACAACTATACGGGCCTCGTGTGGCAGCAGGTCTTCTCCGCGTCGGCGATGGCTTGGTCCGCGGCCGCCGGGTACTGCTCGGGGCTGAGCCTGAACGGACATACCTGGCGCGTCCCCAGCTTGAACGAGCTCTCGACGCTGGTGAACGAAGCCGCCGTCTCGCCGGCCATCGTCAAGACTGCGTTTCCGAACGTCGTCTCGTGCGGGTCGACCACCTGGTTCTGGTCGCGCGAGCCGCTCTCGGGCAGCACGACGTATGACTGGGGGATCAATTTCTGCGACGGCTATACGGGTGCCAACAACACGACGTCGACGACGGCCTGGAACTACTTCACTCAAGGCTACGTGCGGTGCGTTCGCTGACGGCCATCGGTGCGCTCGTGACCGTCTTCGCGGCGACGTCCGCGTGCGGATCGGCCGAGGAGCGCCCCACCGACGACGGCGGAGGGGCCGCCGGCAGCGGGAGCACCGGCGGAGCGGGCGGTAGTGGGTCGCCCGGTCCCGGCGCGTCGGGGAGCGCCGGCAACGACGGGGGCAGCGGTGGCGGCGGCGACGGTGCGGCGTCGGCCGGTGACTCGGGTGGCACGGACGCGACCACGGGTTCGCAAGCGGAGGCTTCGACCGATGCCGCGGGCGCCGACGGACCGTCGATCCCCGTCACGCCGAGCTGCCCCACCCCGACGGGTACGGCGGTCACCCTGTCGACGGGGAGCGGGAGCGTCGTCGTGTCGAACGGCCTCGTGTCCGTCACGATCGGCAACGACGGTCAGCTGACGCAGGTCACCAAGTCCGGCAAAAACCTCATGGGCTCGGGCGACTCGCTCTACGTCTCGGAGAGCGGCGGCAGCTCGTACTACACGATCGCCGCCACGTCTCACACGGTCGTGCAGCAGACCGCGGACACCGTCGAGCTCTCATACGTCGACACGTCCGGCGGCAATCACGACATGGACTGGGACCTTCATTACGTCGTGCGCCGCGGGGTCAGCGGCTTCTACTATTTCCTCGTCACGAAGGCCGGCACCTCGACCCACCCGGGGACGGCGACCTTGAGCGAGCTACGCACGGTCGAGCGCTTCGACCCGAGCGTCCTGTCCAACGGATACAACGGCGAACGCCACGGCGAGCTGCCGACGGCGGCGCAGAACGCGACGTTCTCGTCCTCGACGCAAATCGAGGACGCCACGTATCCGCTCACCGTGGCTCCCACGAGCTTGACGGGCGCATCGTCGGTGCCGGGCGTCGTCGGGCAGCACTACGACGAGGGGCCCGTCTTCTCGAAGTACGACTGGGCGAGCTATCGCCTCGCCGACATTGCGCACGGTTTGTACGGCAACGGCTTCGGCGCGTGGCTCCTTTCGCCGAGCTGGGAGTTTTACACGGGCGGCCCCTTGAAGCAGGAGCTCATGGTCCACCACGACAACCTGATCCTCAACATGTACCACGGGGGCCACTTCGGCTCGGCCATCTCGACCGCGTCGCCCGCCATGTGGCAGAAGCTCTACGGGCCGAACCTCGTTTACGTCAACGCGGGCAACGACGACCAGGTGATTGCGGACGCCCTCGCGCAGGGCGCCGCCGAGCGGGCGCAGTGGCCGTATTGCTGGATGCAGAACTCGACGTACCCCCTGTCGGGTGCGCGAGGCACGGTCACCGGGACCCTGGTCGAGGCGCACGGACGGTCGGTCGCCGGTGCGATGGTGGTGCTCGCCGACCCGGGCGCCCTCCTCACCCAGGGGTACGGGTACATGTTCTGGGCGCAGGCGGACGCATCGGGGGCCTTCACGATCCCTGCGGTGCGGCCGGGAACCTATTCCATTCACGTATACGCGACCGCGGGCACGATCGTGGACGATCCCTCGAACGGCGAGATCGCGGGAATGGCGACCGTGATCGCCGGCGCCAACGCCCTCGGGAAGGTCACATGGTCGCCGCCGTTTCACGCCAACCTCTTATGGGCGATCGGGACCTCCGACCAGACGTCCGGCGAGTTTCGCTTCGATCCGTCGGTCGCGTCGGGGAGCGATAACACGGCGGCCCGCACGGGTCGGATGTACGGGCCCGACGCCATGCACGGCGTATGGACCGTTGCTCCCGCGACGACGACGTACACGGTCGGCTCGAGCACGCCGCAATCGGACTGGTACTTCGCGCAGAGCGTCGACGGAACGTGGACCGTCAAGTTCGACCTCGGCACCGTGCCCTCGGGGGGGGCGACCCTGACCCTGGGGATCGCCGGCGCGGCGCGCAATCCGCATCTCGACGTGGCGATGAACGGTCACGCCCTCCTCAGCCAGGGCTTCGGCAACGACCAGAGCCTCTACCGTAGCGCTCTGCAGGGGGGCCTCTTTCAGATGCTGTCCGCGGCGGTTCCGTCGGGGGACCTCGTCGTGGGCGCCAACTCGCTCACGTTCACGATGAGCACGAAGGGCTCCGCTGGCGCGGGCCTCTACTACGACATACTGAAGCTCGAGTCCGATTAGCGCTTGGCGATCTCGTGATCTCGCTCGACCCCGCGGCGGCGCCGGGTTCGAGCGACGGCTGCGACGGCGATCGCCGCACCCAACACATCCGACGCGCGCGAGGGGGCCTGCGCCGCTCGGCAACTGCACCCACTGCTCGACGCCGCAGACGGAAAGGTGGCGTTGTCCGCGGCCGCGTCGCTGCCCTCCTCGAGGCCCGCGCTCGCATCCGCCACGCGCGCGGCAGAGCCATCCGCGGAGCGATTGCCGGTCGGCGTCCCCGCGCGCGATCCGGCGTCGCGTCCACCCGAAGACGAGGGGGAAGCGTCGCTCGCGCGGGCGTCGGCTGCGCCGGTCTCGCTCGCCGCCGCGTCCGCGGACGTGCCGCCGCCCGTCGCGTCGCGCGCGGTCGACGCGTCCTTGACGCCGGCGTCCGACGTGCCGGCGTCGCTGTCGCTGCAGCCCCCGCCATGCGCCGCAATCTGCTGCAGAATCCACTTGTAGACCGCCGGCGGGTCCGTCCGCGCGAGCACCTCGCCGGTGCCGCCGCCCGAGTTGACCGCCACGATGAGGTGCGGCGACGAGGCGGGGACCTCGTCGGGGCCGCCGGAGTCGCCGGACTCGATGATATCCTGCGCGCTGTAATCGAAATCGTATCCCGCCGTCGCGCCGTCCATCACGGAAACCGGGGTGCTCACGAACAGGTCCGTCGTCGAGACCGACCCGTCCTGAATCCGCCCGATGTTCACCACCTGCGAGTTGTCGGCCAGCTCCTTGGAG
>DATGJA010000185.1:0-4269 GCA_035295445.1 Polyangiaceae bacterium | reverse complement strand
CGAGCCGGTACCTATAACTGTAGCGGCGGCACATACATCGCATCGCGATTTACCTTGAAGACTGGCCCTCTTCCGACAGCATCGGCACGTCCCATCGGCCGGCGCCGGCTTGGGTTGCCAAGGTCGGCGATGCGCTCTGTTGTAGCTTCGCGCGTAGCAAGCCGCGCACCTCTCACGCCGCCAGAAGCCATTGCCACCTGGCGTGGTGACCCCGCATTCGATGCATGGTCCCAGCGTCCGGCGACTGACCTTGCAGCGCGAGGGACATCGCAATGCTTGACGGCCTACGCCCTTGCCGTGGACCAGCATCGGTTGCCGACACCCCACACACGTTGCCTTGGCTTCGGGCTCTTTCCGAGAGCACTTCGAGCATAGAACTTCTCGTCTCGCGTTGACCGCCCTACGCAGCGTCTTCCCGCAGACACTACGGGCGCAGCGTGCGCATTTGCCACCATTCCGGCACGTCGGACAGAACCTTGCGTTCTGCCTCTGGGTGCTTCCGTGCCGACCTGGGCGAATGACACGGAAGGCGATTCGACAGTGCGCACATAAGGCGTATCCTCGGTCCCCGTCGAGTTCGATCCCTTGGCGCTTCAGAAGCGACTCTCCGAGGGCCTTCGAGTCAATCATTCGGATGATGGCACCAGCCCCATCGACGATGAAGACTCGCCGGGCGCGCGCTCCTCGCAATCGTGGCGCGGCGAACGAAGCCAGCTCGTTCCGCTGCACGAACTTTTCGACCTGTTCAAGCCTCATTGGGCGGCCTCCTCGGCTTTCTCAGGCTCCTCGCTCCTCGAGAGCCCGAAGTGCTCGATCTTCCCCTCGAAGCACTTGTCCCCGTAGTGCGACACGGGAGACCCCGGCCCCAGGTAGAGCCTCGGCTCGAGCCCCGCGCGCTTCGCTCGCACGAAGAACGAGAGGTCCTCGGAGAGCAGGCGGCGGTCGGGCGTCACCATGAGCAGCGGTAGCGCGACGTTCGCGTGGGCCTTGCCTCCCTCGACGTCGACGAAGGGGAGACGGTGCCCATGTTGGCGCCCGAGCTCGTAGGCCTTCCGCAGCGCCACAATGCTGTCGTGACGCTCAGCGATGGGATCGTCGAGTTCCTGGGCCATGTCCGCAAGCTCCGTCGGCTCCGGCTCGTTCTCGTAGAACCTGAACATCCGCTCGACGGCCGCGCGCCGGATCAGCGTGCACCCGAGGCCGGTCCCCAGGTGAGGGATCGTGCCGTCGCCGCCATCCAGAGCCGCCAGCATCTTCTCTCGGTCGGCGAAGAGCGGTGCGACGTCCTCGGGGACATAGACCTTGTACACCCCGCTGTCGTCTCTCCGCGGATATGGCGCGCTCACGAGCTCGTGACCGGTCCTGAGCATACCCATCAGGCATTGCGGCGCGGGCTTGCAATCGTCGTCGACGAAGTACGCCGCGCCGCAGCCGGTCGAAAGGAAGTCTCGGAGGATCCGCGATGTCGCGATTACGACGTCCTGATTGCGTGAGGACACCCCGTGTATGTTCCAGCCATGGTGCGCGTCGACGCCCCAAGCGCGAAGAAGCCGCCACATGGCCGAGAAATATTCGGGGTGTCCCCGGCCACGGCTGCGCGTTGCGATGTACACCGAGGTAGCGTTCAGGCTCACGGGAAGCAGCGGCGGCGGCTTCGGCGACTGCAGGCGCCAGAACCCGGGCGCTGCGAGCTCGCCGGGCGCGTAGCCCTCCCATCGGACGACGGCGCGACGGTTCGTGTGGTCGTCGTTCCCATAGTTCGATTCGAGCTCGGTGCGATGGTCGACGATCGAGGGGACGGGGTGCCAGACGCTCCGGTCGGTCTCCCCCACGAATCGGTTCACGAACTGGTCCTCATTGTCCGTCGCCCCGTCCTTAGAGGATGCTTCGTGCTCGAGCAGCGCCTCGAGGTCCTCGCGCCAGAGCCCATACCCCCAGCCGATCGCCCATGCGCGCGTGCGGTACCAGCGATGACCCAATTTGATGGCCTCGCGCGCGCCAGGGTGCACCGAGGCGAGTCCCAGGATGCCCCCACGGGGGAGCGTTTCGAGCATCGCGTGAAGTGCCGGCCAGAAGCCCTCGGGCATCACCTCGGAGTCGTTTTGCAGCGTGAGGAAGAACTCGGCGCCCGAATCGAGCCCCCACTTCCACATCTTCCGCGCCCAGACGCGGTTCGGCTCCTTGTCCGTGAACTCGCGGTAATGCTCGGGCAGGATCGTCCCCAGCGTGCGCCGTAGCTTGGCCATCACGGCGTCGCGCGCGCCCCCATCAGGCAGGTGCGGAATTCCAAGGGCTACCGTCGTCATGCAACCTCCAGGTCGGGTGTCTCGATCAACTCCGGCCGCGAAGTGCAAGCGGGATGCTTGCGCTCGTGCCACCCGGAGACCATCTGCTTCCAGTTCTCGATCTTCTGATGCGCGGCCGCCGCCTCTTTCGGCGTGAATTCGATGGCGTAACCGAGGAAGTGCCCATGAGCGCACTGCGAGCGGATCTCTCGTCGCGTCTTCATGCGACCACCTTCCAGGCACGACCACGCACCGCGTAGCCGTAGGGCGCAAAGGTCTCGCGCACCGCGCGGATCACGCCCGGGTAGTCGACCAGGTCGTAGTCGTCGCCGCCCAGCGTCCCCCCGGCCCGCACCTTCGGAAGCCACGCCTCGATGTCCGCCGAGACGTGCTCGTATTCGTGGCTCGCGTCGATCCAGACGAGATCGAGGCTGTGGTCAGGAAAGCTATTCGCCGCCTCCAGGCTTGAGCACTGCATCAGCTCGATGAGCTCCCTTTCCTCGCGAGCGTGCACACCCATGAAGCCCTCGAAGGCCGCGCGTGCGTTCTCGTACTTCTGCCCGATCCACCGCTTGTCCGGCTGGTCCTGGCCCATGATCTCGAGAAATGGGTCGACGCCGATGATTCGGATCCCTCCGCCGCGGGTGAAGCCAGCGTCGAGGGCGAGCCGCGCCATGCACGCGATCGAGCGCCCGAATGCCACGCCGACCTCGACGAAGGTCTGCTGGCGCCTCTCCTTGGGCTTGCGCCCTCGGTGGCTGTCCGCCACTCCGCAGACGGCCTCCTTGTACTCCGGCTCGAAGTTCATCCAGCCGGGGATCTCCTGCCACGACATCGGTCTGCCTCTCTTTCAGGGTTGGAAGTCGGTCGCGCGGCGGACGCCGTGGCCCGGGTTGATGATCGAAACGTCGCCTGCGTGCTGCACGATGCTGGGCGAGATGCACCAGATTCGATCGAAGGTCTCGCCGATCGCTTCGTCGGCTCCGGCCTCGAAGCTCGCATCGTCAAGGCGAAGAAGGAGCCCCCGGATCGCCCGGCCCACGAGCGCCTTGGGCCACCACATGAGCAGCGACCCCCAGAGCTTTTCACCCGCCGGGTGCCATCCCTCGACGCCGAAACGGTTGTACCCGAGAATCGGTACCTCCCCGCCCGTGTGCTCGATCGCTCGGCGGAGTTTGCCCACCCATCCGCTTGTGAAGACCACGTCGTCTTCGACGATGACGTCCGGATGCTCGGCGAGGCAGCGAACGTAATTGTAGATGGCTCGCTGTCGCGGGGACCGGACCGACTGCTTCGCGTGCTCTACCACGGTGAGCCCCTCGACGGTCCCGTGCGGGGCGAACCCGTCGAATTGCACGGTGGACTCGAACTCTCCAGCGTACGGGTCCGCGGCGACCATCGCGGCCAGGGTGTCGAGGGCGTTCGGAGACGGCCTAGGGCACGCCATCACGGCAATCTTCATGCTGCATGCCTCCTGGCGTCGCAGGCGCGGCACACGCGTACCCCGTCTCTGCGAAACGCCGTATTTTGACGGTCAAACGCGTGCCCCCACTTGCAGTGAGTCACCCTCGACGCTTGCTCCTGCCGTGAGTGCCGGCGGCACCGCCACGGCCTCCCGTGGCGTCGTCGAATGGCGGCCGGCCCGAAGCTCCCGTCGGGTGACATCTTCGAGCAAGCTTCTCGGCCGAAGCCGGGACATCGTTGTGGCGCGTGCATGCGCATCCTTGCGCCTCGCGCGACACGCTCAAGCAACGGCATCGGCCGACTCGCACCCCGAAGGATTGCCGCCTTGATCCGCGCTCGTTCTGATTCGGAAAGGACGTCCGGCCACCTCCGGGTCGCACACGCGCGACACCGCCACGGCTCTCCCTTCCTCATCAGCACAACGCTCGGTTTGAGCGCTGTCCGAGGGAGCGGCTTGGGGCAAGGTGCGCCCCAGCCGGCGCAGTGCGTCTGCACCGTCAAGAAATCACCTGAATTGCAT
>DATGJA010000184.1:0-2467 GCA_035295445.1 Polyangiaceae bacterium | reverse complement strand
GCACCCACGCCGTACGGGCCGTGGATCCTTTGTTACGCAGGCAATCGCGGGGCGATAGAGGAACGCTCGCCGCACCTACTCGGTCCCAATGGCGAACCCAACATCCGCGACCTGAACGAGCCGAGGTGCGCGCCCCTCGGCTCCCCTCGGTCTACGAGCTCTATAAGCAGCTTTCGGGCCTGCGCGAATCCTTCTCTTTCCTCGTGGCGTCCAGACGCGACGCAGCGCGCTGCGGGCGTCCCCGGCCGGCCGAGCAGTGTCCTCGGACAGTCCGAGCGAGTCGACCGGCGCCTCGAACGCCAGCGCCCTACGGCAACGCCTGACGAACGGTGGAGCATGTTGCGTGGTCGTTCACGCGCATCGACGTGAAGTCCGTCGGGCCCGAGGGCGTAAAGACCGGCTGGGTGGCGTCGACGAAATTGACCTGGGTCGCATTGCACGGACCGCCCCCGGCCGCGATGTCGCAGCCGAGAATGTGCGAGTCGATGGCGTATTTTCCGCTCGACGTGGCGGGGATCCGAGGAATCGTCACGGTGCCGCTCGAGTGGTCGCAATCGGAGTAGGTCGCGGTGATCTCGGTCACCTGACGGATGGCCACGGTGAGCTGGTCGGCGCGCGCCGTCTTGAAGAGGTCGACCGGCACGTCGCTGTATCCCATGCCCGTGGCAACGTCGACAATGACACCGGGGTCGCCCGCATCGACGTCCTGCGTGAGGGTCGACGGCCACGGATCCGTCGTCGGGTTCGCCAGCGTGACCCCGAGCAACGCCGCGGCCGGCTGCGTCGTGTACGTCGCGCCGTTCGTCAGCCCGCTGAGCGTCCCCGTGGCGATGAAGGTCGGGATCGAGCCATTGTCGAAGAGCCCGTCCGGAAAACGAACGCCGTACGTCTCGGCACCGGCCACTTGCGTGCCCTGAAAGTCAGGGAGGGCGATGCCGCAGACGGTCGTCACTTCCGTCATCGTCGTCCCGGTGACCGTGTTCTTCGTCAAGATCCACTGACGAATGGTCCCGCTTCCGGGGGCAAGGATGACGCCCACCACCCCCTGAGGAGCCCAGTTAACGTCGATCGTGAGCCGACTCGCCCAGGTTCCGCTGAAGTCGCACTGGCCCCCGTCGCCACCGTCGGAAGCGCCGGCCGCGGCGTCGGTGTCGCCGTCCGTCGTCGATCCGTCCGGAACCGGCCCTGCCTCGCTCGCAAGGGCGTCGCCAGCCGGCGCGTCGCCTGCGCTGCCCTCGACCCCACCGTCGATCGCTCTCGCGTCCGGCGGGGTCGACGAATCGCCTCCCCCGTCGGCCGTCGCATCGACCGTCGGGCCGCCCTCGGATCCTGATGCGCCGTCGGCGCCGTTTCCTGCCTCCGCGGGCGCCGCGCCATCGTCGCCTGCGCCATCATCGAGCGGCGCGGATGTCTCCGCGCTCGCTTCGACCTCAGTCGACGCGTCCTTGTGGCCAAGGCTTGCGTCGGTGTGCACGTCAGGCGCAGCGCCATCGATCGTCAGGAGCTCGCCCCCGCCCCCGACACCACAGCCCCAACTCCCGCACGCACAGCCGACGACGAGGGCCGCGATACCACTCCGTGTCATTCGATTCACTTGCCAATCTCCAAGGAGCTCAGGGCGCAAAGCGACAGCTACGAAGCCTACCGTTCGGTGGGGTCACCGGCTACGAGAGGTAAGGCCTCTTTGGCGTCTCGCTTGGCCCTCTTCTATATTGTGTCCAGCGGGCTCGGTCCGTTATCCGTCCGCTGTTCGCTCGCTCGCCGTCTCTCGCTCTCCCGGGCCGGCCTCATTGCACGAAGCGCTCATTGAACGGGCGTATCGCTCGGTCCGTTGCGATACTGTGAAGATATGGCTTTGCTCGATATCGCGGTGCGTCGAAGGGCACGTCGGCCATTTGCGCCGGTGTTCTTCTCTTTGGCTTTCGTCACCCTCGGCCTTGCTACCGCTGCCCAAGCCTGCGGCGGCGCGGCCTTCGATGCCGCGCTGCCGGGCGCCGACGACGGCGGAATCGGGCCCGACGCGGCCGGGAAGGAGGGCGCGCCTCCGGACGGTACCGCGGACACTCTCGCCGAGGCCGATGCGGACGCGGCCGACGCCTTGGACGCCCCTTCGCCCGATGCGCCGGACGCCGACGAGACCGGCGGGACCGGAATGTGCCCGGTCGCAGCCTCGATTCAAGACGGCCTCGCGTGTACGTCGCCGCCGCTCCGCTGCCCCTCGGCAATGCCGATTTACGTGTGCGGCACCGGCAACGTGACCGGCTACACGACTTGCACGTGCATCCTCAAGCGTTGGTCGTGCCCTTCACCCACGTGCGTGGACGCCGGGTCCCCCCCCGTGGACGTGACGACGCCCTGTCCAGCTCCCAAGCTCGTCGCGGCAGGCCAACCGTGCACGGGGAGCAGCGTCTGTCCGGGAAATCCTCAGACGTGCAACGGCATGACGGACTTCGACGCCTTTCAGTGC
>DATGJA010000183.1:0-2935 GCA_035295445.1 Polyangiaceae bacterium | reverse complement strand
GAGAGGGCCTCGGCGCGCGCGAGGCGCTGCTCCGCGCGGGGCCGGTACGCCTGCGACCGATCCTCATGACGGCCGTGGCGACGATGATGGCGGCGGTTCCGTCGGCCATGGGCCTCGGACCCGGCGCAGAGACGCGCGGGCCGATGGCGGACGCCGTCATCGGCGGTCTTATCCTGTCGACGGCGTTGAGCCTCCTCGTCGTGCCCGCGTTCTATCTCGTGGCCGACCGGCTGCGCACGCGCAAGGCCGCTCCCGCCCTCGAGGGCGCGGCTGGAGTTGCAGTTGGGGGGTTTGGAGAGGAGTAGAACTCGGCTTGACACCTCTACCCACTGCATCCGACGTGGCTGGCCGCGGGGATGCTCAGGACACTGGCGCGCCGCGTCGAGATCGGGCACCGTGAGCCAATGAGCCAAGCAGGTGCAGGGGGGCCTGCGCCGCCCGCCAAGCCGCCGGCCGCGGGGGCGGCGAAAGCGCCAGCCCCGACGGCGGCCGTCAAGACGGCGCCGCAGCCCGGAGGTGTGACCGCGGCGACCGGCAACAAGCCCGGCCCGAAATCCCCCGCGGCTGCCCCGGCCCCGCCGCCCGCCGTCTCCAAAGCGCCCGCGCCGGCCGCTCCACGCGCCGCGACGGCACCCGCGCAAGCGATACCGCCCGCACCGCCGACGGGGCCGAAGCTTCCCCAAGCCGCCGGGTCCACACCGAAGGTGCCGCCGGCCGCCGCCTCCGGGCCCAAGCTGCCGCCGGCTCCGGCGACGGGGCCGAAGCTCCCAACCGCGCCCGCGACCGGTCCCAAGCTCCCTGCCGTGCTCGACGACGACGACGAGCGCGACGCAACCCAGGTGCAGGAGCGCCCGCCGGAGCTTGCCGCCATCACGGCGCCCGCGCCGCCCATGGCCCCGGCGCTCGCCCACTCGCCGCCGATGCGCGCCCAGCACCCGACGTCGCCGGGCATCACCCCTCCGCCCCCGCCGCCGTCCGAGCCTTCCCCCGCGTGGCGCGATGCTCGGCCCATGGCTGCGAGGGAGCGGCTGGAGGACGTCGAGGGGGTCGTGCGCGCCGCGGTGGAGTCCGCGGTGGCGCCGGTGCTCAAGATCGCGCTGGAGCTCGAGCGGCGAGTGCAAGAGGTGGAGCGGCGTGTCCTCGAGCTCGAGAAGCGTCCGCCGGTCGTCCTCGCGCCCGCCCCGGCCCCGGCGGCGGTCCCCGGTGCCGCCGCGGTGGCCATGCCGCAGGCTCGCGTGGTGACCTCGTCGGTGCCCGCGTACGGCAGCACGCCGCCGCCGCCCATCCTCGACGTCGCGGCGATCAACCGCGACGTGCACATCCGCGTCGACAAGGCCCTCGACGGCACCAAGCGTCAGACGCGAAACGTGCTCTTGCTCGTGCTGATGCTCGTGCTGGTGTTCGGTGGGCTCTTCGCGGCGCTCGCGATGAGCTACGCGCCGCAGCACTGAAGGGCCAGGCGCGTTTCGCGGCATCCTCCCGGCGGGGATCTCTCCGAACGACCGGAGCTCGTCACCGCTTCTGCAGCTTGAGCCGCTGAAGCCGCTCCTGCTTCTCTACACGCTGACGACGGGCAGCTTTCGGTCGCCCGTGCGGCGTCCGCCCACGGGGCAATCGGGCGGCGGCGGCGGCGCGCCCCACACGGCGTAGTCGTCGGCCAGCGGGCCCGGGAGCGTCGGCTGCGCGGGTCGCTCGAGCAGCTGGAACTCGTGATCCGCGACGAGCTCCGGCGCGCCGTTCTCGCCTCCCGCCGACCACTGCCGCACGGCCTGCGCGTTGCGCGTCAGCACCCAGTGCTGCGGATCGCGAGCGAGCGCGTCCGCCAGGTGCGCCTTCATCCCCGCGAAGTCGCCCCGGCGCGCCGCGATGCAACCCAGGTAGTTGTGCGCGAGACCGGGCGCGGGATACCCGAGATCCAGCGCGCGGCGCACGTGGCGCTCGGCCTCGTCGAAGCGGCCGGCCCGGTAGTAGGCGCCCGCGAGGTCGACGTGCGCGGCGTGGTGGTCGCCCAGGCGCCCGAGCACGGCAGCGCACTCGTCGACCGTCTCGCGGGGCCCGTCGTGCAGGCCCTTGTTGCGCTGGAACCACTCGCGAAAGAAGGCCGTGTCGTCGTCCGACGCGTCGAACGTCGTCTTGAGCTCCTGGAAGTCGCGCTCGAAATAGAACTCGGCGTCGAGCCAGCCCGCCTCGACCGCCATGTCGTAGTCGCGCGTCCCCGGGTACACCGAGAGGCACGCGAAGATGTACTGGTGCGGCTTGGCCACGTCGAGGAACGCGAGCGTCTCCTCGAACGTCGCGCGGGTCTCCCCCCGGTTGCCGATCATCATGTAGTAGCGGAGCTTGATGCCGTACTTCTTCGCGAGCTCGGTCGAGCGGAGGATCTCGGCGACCGTGATCTTCTTGTCGATCGCGTCGAGGATCTTCTGCGACCCCGATTCGACGCCCAGGCTCAATCGCTCGCACCCGGCCAGGCGCATCTCGCGCAAGAGCTCGTCCCCCAGGACGTCGACGCGCGTGTCGCAGCTCCAGAGCATGCGGATGTCGCGCGCGCGCATCCCGCGGCAAAGCTCGATGACCCGCTTGCGGTTGGTCGTGAACGTATCGTCCTTGATCTGGATCATCTTGACCGGCGCGCGGCCGACGGCCTTCTCGAGCGCGTCGAGGACGTACGGCACCGTCTGACCCCGGTATCCGCGGCCCCAGCTCGCCTCGGCTCCGCAGAACGTGCAGCGCCACGGGCACCCCCGCGACGTCATGACGATGTGCGTGTCGAAGTAGTCGTGCGGCGAGGCCAGCGCGTCGAGGTCCTCGATGGCCGGCCGATCGGGCGCGACGACCACCGCGCCCTCGGCCCGGTACGCGGTCCCGCGGATGCCGGCGGTGTCTTGCCCCCGCGCGATCCTCTCGAGCAGCTCGAGGAACGTCGTCTCGCTCT
>DATGJA010000182.1:0-3266 GCA_035295445.1 Polyangiaceae bacterium | reverse complement strand
ACGCGGACCTGGCCTGCACCCCCCACGCCCAATTGTGGCAACGGGCGATAAAGCGCGTACGCGTGCAATTCGCCGTCCGCGCTGGTCGTGGCGAAGTCCTTTCCGATCACGGCCTGGATTCCCACTTCGTAGTTGGACCGCCGATATTGACTCGAGACGGCAAACTCCGCTTCTCCGGGGTCGCCTTCGAAGCCGACGAACTTGTAGGTGACCGAGGTGCCCAGCTGAAATCCTTGGCCGTCGGCGGCTCCGAGGAGGTGGAGTCGAGCCTGAAAGTAGGGGCTCAATCCAAGATTGACGTCGGTGTTTCCGGTGTTCGGTACGCCCTGCACGGAGTGGCGTTCTGGAATATCGGTTTCTTCGACTGCATGATGCGTGGGCATGACGGAGACGGAAGCGAAGTGGTCGGAGCGAGTGCGAGAGTGGCGCGCGAGCGGCAAGACGGCGGAGGAGTTTGCGGAGGGTGGAGGTTTCAAGGGGTCGACGCTTCGCTTCTGGGCCAGCACCCTGCGAAGGAGCGAGACGGGGGCGGGACATGCAGAGAAGCCGCGAGTTCGGCTTGTTCGCGTCGTGTCCCGTCCTGCGGGGACCGGAGCCTCGCTCGAGGTCGCGGTCGGCGGTGCGCGAGTGATGGTACGGCCCGGGTTTGACGCCACGCTGCTTCGGCAGCTGGTCGAGGCATTGGGGGGCGGCGCATGATCCCCCAAGGAGTGCAAGTGTTCGTGGCACTGGATCCGATCGACCTGCGCAGCTCTTTCGACCGCCTGTCGGGAATCGCCCAGGAGCGCGTCGGCTATGACGCGCGCGGCGGCGCGCTCTTTGTCTTCCATGGACGTCGGCGCGATGCCCTGAAGATTCTTTTCTTCGACGGCAGCGGCATGTGCATTTTTTATAAGAGATTGGACCGCCACGTATTCTCGATTCCCGAGCCGACGTCGCCGGACGCACGTCACGTGGAGATCGATGACGCCACACTCGAAGCGTTGCTCGACGGCGTGCAGGTCGAGCCGCGCGCCCCACGTACGCGACGCCCTCGAGTGCACTGAATTCGCGCGAAGAGTGCGCCCGATGGATGGACACCGATCGCGCGGGCGATTACAAGCAGCCCGTGCTCGAGAGCGCCACATCGGACCGACAACAGCTCGTCGACCGTGTCGCCCATCTGGAGGCGGCGCTCGCCCAAGTCACCGCCGAGCGCGACAAGCTTCGCCGGGCGTACGAGCAGCTCAAAGCGCAACTCGAGCTTTTGCGTCGTCGCATCTTCTTCGCGAAGGCCGAGCGAGTGGACGCGCGACAACTCGAGATCGAGTTCGCCGAGACGCACGCGAAGCTCGTCAAACTCGCGACCGAGCTCGGCGAAGCGGGCGAGCTCGCGACCGACGCACCGGGCAGCGACGGTTCCGACGGGCGTGGGAGGACCGCGCGCGCCAAACCAAAAGGACGGCGTAAGCTCGGAGACCTGGACCTGCCCGAGGAGCGGGTGGAGATCCTCGACCCGGCACTCGAGGGCGTGGCTGAGCGCATCGGCTTCGAGGAGAGCTACCACGCGGGATATCGCCGCGGCGGTCCCGTGCGTATCGTGAAAGCCCGTGCCGTCTACAAGAAGGCGAGCGCCGACTCCGAAACTCCCGAGATCGTGACGGCCCCCAATCCCAAAGAGATCTACGAGCGAGGCATGCTCGCTCCATCGCTCATCGCCCATATCCTCACGAAAAAGTTCCGGTGGGGAATGCCCTTTCACCGTCTCGCTCTCGAGCTCGAGAGCCAGGGACTCGACCTCGACGACAGCACGATGGGCCGCTACGCCGAGCATGTCGGTGCGACCTTCGGAGGGATCGTCGAGGCGTGTGCAGAGCACGCGATGCGGACGGCCTTTTGCCTCTCGACGGACGCCACCGGAGTCGCCATCCAGCCGGCACGGATCCCGGATGGCAAACGGCAGGCATGTGCGAAGGGCCACTTCTTCGTCGTGCTCGCCGACAAGGACTACGTCTTTTTCGAATACCAACCCAAGCACACGAGCGACGCCGTCTGCGCGATGTTCAAGGGCTTCCAAGGCTACATCCAAGCCGACGCCCACTGCGTCTACGACGCTCTCTTTCGCGGAGAGGCCGTCGGCGATGACGAGAAGCCTCCCGACGAAGTGGCCTGTTGGTCGCACGCACGACGGCGGCTCTGGGAGGCTGCCGTCACGGTCCAGGCTCCCGAAGCTCGCGAAGGCTTGCTTCGCGTGCGCGCCCTCTTCAAGCTCGAGGAGGGGTGGGCCTCTCTCGCGCCAAGCCAGCGACACGAGCGACGGCAGCGAATCTCCCGTCCGATGCTCGACGACTTCTTCGCCTGGGCCGAAGACGTGTTCCAACGCGTCCGCGGCATTCGGGGCCCGGTGGCCAGCGCCTTCGGATACGCCATTCGCCAACGCGACGCGCTCCGGCGCTTCCTCGACGATGGCCGGCTGCGCCTCGAGAACAACTCCGCCGAGCGTGAGCTGCGCGCCATCGCCACCGGAAGACGCTCGTGGCTCTTCATGGGCTCCGACGACCACGCCCAGGCTGCCGCCAACCTCTTCTCCCTCGTCGCGTCGTGTCGGCTTCACGTCCTCGATGTCGAGACTTACCTCGCCGAGATCATTCGCGTCATGCCCTACTGGCCCCGCGACCGGTACCTCGAGCTCGCTCCCAAGTATTGGCGCGACACCCGCGCGCGCCTCGACGAACGCCAACTCGCTTGGCCCATCGGTCCCATCACCGTCCCGCCGGCGACGACCACGAAATAGCAATCGGCGGCGAGCCCCACGTCCGTCCACGCACCCGAATCTGCATCACCAACGGCGTCACGTCGAGAACGCCTCTTCGCGCAGGGGATACGCGCGATCGATGGGGGGCCGACGCCGTAAATTTCTTCGACCACAACTTCTTCGATCGCGAAGAAACCTCGCTCCGCATTCTTGATGTGCTGGGCGGGTTGCAAATGCCCTGGTGGTGCTACGCGCGGGCCGACACGCTTGCAAACTTCAATGCTTCCACCTGGGAAAAGATTCGCCGCAGCCGCTTGCGCATGGCTTATGTCGGCGCCGTGGCGACAAGCGACGCGGCGAGGCAAGCACGTCGAGCAGCGGAGGGCAAGCGGGCTGACGGCGACGGAAGCCAGCATCAATGCGCGCTGGCTGCAGGAGGTAAGCAAAAGTCGATGACCTACGTCTACATCAGACGGCACCGCATCCATGTAGACTCACTCCGGACCAGAATCTTGAGGCCCAGCTTGCCCAA
>DATGJA010000181.1:0-13805 GCA_035295445.1 Polyangiaceae bacterium | reverse complement strand
CCCGTCTTCGCCGGCGATTACGTAGAGGCGACGGCCGAGCTCCTCGCGATCGGCAACACGAGCCGCAAGATCCGGTTCGAGGCGAAGAAGGTCATCTCCAACGTACGGTCCAACTCCATGGCGCCGAGCGCGGCGGACGTCCTCGCAGACCCGCTCGTGGTCGCGACAGCCCTGGGGACGTGCGTCGTCCCGAGGGAGCTGCAGCGCAGGCCCCGCGAGCTCTACATGCCGGGGTTGCCCGCGGGGCCGGCGCCCGTCGAGACGGCCATCGTGACCCCGCCCGAGCGCGAGGACGTCATCCTCACCGCGGCGATCGTCGGCGCGGAGCTGACGCGAGCCCACACGCCGTACTTGCCCATCACCCCGGAGGAGGTCGCGGACGAAGCGGCCCGCTGCCGCGAGGCGGGGGCCGCCGTGATCCACCTGCACGTGCGGAGCGACGACGGGCAGAACACCCAGTCGGCCGATCGCTACGCGCAGGTCATCGAAGCCATTCGCCGCAAATGCGACTGCGTCGTGCAGCCCTCGACCGGCGGGGCGGTGGGCATGTCGATCGAGGAGCGCGCCGGCCCGCTCGCGTGCCGGCCCGAGATGGCGACCCTCAACTGCGGGTCGATCAACTTCGGGGACGACGTGTTCGTCAACTCCCGCCCCGACATCCGGGCGATGGCCGGCAAGATACGCGCGGCGGGCGCGATGCCGGAGCTCGAGTGCTACGAGATCGGGCACGTGGCCGAGGCGCTCTCGCTCGCGGTCGAGGGGGCGCTCACAGCGCCGCTGCACTTCCAGTTCGTCCTGGGAGTCAAGGGCGCCATCCCTGCGCGAGAGGACGTGATCCAGTGCATGCGCTCGTGGCTGCCGCCGGGGGCGACGTGGGCGGTCGCCGCGATCGGTCGTTGGCAGCAGCCGATGACGGAGCTCGCGATGCGCCTCGGCGGTCACGCCCGGGTCGGGCTCGAGGACAACATCTACGTCGAGAAGGGCGCCCTCGCTAGGGGCAGCGCGCCGCTGGTAGCGCGCGCGGCGGCGTACGCGCGGGCCATCGGACGCGAGCCTGCGACACCGGCCCGCGCCCGTAAGATGCTCGGGATTGGCTGAAGCGATGGTCACCCTCACCTTCGTCGCCGACACGTTGACACCGGTCCGCGCGTACGCGGCGCTCCGTCGCGCGGCGGGCGACGAAGCCTCGTTCCTCCTCGAGAGCGTCGTCGGGGGCGAGCGCTGGGGACGCTATACGATCCTCGGATACCGGCCCAAACGCGAGATGACGCTGCGGGCCGACGGGCGGTGGGTGGACGCCCAGGGCCGGCTCTCGGCGACGACCCCGGCGGGCGTCGATCCGCTCGACGCGGCGCGAGCGATCTTCGAGCCTTCGCCCCAGCCGGCGACGGGGCCGGCCGCCGGCCCCGCGGCGCGCTTCGCGCAGGCGTACGTCGGCTACCTCGCGTGGGACCTGGTCCATTCGATCGAGAAGGTGCCGGGATGGGGCGGTCGAGCGACGACGCCGCTGGGCAGATTCTTCGGCGGCGCCACGATCGTCGTGTTCGACGGTCTCTCGCACACGATCACGATTGCGGCGGACGACGCGAGCGAGGTCGACCGCGCGCGGGCGCATCTCGAAGGGGCGTCCGGCCTGTCGTCGCTCGCCCTCCCCGACCGAACCAAGCTCCCGGCAGGCCTCGAGGTGGAGGTCGACGACGCGACGTACGGGGCGAGGGTTCGGCGGGCCCAGGAGTACATCGCCGCGGGCGATGCCTTCCAGATCGTGCTGGCGCGGCGCTTTCTCGTCCCGCGAGCGGGGCGCGACCCGTTCGACGTTTATCGCGCGATGCGTGTCCTCAACCCCAGCCCGTACATGTACTTCTTGGACCTGCCGCCCGCCCCGGGCGAAGGCACGCGCACGCAGATCGCGGGCGCCAGTCCCGAGACCATGGTGCACCTCGAGCGCGGCGTGATGACCGTGCGGCCCATCGCCGGGACCCTCCCTCGCGGCCGAACGCTGGAAGAAGACGCGCTCCTCGAGCGCAGGCTCCTCGCAGATCCGAAGGAACGTGCCGAGCACGTGATGCTCATCGACCTGGGGCGCAACGACGTGGGGCGGGTCGCCGAGACCGGCACAGTCAAGGTGGTCCGACAGATGGACGTCGAGCACTACTCGCACGTGATGCACATCGTGAGCGAGGTGACCGGGCGGGTGCCTGCATCGACGCCGCCCCTCGAGGTCGTCCGCGCCGCCTTCCCCGCCGGCACGCTGTCGGGAGCCCCGAAGGTGCGCTCGATGCAGATCATCCGCGAGCTCGAGGCGGCCCCGCGCGACATTTACGGCGGCGCCATCGGCTACGTTTCGAAGACCGGAGACCTCGACTTCGCCATCGCGATCCGCACGGCCGTCTGTCGGGGCGACCAGTTCGTCGTGACCGCGGGCGCGGGCATCGTCGAGGGCAGCGACCCCGTGCGCGAGGCCGAGGAGACCCGGAGCAAGGCCCACGCGGTGCTCTGCGCCATCGAGACCGCGGGGCGATAGGACGTCTTCATCGGCTCTCCTCCCGGTGGCCGGCCAAACTCAGTCGTCGTCCGACGATGCGTTCTCGCTGAGCTCGTCGTCCGTCTTCGGCGTCGCCAGGAGCTCTCCGTTCACTCCGTCGCGGCGCACGATGAACGTCCGGTGCGTCGTCGTGTCGGGATTCTCCCGCGCGACCACGGTGACGACGTTGACCCCGGCGCGCAGCGGTACGTCCGCGTCGAACGCCATCTTCTTCGGATCCGGCCCGTTGCGGTTGGATCGATAGAAGACCTTCCGCGAGCCCACGAAGATGTACGCGTCGAGCAGCCGTGCGTCGTCGATCGCGCTGCCGCGGACGCGCGTGTGCGTCTCCCGCGTCGCCAGCTGCGGCTGCGGAATCTCGAGGGCCGGCGGCGCGTGCGCCATCGCGTCTTCGAGGGTCGGCCCGCCTGCGACCGACGGCGCCTGCTCGAGCTCCGACGACCGAGCGAACGCGAAGCGACCCTCGCCGAGCGACAGCTTGGCGTACCCGTTGACCGTGCCGAGGACCGTGGCGGAGGTGCCCGGCGGCAACCGGGCAAAGCTGCGCCCTGCGGAGCCCGGCTCGTTGAACAGCTCGGCCCCGCCGCCCTTGGCGCGGAGCGCCCCGCCCGCGGCCGCCACCGTGAACGGATCGGCGATCGGGATCCGGACCTTCTCCACTACGCTCTCGCGCAGATCGTCGTCGCGGATCGAGAGCTCGACTTTGGCCTCGCGCTCCTCGAGGCCCGACTCGACGTCGAACGTGAACGCCATGCGCTTGGTGTCCCCCGGCATCATGTTGGAGACGTCGAACCGCCCGTCGTGGAGCAAGAGCCCCTCGCCCGACAGGTTTCGAAGATTCGCCATCGTGCTGAACGACCGACCCTTCCCGACGTTCTTGACGGTCAAGTACATCGTGAGATCTTCCCCCTTCTGCACGCGGCCGTCGCCGTTGCCCCGGCGGTTGTCGATGATCTCGTACGAGTACGCGAAAATGGGCCGGTCGAGCGACTTGACCGAGGTGCGCAGCTCCGCGTCGGCCGGCGCGCGCCCTCGCGCTTCTTCGAAGTGGAACTTCACCCCGTCGGCCCGCATGAGCGCGTCCTTGGGCACCGAGCAGACCCGCGGAGCGTCCTTGGGGATGTTCTGCGCCGTGGAGCCGACCTTGTGCCCCTTGAGCTCGCACCAGCCTGCGGGGGCGGTCACCATCCGTGACTTGCCGGGATCCAGCCTGCCGATGACGAGCTCCTTGTTGTCGAAGAGGGGGTTCTCGCTCTTCGTCGTCGCGACCAAGCGGTAGAGCGCGAGCGTTCCGTGGTTGGTCACGGTGAGCTTGAGGTTCATCGAATCGCCGGCGGTCACCTCGTTCTCCGGCCGGTCGGTCTCGACCTTCACTTCGATCCCGGCGGGCGGCGACGGCGGTGACGCCATGGGCACGTCGGTCGCCGCGTCCGCCCAATCCACGCCGAGCCCCTTGAGCTCCTCGGCGACCTTGTCGACCTCGGCCCGGCGCGCGTCGCCGATGAAAGGCCGCGCCTGGCGAACCTGATCCAAGCGCTTGCCCGGCTGCACGTGACCGAGCAACCCGTGGGCAAACTGGATCGGGAAGTCGAGCTCGAAGTTCTCGTCGAGCTCTCCGCCGCGCTCGCGCTGCTCGAGCCGATCCTTGATGGGCAGGTCGTACCGGACGACCTCCACCGGACGCGCGCCCTCCTTCGCACGGACGTTGGAGAGCGCACGAGAGAGGTCTCGCTCTTTGAGGCCGTTGGGGTCGGCGTTGAGGTCCATTTCGAGCGGATCGACCGTCATCGGGTCAAGCTCGATGTCGGGCGTGACGCCCACGCCCTGGATCGAGACGTCCCCCGGCTCGGTGAGGTACTGCGCGATCGTGAGCTTGAGGGCCGCCTTGTCCGGCAGGTCGGTGAAGACGAGCTGGACGCTGCCTTTGCCGAAGGTCGTCTCGCCCACGATCACAGCGCGGTCATGGTTCTTGAGCGCGCCGGTGACGATCTCGCTCGCGCTTGCGCTCGACCCGTTGACGAGCACCGCGAGCGGGTAGTTCGGCTCGGTGCCGTCACCGTGCGCGACCTTCTCCTCGCGGCCCTCGCTCGGGTTGCCGACGGTAGCCACGATGGGCCCGTCCGCCACGAACGTGTCGACCACCTTCGCCGCCTGCTCGAGCAGACCGCCCGGATTGCCTCGCAAGTCGAGCACGAGCCCTTTGAGCTCCCCGGTGCGCTTCATGTCCGCGAGCGCCGCCTGCAGCTCGGTCGTCGTGTTCTGCTGGAACTGCTTGAGGCGGACGTACCCGATTCCGCCGTCGAGAAGCTTGTGCTCGACCGACGCCACGTGAATGACCTCTCGCGTCAGCTCGAAAGGCCGCGAGCCCTGCCATCCGTCGGTCTCGCGGTGAATCCAGACGTTCACCTTCGTGCCCGGCGCACCGCGCAGGTGGTTGACGGCCTCGTTGAGGCCCATGTTGAGCGTCGACTCGTTGTTGATCTTGGTGATGCGGTCGTACCGCTTGAGCCCGGCGCGACCCGCCGGCGTGTTCGGCATGGGATCGATGACCGTGAGCTGCTGGTCGCGGATCGAGATCACGATCCCGAGCCCGCCGAACTGCCCCTGCGTCGACAGGTTCATTTCTTTGTAAGCCTCGGGGGACAGCAGCACCGAGTGCGGATCCAGCGTGTGAAGCATCCCGTTGCAGGCCGCGTACTCGACGTCTCGCAGATCGACGTCCGTGCCGCGAAGGCCGTCTTGCACGAAAGCGAAGACGTCGCGCAGATGCGAGCTCACGTCCCACGGCGCGACGACGTCGTCGACCCGGAACTGCTTTTCCTGGGTGTCGACCCGGACCTTGACGGTCGATGGGGTGGCCTCGTCGCGGGTGACGATGACCTGCGCGACGTCCTTCTGCACGTAGTCGAGCGCCGTGAGGAGCATCTCGCGCGGCTTGACGCGCTTGGGATCGACGTATCGATCGCGGATCGTCTTGAGCACCTCGTTGGCTACCTTGAGCTGCGTGAGATCGTAGGGGGCGGGTTGATGCTCGATCGCCGCCGCGTTTCCGGCGGCGATGGCCGGGGCGAGGCCCTGCCAGAGTCCGCCGCCATGCGGCTTGCCACAGAAGCCGAGGAGGCAAGCGATCGAGAACGCCCCGACGAGGATGAGCAGCCGCGCAAAGCGCCGAAGGATGTGCATCGCGTCCAAGTATAGACGGGGCCGGCGACGACGCGTACTCGTGCCTGGCTCAGCCCCGGCTCAGCGTGGAATCGCGCGGAGGTCCACGGGCGGGAGCGGCAGGAACACCGCGTCGGGCCTCGCCGTCGCGCGACACCCCGAGTCGACGTCGAACGCGTGCACGGGGAAGCCGGACGCTGCGCGCCGGCGGTCCCCCACGGCGACCTCGCCGCCGAACCATGCGAGACCTTCGAGATCGAACCCGGGGGTGGAAAGGGGTGACGCGGACGCCGGCGCGATGGGCGCCCCGGTCGCCGCGTCGAAGGTCACGAGGGACGTCGCGTTCACGTTTGCCGTGGCGTCGGCGACGATCGCGACCGCGCACCCGCCGGAGACCCCAACCTCGTCCACGCTTCCGCCAAGCGCCGCTTCGGTCACGACGAGCGTGCTCGTCGAAGTCGCCGTGTCGAACCGCTCGACCCCGCCGAAGGCCTCGTCGGCCGCGTCGAAGTTTCCGGGATCCGCGAGCCACAGGACGCCGCCCCCACCCGCGATCATCTGAAACGGGTTGCGGCCGGCGAGGACCACGTGCGTCTCGACCGCGCGCGTCGGGACGTCGATCCGCAACATCCACGAGTCCCGATCGGCCGAGAACCCGTTGGGTTCGTCCAGCCGCTCGAGCGCGACGAACGCCTTCTCGCCTGCCGGCGTGTCCACGATCGAGATGGCGCTCGCGTCCGGGTTGCCGTCGGGATCGAAGGTCGACAGGTCGATCCGCGTCGCCACTTGCCCCTGCGGCGTCAGGACGGCGACCGCCGCGGCGTCGTAGAGGGGGACCCATACCGAGCCGTCGGATGCGACGGCCACGTCGTAGGGGTTCGGAGACCCACCTCGGGCGTCGCGCGGCAGCGTCCAGCGAGACGTGGGGCGACCGCAGGGCGCGTCGAGCTCGAAGATCGTCCCGAGATCGCGCGCGACGTAGAAGGCTCGGCCCCGGGAGACCGCGAGGACGGGGTCGGCGCCGAGGTCGACGGTCGCGGCGCCCGTGGAGACGGCGCCCGAAAGGGCGAACGCGCCGACCGCGCTCGAGGAGTAGTCGCTGCTCGCCCAAACGGCGTCGCGCGAGGGGCAGCCCGCCGCCTCGGGCGTGGCCCGCCCCGGCCCCCCGCAACCGAAGGAAAAGGCGCCGAGGACGACGCAACCGCGACGGGCGGCCCTCACGGCTCGCCCCCACCGGAGGTGAAGCGCGCGCTGACGAGCAGCGTGCGGCCGGGCAGAGGGTAGAGATACGAGTCGCCGATGGGCTCGCGGATCGGACCGAGCGCCCCGTCGTACGTCCCTGTTCGCACGTCGAAGAGGTTACGCACGTCGACGGCGAGGCGCACGCCGCGACAAGGCTCGACGCGCACGCCCACCGACACGAGCCCGCGCGGCGGGACCGTGACGTTGCCGGTGAGGTCTGCCGCCATCCCGCTGAGGACGTCCAACCCGACACGCAGCTGCACGGGGCCCGACCGACCCACGGCGTCGACGACCAGGTCGTTCTCCGGCCGAGCGGGCAAGGGCGGTCGCTCGCACTCGCCGGCCGTGCCGGCACACGCCGCCTCGTCGGCCGTCGTCAGCCATGCGTACGAAGCTCGGACCTCGATCGGGCCCGCCCCGGCCCGCGCGTCGAGCTCGGCGCCTAGCAGCCGCGCTCGACCGATGTTGGTCGCCTTCGCCCGACCGTAAGCTCCGACGGGAACGAACGCGATCAGGTCCTGGGCCCATGTCGCGAACCCCACCGCTTCGAACGCGACGCGGGCGTCGACCCCGAGGCGCCGGGATGCACGGACGCCGGCGTCCACGGTCCAGGCGGACTCCGGACGCAGCGCCGGATCGCCGATGAATGCGCCGCGGTCCCCGTAGCGCTCGACGAAGCTCGGCGGCCGCGCGGTAGCGCCCCCGTGGGCCGCGGCGACCACGGGACCGACGGGAGCCTCGAAGCCCGCGTGCCCCGTCGGGCGGAGCTCGCTGTCCCGTGTGCCGTCGGCGGCGTCGTCCCTCCACGCGTCGAGTCGGGCCGAGCCCGCGAGCGCGACCTCGGGCGCCGCCCGCCACTCCACGTCGAGCGCACCCCCCGCCGAGGCGCGCGTGGCGCCGGGAGGCGGCGGCGCTCCCTGACGAGGCCCCGGCTCGAACCGTTCGCCGCTCCCGTCGAGCCGCGCCTCGACGAGGGTGTCCCCGCCCGGCCGCCCGCGCCAGCCGGCGGACCCGCCCGCTGCGACGATCGCGTCGTCCGCGCGGCTCGGCCCAAGCGCATCCGACGCGACCGCATCGCGCAGGTGCAGGCCCTCGCGACGACCCCAGCCCCGAAAGCTCCACGCTCCACCTGCCGCCGGCCCCGAGAGATCGGCCGAGGCGAGCGCGCGGTCGCTGCGAAGTGAAGCGAAGGGCGTCGGACCGATGATCGTCCCGGGCAGCTCCTGCGTGCGCGCCTGCGCGAGCGCGGTGACTGCGAGCGCGCCTCGCGGCGCCGTGCTCGACCAGGTCACCGGCAGCGCCCACGCGACGAGCGCGTTCGCCGCCGCGTGCCCCGCGTTCTGGCGCCGCGCGTACACGTCTCGTCCGGAGGCCGAGGCGATCGGGTCGAGGTAGGTGAAGTCGTCGTCGGAGCGCGAGGCGCTGACGGCGCTCACGAGGCGCGACCCGCCTCCCACGTCGCGCACGTCGCCCACGCGCGTGCGAAGCTCTCCGAAGCTCCCCGCCGCAGCCCACACGTCCGTCGTCGGCGGGGACGTGGGCTTGGGCGGCTCGAGCACCAGCGTCCCGCCGAGCGAACCGGGGCCGAGCGCGGCGGGCGCGAACGAGCGATGCACCCGCGCCACGGCCCCCGGCCACAGCGGGAGCGTGGCGAGGTCGAGCGTCGGGTCCGCGCCCCCCGTCAGCGGGACCCCGGCGAGGATGACGGACACCTCGTTGGAGGACGAGCCGCGAATGCTCAGCGTCGTGAACGAGTCGTCCCCGCCGAACCGGCGCACGTGCACGCCGGGCAGCGGCTCGACGAGGCTCCCGGCGTCGGTGACCTCGCGGACCGACGTCCGCTCGTCGGCCCGAGAAGCGAAGTCTCCAGGCGCCTCGGCGCGGACCCTCACCTCCTCGGTCTGGCCCCGCGCCTCGCTCGCAGCGAAGGCCATCGCCGTCGGGAGGGCGAACACGACCCGGAGCGTGGAACGCGCGCGCGTTCTCACGGCATCTCAGGGTATGTCGGCGTGAACGATCGAGACTGCGTCGAGATCGAAGCCATTGGTGTCGGGTCGCATGCCGGAGTCGGGGCACGCCTCGGCGGTCTTGTCGACGATCCGCACGTAGCGCGCGTGCGTGACGCCGAGGTCCGCCAGGTCGAAGGGGTCGCCGCCCGCGGCGGAGGGATCGAACGGCGAGATTCCGTTTTGCGGGTTGGACCAGACGATGTGCCATCCTGCGCACTGGCCGTACGGTCCGGTCACGCCGGTGCCGAGCGACGACTGGGGGTCCGGCGTCGAAGCGCACGGGTAGGTGTGCCAGGTGGATCCGTCGTCGCTCACGCTCACCTCGCCCGGCTCGGCGTAGACCTCGCTGGAGTTCCCGCCGACCCAGAACGGGTTTTCGAAGACGATGAAGTCGGGGCCGGGGCCATCGGTGATGCCGTTCGGCGCGAACGAGACGACGATCGACCCTGCGCTGCCGAGCGAGACCACGTCCGTACTGCCGCGGTCCGTTCCGCCGCCGACCGGCGGCCCCTCGACGATCCCGGGCATCTGCGCGGCGCCGAACCCGGCGCACGGCCCGGGGGTGAACGAGACGACGCCCGTGACGAAGCGGTCGGCCGGCAAGGCTCCCCCCTCCGCGGCGTCGACGCCGCCCGCTTCGCTCCCCTCGAGCGCGTCTGTCGCTGCCTCGAGAGGCTGGGATGGCGCGGCGTCCCCCCCGGACGACGCCTCCGGTGGTGGTGACCCCTCGGGCGACGCGCCCGGCTCCGCGTCCTCGCCCTCACGACCGGCGTCCCGCGTAGTGGCTGCGGACGGTCCGCAGCCCCACCCTGCGAGGGCGACCGCGAGCGCCGCCACGCGCACCGTGCGGTTCAAGGCGCGGGCCACAGCCCGACCCCGCCGAGGAAGCCACCCGTCAGGGTGAACGGATCGGCACCGAGCTTGGTCACTGCGCCGTCGGCGATGCGGACCGACACGACGTCGTAGCCCTGGAGCCCGCCGTCGGCGCCGTACCTCGTCGAGAGGCCCAGCAGAGCGTCTGCGCCGTCCCACGCAAACGCGTCGGGAGCGTTCGGGATCGTGCGGCCCAGGGCGGAAGTCGTCGGGTCCCACGCATAGGTCGAGTCGAGTTGCACGATCGCCCGGTGCGCGTCGATGTACGTGAGGCTTTGCGGGAAGCCCTGGGTATCGAGGTCGAGCAACGTGCGCGAGGCGCCCGTGAAGAGCGACAGCTCCTCGACCTCGCGGCGCACGATGGGCCCCACCCCTCCGTCCGCGGCGGTCTCGTTGCAGCCCGTCTCGAGGACGATCAGCCGATCTTGCGCGGCGTCGTACGCCATCGCGCCCGTCCCGAAGACGGGGCTGTACCCGTCGAGCGTCAGGGCCGTGCCCGGCGCGCTCCCATTGAGATCCACGAGCTTGTCGCTCGCCACGTCGATCCCGACGACCGTCGGGTGCGTCGTCGAACAGAGGAAGCAGTACCCGTTGCAGCCCACGTTGTTCTTGTCGATGTTGCCGAGCAGAACGTAGAGGATCTGCCGGCTCGCGACGTACACGCCGGCGCTCATCTCGACGACGCCGTCGCCCCCCGCCTGGACCTGGCCGCCCAGATCGATTGTGCCCGCAGGAGCCCCCGCGTCGACGCCCTGCGACGCGTCGAGGACGGCGACGTCGTTTCGCGTGTAGCGAAGCACGTACGCTTTGTTCCCCGCGGTGACGACCACGCCGACCGGGTCCGAGTACGAGTAGCCGCCGTCGGGCCGATCACTCAGAGCCACGTTCCACGACGAGCCGACCACCCACGGGCGCCCCGGATCCAGGCGGGCGACGACGTCGACCGACTGCTCGAGCAACCACGGGGCGCCGCGCCCGACGAACGTCGCCCCGATGAAACCGGGGTACACGAGGCGCCCGTCGATGGCCCTCGAATCGAGACCGAACGCCGCGAGCTCGCTCTGGCTGGAGCCGTTGTACGAAAGGAGCAGGCGCTTCGGCGGACCCGCATCCGCCGGCGGAGCGCCGGTCTCCTGGACCCCCGCCGCGTCGGACCCGCTGTCCCCGGCGACGTCGGGCATGAAGGCCGCCTCCGCCCCACTCGTCGCGCCATCCGGCGGCCCTGCCTCGGTCGCCGCCTCGGGGACCTCGCCGTCGTGGGACGACGTCGCGTCGCCCGCCTCGGCGGCCGCGTCCGGCGGCGAGATCGTGGTCGTGTCGTCTCCGTTGCCACAGCCCAGCGCCCCGGCCGCGCACCACGCCGCGGCGGCGTGCACCCAATGAAACTTTCGCATCGTGCCCTCGTTGCCGACGCCTACCCCGGCGTGGCGATGAGAAAGGAGCGCGCGCAGGCCCGGTCTCCGGACTTCCGGGTGTGGCACCTCGGGGAGGCGCCGCCTCACTCGGACCCTTCCCGGAGCCTCACGGCTCCAGTGGCTGTGCCGAGCTCGTCCCCAGTCACCGTGGCGGGGGCCGTGCCGGTCTCTCACCGGCTTCCCTACGACCAGCGCGTGGTAGCGACGCCCGTGCGGCGACGTGCCGCCCGAGCCGTTACGGACATCAGCCTTAGTGCCGAGGAGATCGTTCGTCAACCGGCCTTTCGAAGGACCGCCACGTAGAAGCCGGCGAAGAAGGCGGCTCGCGTGTCGGCCAGGCGGCGTTCGGCCGCCTCGACGAGAACGCGCAGCCCCGGCACGCGCATGACGACCGCCGCCGGCGTGACGATCCTCACGCCGCGGACGGCCTCGAGCGTCAGGCTCGGCGGCAGGACGCGGGGCACGATCCAGGGCGCGTCGAGCCGCGTATACACCGCGCTCTCGCGCGTCCGATGGGAGATCCGCCCGGAAGGACCCAGGCGCTTGGCCAGTCCGCGGAGGCTGATCGGATTGTAGAACTCGGCGACGACGACGCCGCCCGGCCGCGTGACGCGCGCCATCTCCGCGAGCGCGCGACCCACCTCCGGCACGTGGGCCAGCACCTTGAACGCACACGTGACGTCAAACGACGCGTCGTCGAACGGGATTCGCGTGACGCTCGCCTCGCGCACGTCGAGCCCGCGCGTGCGCGCTTTTGCGAGCATCCCGGGGGAGAGGTCGATTCCTTTGGCCGAGTTGGCGAAGAGCGCGATGCGCTCGAGCAACAGGCCCGTGCCGACCCCGCACTCGAGCACGTCCCGCCGCTCGCCGTAGCGCGCGACGAGGTCCACCTCGAGGTCGTCGACGAGCGCGTGGTAGCCGTCCGGGCGATGAGGACGTCGCTGCGCCTCGTAGCCGTGCGAAAAGTCGTCGTAGTAGGCCCGGGTGGCGTGGTCGTGACCGGGGTCGTGGGGCGCGGCCGTCATGACGCCGCTTTAGATAGACCGGCCGCGGGACGCCGCCAACGGCCCCGACGGACGGGCAGAGGCCGGGCCGGCCCGTCGCGGACGCCGGCGCGCCGCGCCGTAGAGAAAGAGGTCGACCGTCGCCGCCGCGGCGAGGTGCGGATCGCCCCTGCCCCCCGCGAGCGACGTCAGCACGCACGCGCGGATGGCGCCCCCGAGGAAGCGCGCGAGCACGTCCGCGTCGAGCGACTCGAGCTCACCCGAGTCGAGCCCCTCTTTGACGAGCGCGCGGAAGAACGCCCGGAAGTGCTCCACGGTACGCAGCCGCTTGCCGCCGGAGCGCGCCCCCGGCGCCGCCGTCCCCGCGAAGAGGCCCTGCTCGCTGGCTATCGCGAAGAAGGCGCGGTGCTCGTCGACGTAGTCGAGCATCCGCGCGATGCGCGCGGAGAGGCGCGGGCGGAAGCCCTTCGGGTCGTCCCGGCGGGTCCGCAGGCGCGCGAGGAGCGCCTGGCTCCGTTCCTCGAGGAGCGCCGCGAGGACCTCGTCCTTGTGGGCGAAGTGGTTGTAGACCGTCCCGACGGCGATGCGCGCTCGGGCGGCGATGTCCTGGATGCGCGCCCCGTGGAACCCGCGCTCCGCGAAGACGCCCTCGGCCGCGTCGAGGATCGCGTTGCGGAAGAGAGCGCGCGCCTCGTCGCGGCGGCGCGGTAGCTTCGCGGTCGCAGCGTTCATGGCGTGAATCCTGATTCATCGCGGCCACGACCGCAACAGGATCGGAAGATCGAGTGTCCCCCGGCATCACCGGCACGCGAGACGCTCGAGCCAGCTGCCGGAGGGATCGAGCCACGAGACCCAGAGAGCGCCCTGAGCGTCGGCGACCATGGCCACGTCGCTCGGCGCGCCCAGCGTCGGAATCGGGTCCCTGGCCACGAAGGCTCCGGCCGCGTCGATCTCCCCGAGCTCGAGCATCTTCTGCGAACCAGGCTCGCTCTCGCGCGGGCGTACGCGCGCGACCCAGGCGTGGGCTGCGGAAACGGCCGCCACCGGCGCCGGGTCGAGACCGTTCGGGTACATCGACCAGACCACCGGCTCGTCCACGCGAGGGGGATCGTCGACGCGGACGGTCGCGAGCCCGAAGCTGCCGACGTCCTTCGCGATCGGCAGGAGCGCCCAGGACGGGCCGTCCTTCGGCACCGCCAGCGCGGCGCGGGTGCGATGGTCGCCCGGACCGCCGACGAAGACGACGGCGTCCTCACCGAGGCTCAGCCGCTGCTCGTACCGGACCGGGCGCGCGTGGAGCGCGGTCAGCGCGGCCCGGGCGTCGACGATGAGCGCGAGGAGGGCGGGCGCTCGTGGCACCATCGCCACGGCGGTCGCGCCGCTGCCGTCCTCCGAGAGGCGCTGCGGCGGATCGTCGTCGCACGCGAGCCAGGCTTCGCTCACCCAACCTTCGGTCGTCTTGCGGCTCGCGAGGTAGGCCAGCGCCGCGTGCGAGCCCGCGAGCGCCGCGGCCGCGATGGGCGTGCCGGACCGGCTGCTCGCGACGACTCGATCG
>DATGJA010000180.1:0-8775 GCA_035295445.1 Polyangiaceae bacterium | reverse complement strand
GGAGCCGTCGACTTCGAGCGAAAGCGACGCGGGATCGACCCCCGGGGCGACCAGGAGATCGTACTCGAGGGCGCCCTCTTCACCGTGATACACGAGGTCCACGCCTTCGCGGACGGACGGATACACGACGCGCCCGTAGTTGGTCACGTCCGTGTACCAGTGTGAAGCGTCGCTTCCGAAGAAGTAGTTCGTTCGCGTGACGAGCGGCGTCGCGCCGCGTGGCGTGGTGGCGCGAGCCCGGGCCATTCGCAACCGCACGGCGAGGGGCCCGCCTTGCCGGGAACGCTCGGGGAAGGCGAGCACCGACTCGTCGTCCGTGAGAAAGAGAGTCGCCTGGCCGGCCCGCGCGAGGTAGCGCACGCGCCCGTCGAATTGCCCTACGTTCGGCTCGAAGCGCACCGGCAAGCGGCTCATCGTCGCGCGAGCCCCTTCGACTCGAGCGGCGACGGCCGTCGGCGACGCATGGCGCTCCGACGGGGCCGGGGCGGGCGCGCGCCACAGAACCGCCAGAGACACGGCGGCCCCGAACACCCATGCGCGCCCCGCGAGCGTCCACTGCAGCCGTGTCTTTCGGTGGCCCACTCGACCCCCTGAACGTGGAAGGGCCTCAGTGTAGCGCAAAACCTTCACGAAGGACGCGAGCTGCCGTCGAGGCGCGGGGCGGCTTCGACCGGTGCGCTCTGGGCCCAACGCGCCGACAAACTACCTATGGATCGCGAGAGCCGCGCGGCCTTAGGGTGGCCGCCGTCCCGCGGGCCGCTGACGACTGTCGCCGCCCGCGCGGGGGACGGAGGGAACCATGTCGATGCCCAGATGGCCAGGGTGTGCAATCGCGCTCGTGACAGTGACCGGGTGCTCGAGCGCGTCGCGGCCGGGTGAGCCCGCCCCGGCAGGCTCGCGCGCCGAGTCGACGGCGGCCGTGGACGAGGCCGTGCAGGATGCACGAATCCAGAAATACATCGACAGCATCTACCTGCGCGAAAACGTCCGCTATTCGTTCTTGACGAAGTTTCACGAGAGCATCGATTGCGTCGACAGCGCCGCGATACCCGGCCAGAACGCCATGCCGTCCGAGGCCGTTCCCCAGAGCCTCCCGTCGAGCGCGCCGCAGGCGACCGAGACGGCCGTGCAGGGAGCGACGGAGCGAATGGCGAGCGAAGAGCTCCAAGAGCTCATGATCAACACGGGCCGGCCGGACGCCAACGGCCAGCCGCGCAAGTGCCCCTCCGGGACGGTGCCGATGCTCCGGACGATGCCGGAGCGGATCAAGGCCGTCGGCGGTCTGGACGCGTACCTCGGCGCCGTCCGGGAGAAGCAGATGCCGCCCGTCAACGCATCACGTTTCCGGACGCCCGACGTGGCGGATCGAACGGGCTACCGTCACGCGGTGGCGGGGTGGTTCAACAATACGCCCAACCAGGGCGGCGCGGCGTGGATGTCGATCTTCGACCCGACGACTGCGCTCTACGGCCATAGCCTGGCGGAGGTGTGGGTGATCGATTCGACGTACACGCAGACCGTCGAAGTGGGGTGGGACGTCGACAACGGCATCTGGGGCGACAGCAATCCCCACGTGTTCATCTATTCCACCGTCGACAACTACATGACCACGGGCTGTTTCAACAACGTGGCGGATCCCACGAGTGGGCTGAAGTGCACGCAGTGGTGGACGAACCCGAACACGCCCTTCGTGCTCGGCCAGACGCTGCCTTACGGCACGGTCGGAGGCTCCCAGGTGGAGATCGAGTTCGCGGCGGTCAACTTCAACGGATCGGGGGGCATCCCGGCCAACTGGTGGGTCTACGCCCAGTGGGCCCCGCCCGCCCAGAACCCCCCTCCGCTCGGCGCGTACGTCAGCAATCCGCTGCAGGGCCTCTCCGGTCCGACGTTTACCGGTACGATGAAGACGCAGGCTTCGACTCTGCAGATGGGCGGAGAGGTGAGCGATCCGGCCCAGATGTTCCAGGGTCAGATGGGCAGCGGGCAGTGCCCGCCGAAGGGACAGAACGGCTACGGCGTCGCCGCGTACGCGTACAACGGCGGCTACTGGAACCCGAGCTTTTCGTATATCACTTCGAACTTCAACGAGGAGATCACCGGGACGCAATGTCGACCCCTCTACTCGCTGGAGCTTCTGTCGAGGGGAACTCCGAGCTGGAACGAGATGTGGTTCTACTACGGCGGCCCCGGCTACCCGTACTCCTGCCCTTGCGACTGAGTCCGTCGTCGTCGGCGTCGCGGAGGTTCGCGCGCGCACCGGAAGCGGCTGAAAGCTCGACCTCAGCGCGGCACGGTCTTCACGCTCACGGACCTGGTGTCCGGATGCCGCTCGTGACAAAAAGCGTGACCCGCAGCGAGTAGCCCGTCGTCATGGGCCCACCGTCCGGGTTCGTGGGCAGGGTCCTCGCAAAAATGGACGCCGGACGGTCGCTCAGTCCCACCGGCCGGCGAGCGTCACGGCCGGCTCGCGCAAGGAAGGTACGCTGGCGATACGCACCGCGTCCCTGCCGCGGATCGATTGAAGCGGGATGACCCCGTGCCTTGCGAGCGCCTCCGCCTGCGAATCCGTGAGCCACGTCTCGGCGCAGGGCGTCGTGACGGCCTCCCCGCCTTCCTTGTGCACGTGAACCGGAAGACCCGCCAGATCGAAAACCGGACGAAGGCTCATGCCCCAACCCGACTCGACGAACATCGTTGCGACGAACACGCCGAGTGCGGCGGCTGGAGGTGCCCACAGGTATGCCTCGTGGTCCGCGCCGTCCGGAAGCTCTTCGAAGGCAAACGCCGACACGGGCTCCGTGCTCCGACCGTACGGCAATCGGAGAAGGAACCGGGGACCCACCAAACCCAGATAGGCCGCCGAAGGCGCGGCCCGTAGGGCCATCCAGCCATCTTCGGAGGCGACTCGCTCCGGGCTTTGAAGCACGGTCTTCAGAAGCTCTCCGCTGGCAGCGGCGACGAACGGCGCCCCAGCCGCCTGCGCTAGCGTTGCCATCCGCGCGAGCGACTCGAGGTCGCGCGGGTCGAGGCTGAATGAGCAAAATCCGAGGATGAGCGCCCACGGATTCGCGCCGAGCGACCCCATGGCGGATTCGACGAGAATCCGAAATAGCGCGGTCTGCTCCAAGTCGCCAGCGGCCGATAGATCGGCCAGGAGGTCCTCTTTCGAGAGGTTCAGCGCGTAGATCTGGAGCGACTCACCTGTCTCGATGCGTCGCAGGAGGAACTCCAGGCCGCGCCACGCCGATTCGAGGGCCTGAAATGCCGGCGCGTGCAACACCCGGCGCATCGTCTCCCCGATGGCTGCGTCCACGGCCGCCACCCGCGCCTGCTGATCACTCGGCGGGCCTGGGACGACGTGCCCGGCGACGAGCGGACGAATGATGTCGGCGACCGGGTCGGTGGTCCGCGCCGCGGTCGTCGTCGCCGGGGAGGCGCGGCGTCCCAGGAGTCGCTGGAGGGTATCGGAATCCGAGCCGACGTCCGCCGCCGCCGCGAACGTCGTGGGGTCCAGCAACCCCTGTCTCGTCTTGCGCAGGTCCGAGAATCGATCGACGCAAGCGAACAGTCGATCCGGATGCAGGTCGTCGATCGTGGCGAACCCGACGCGGGTGGGTGCGGACGCGCCGGGCAGATCGAACTCTGCCTCGGCCCCCAGGCGACCGAGAAATTCGTCGAGCGTGTCCATATCGAGCCGGACCGGCCGTCGATCCGCCGCGGGCCGGGTCACCCCGCGGCTCGAGCGTCCCTCGAAGTCGCCGAGGACGAGGATGCGAAAGGGAGTGTGGGGTGTGGGGGATGAGGGCCGCGGACCCTGGGCGAGGCGGAAGTCGAAGCGCATGGTTGGGTCGTAGTCTACAGCTCACTTCAGCCGAATGGTTCGCGTGACCGACCACGCCGACCCACGTTTGCGTGGGCCACCGGCACCGGCGTCGAGGAAGCCTCGCTCGCCCACGTCATCGAGCAGGGTTGCCGCGCCGGAACCAAAGAGCACGCGCCGCGTACTCGCTCCCGGGTTCATGGCCGTTTCGCCGCGCTCTCGGTTGGGTAGGGCCCTGCTCGTCGGTCTCCTCGCCATCGCGACGGCAGCCTTCGCAAGGCCCGCCGTCGCATGCGGAGCGTCGGCCGGGGGTGCGCCGGGCGTAAGCGGATGCAGCCTGGAAGAGCACGAAGAAGGGGCGCGCCCGAGGTGGCGTTTGGGCGCGGACTACTCGTTTACCTCGACGGGACTCAACTTTGATAGCGGACTTCGCGTCGACGAGACGCGCAACGCGTCTCTCATCACGCTCGACTATCGGCCGGTCCGCCGCCTGACGCTCGAGGTTGGTGCGGGCGCCTTCCTTGGTGGAAGCATCACGGTGAGCTCCGTGCGGTACGCGATGGCGCCGGGATTCGCGGGTGTCGTCGGAGCATCCTGGCGTGTCGTCGACGCCGACGGCGCGATCCCGTTCGTTCTGCTCACGTCCCAGCTCTCCTACGTCTTCGTGGAAGGCGTACCGCTCGGCGAGCTGGGCGTCACGGCAGGCGCGGGCCTGTCGTTCTGACTTTGGACGGCGGCTCATCCGCGCAGCGCGCGGGCGCCGATCCTCGGTCAAACGTCCATGACTGCTGAACGCAGACTCCTGCCGGACCCGCCGTCTGGCGATCCCCTACGAGGTGAACGTCGGTCGCTTCGCTGCATCTCGCGAAAGCCTTGCAGAGCTCGCCGCCGCTCGTGTTGAAAGAAAAATTGCCCACGTAGAGTCGGCTGTCCATTGGTGCGGTGTCCTTTCGTGGCCGTCTCGCGGCGGGGGTGCCGGCGGCTCGCGCGGTTCAAGCGTCTTTGCCTCGGATCAGCGTCTCGAGCTGCGCGAAGTGCTCGCGTGCGTCGCGGAGCTTCTGGAAGGCGCTGTGGAGCGCCTCGCTGATGGTGGTTTTCTCGGCGCGCGGAGCGGCCTGGATGTCGCTCATCAGCCTGGTGAGCTCGCTCTCCGCGTCCGCTATCGTGTTCTTGGCCATTCGGACCTCTTCCAAGACCAGCTCATCGTTCATCGCTCACCTGCCCTTCCCGGATTCATGCATCCTTCGGCAGCCGCACGCTCGCACGGGTGGTGCGGATGGTGCGCGAAAATTGCCGTGTCTCGCCGCCGCTCGGTTGGGGAAGGGCGCGACGGGTCGCCTGACAGCCGCGGCCAACCGCTAACGCGTCGTGGGCGCGTGCCACGAGAGAGGCCGCACCTCTCCGTATCGGTCCTTCATCCCGACGCGACGGCGCCAGGCGTTTCGCCCCGCTTCGACGTAGCGCTTGATCGCGGCGCCCGCTTTCGCGAGTTCGCCGCGCAGTCTCCTCGCGATGAGGTTTTCTACGTTCATGGGACGTCCTTTCTCTCGGTCGTTGTGGGACGAAGAAGTCTCCTCGTTGTCACGCCGATCCGCGCCGACGAGCGGCGACGACGTGATAGACGGCGGTCAGTGCGAAGGCTCCGAGAAGCGACATGCTGAAAGCCGCCGTTTCGGGATCGCTGCGGAATGTGTCGGCCCCACCGAATAGCCCGCCCAGCGCGGAGCCGGTGACGCCACTCATCAGGGAGACAATCCAGCCGCCCGCCTTCCCCGCAACGAGCATCCGGCCTACCCCGCCGACCAACACTCCAAACGCCAAGAACCCGACAAATGGCATCTACTACTCCTCCGGCTCGTCGCAACGACCGTTCGTGACCGTCCGCCACCAAGCCTCGAAAAGTTAAGCATTGTTTCGATGCCCTGCTTGTTTTTAGAAATATTTTCCGCAAAGAGATCTTGCCGCGACAAACACGACCCGCGCCGCGTGCTTCAAGATCCGGTCGGAAATGCCGGTGCGCTCGATGATCATCAAGCGCGGGTTCGGCGACGCGGTCCGCGACCGGCCCGTCACCGAGCGACGTCGCGCCGTCTGAATTGCTCGTGTCGACCGACGTGCGTCGCGTGCCGCACGAGCACGAAGCTGACCGCCTCGCCGCACGCCGCGCAGGCGGGAAAGGTCTTACCGGCTACGCACGTGACGTCGTGATCGTCGGCGTGGCGTCCATCGTGGTGGACGCAATAGATTCCCGACTTTTTTACCGTGGCGCCCGCTTTCCATGTATTCGCCATTGTGTTTCTTTTATCCTCACGGTACACACTGCGCTTCATCTTCTTACGCGTCAAGCATGCGCGCGGCGGCGAAGGCGAACGAGGATTCAGGCGCGATACTCTGCCGCGGCGTCGAAGTGCAGCACTCGACCGCAGGCACTCGTTCCCACCGAGCCAGTGCAATCATCGCTTCCGTCGAACGACGTCTCACGAGCGCGCAGTGCTCGCATGATCGGCGTCGTCAGGTCGTGCTCACCGTCGATACATCGCGGGTCGCCGCACGGCACGATGAACAACGCCGGCGCGCGGTCCACGACGACGCGTCGGATGTACCTGGTCCCTCCCATTCCAAACCGCTCCTGGACGTCCAGCTGCAAGCTGACGAGCTCGGGCACCTGCTGGCTAAGCGGGGGCGCTTCGTTCTCCCGCCGACGTCGCTCGGCAAATCGCTGGGCGGCCAGGCTGTTTCTTCGCAGAGACGGCATCATGATGCCTCAACGTAACCACGGCAGCGCCTTCGTGCCGCGCGAGAGCCTGCTTTGATGTCTCCGCTCTTGTCGCGCCCGTCACCGCGAAAGGCACGGCACCGCCTGCTGACGGTGCCGCGCTCTTCCGTCCCATCGCTCGATGAGCGATGCCGGCAGATCACCAGCGGCTGCTGCTGCGGCCGTTGCCTTTCGAGGCATCGCCGCGACCGCCACCGAAGCCGCCCCGCTGCGGACGCTCTTCCGCTTCGTTTACGCGGAGCGCACGGCCGTCGAGCATTGCGCCGTTCATCGAGCTAATCGCGGTCGCCGCGTCAACGGCGTTGCCCATTGTCACGAACCCAAAGCCGCGCGATTGCCCGGTGTCGCGGTCATTGACGATGTGCACATCGACGACTTCGCCCAATTTTGAGAACGCCTCCCGCAGCGCGTCAGGAGCGACGCTGAACGGAAGGTTGCCGACGTAAAGACGAGTACCCATAACGAATCTCTCTCGATCGGCAGCTCTTCAGAAGGGTGCCTTCATCGAGGCCACCGAATGCGTTCCTTCCAATGAGCCGCCGGGGATCGGAGGGACGGTCGCGCCGGATTGTCCGTCGCGTCCCACACGGAGCGTCATGAGGAACGGCCGTCGCGGTCCCGACATCGAGAGAGCGTGGTCAACCAGGTAACGTTCGTGAGCGTGACCAGCGTACGCGCTCCCGCGCGCGCACGCAAGCGCGCCGCATGGCCGGACGAGAACCTCGTCGTCGGGAATAGAAACCATGGAGAAGTGCTTGGCCGAAGACAGGGCTGACTGTATGTTCAGGTCCATGACCGCCATGCACCCTGCCGTTCAGGCCCTGCTCGACCTCTTCGGGACCTCTCTCGCCGACGTGCGCTTCGCGGACGTCGACGCGCCGAGCCTGGCGCGCTGCGCGGCCGAGGTCGAGGTGGCGGCCCAGGCGGAGGCCGTCGCCCGCTCCGCGCTCGACGCGGCGCATCTCGTCTTGCAAGAGAGGCAGGAGGCGCTCCTGCAACGGGCCCAGCGCGCCCTCGCCTACGCGCGCGTCTACGCGGAAGGCGATTCGGCCCTCAGCGCGTCTCTCGAGGCGATCGGTCTGCCTCGTGCCACGCGTCGCGCGACCGTGGGGGACGCGCTCGTTTTGTCGGCCACCTCGGAGACGTCGCCCCGCCCTCGCGGTCGGCCCCGGAAACGTCGGGCCGCCGAACCAACGCTCGAGATGAGCATGCCGGGTGCAGAATGAAGAAGCCGAAGAGCGCCGCGGCAGAGGCCGAGCCGGTGGACCGCCCGCTGTCAATGAAGGAGCGCGCGCGCATGGCGCGACACGAGGCCTACGTGCGCGCAAAGGAGCAGAGGAAGAAGGACCCTAGGACGCTCCAGTTGAAAGAGAAGGCGAAGCAGCTTCGACGCGAGGCCAGCGCCAAGGCGAGGGAACGTCGCAAGAACGATCCCGAGCAGGTCGCCTTCAAAGAGAAGCTCAAAAAGGAGCGGCAAGCCGCGACCAAGCTGGCAAAGGCCCAACGCAAGGCCGCCGCATCGGAGACGAAAAAGGCAGAACGCGCGAGCAAGGATGCCCGGCTGAACGTGACGCTCGTAGGTCTCGCCTGAGCGATCGGGGTGATCCTGGCGGCGGCAATTGGTAAGTAGGTGGTCGTCCGCGGCTCTTACGCCGGGGCGCCGTAGTCACGGTGAAGTCCTCCAAGCACCGGGTTGGCCATGACCGGGCCCGCGAACGAGGTCCGCCCCCGCCGCCTCCAACGGGGTCTCACTGCAGCTCGCAGCCTTTGGGCTCGCCGCTCGCGCACGCCCGCCGAAACATCGCGAGCGCCTGGCCGTCGTCTTCGGGCACGCCGCGACCGTCGAGCAGCATCTCGCCGGCGAGCAGACAACCGCTGCCATCGCCGCGCGCGCACGCCAGCCTCGCGGCGTCGAAGGCGGCCATGAAGAGCGCCATCGCGTGCGGGAGATCGCGCGCGACACCGTGCCCGTCCAGATAGAGCCACGCCAGGTTATTGCAGCCGGGGGCGTAGTTGGCGTCGCACGCCTTGCGGTAAAAGCTCGATGCGGTCACGGGGTCCGACGGCTCGCCGAACTCGAACAAGACCCCCGCGCCGTTGCAGCCCTGCGAGTCACCGTCCTCACACCTCGCGATGCACCGCGGCGCGTCCCGGTACTGGCAAGGGTGCTCCTCGAGCT
>DATGJA010000179.1:0-23481 GCA_035295445.1 Polyangiaceae bacterium | reverse complement strand
CGACTACAAGATGACCAGCGGCTACATCGATCGCGGACGCGTTGAGGCCCGGCGCATCGGTAACCCCCTCCCTCCGCTACCCCCCGAGGTGCTGCCGGAGGGCTCAGAACGAATAGTCCCGGAATCGCCCCGGGACGATTCAAAACGCATGAAACAGCCAAAAATAAGGCGAATGGTGGCGACCCCAACGGGAATTGAACCCGTGTTACCGACGTGAGAGGCCGGTGTCCTAACCGCTAGACGATGGGGCCCGAACGATGCTTCGTACGTACGATCTGAGCGCGTGCCTGTCTGCACGCGCCCGGCTGGGGGACAAGGATTCGAACCTTGATAGGCGGAGCCAGAATCCGCAGTCCTGCCGTTAGACGATCCCCCAAGAGGGCGAACCAGTTGACAATTTATGGCGCCTGCCCGGCGGTGCCAACGGGCCGACGCGCGGGGAGGCGAACACTATTCAGGTGCCGCCCCTTGTCAAGCGCCCGAGCACGCCAGTTGGCGTGCGCTTTGCTGCTCGCGAACCGAGTCCCCTCGCGCGTCGCTCGCTGCGTCTCTCGCCGCGCTTTTGCAGCCCCCCTGCGGCTCGCCGGCAGGTGCGAGGCGCGCGCGACCGCGGTCGCCAAGCTGATTCGTGAGTTTCCTCGGGCGCTTGTGCGCGCCACGACCAGCCTCCCCGCCGTGACCGGCGACGCCGAAGCGAACTACCCCTTGACCGCGGCGTAGAAGCGCTTAGCTTTCGCGCCGCTAGCGCTCGCCCCATGCGAGTGCCAAAACCCCGCGCGGCCCCACCGCCGGCGCGCGGCACTGGGAGGACTTGTCCATGAAAATCCGTCCGCTGGCCGACCGCCTCGTGGTCAAGCGCCTCGAGCAGGAAGAAAAGACGAAGGGGGGCATCATCATCCCGGACACCGCCAAGGAAAAGCCCGTCGAGGGCAAAGTCGTCGCCGCCGGAAACGGCAAGGTGATGAAAAATGGCAAGGTCCGCCCGGTCTCCGTCAAGGAGGGCGACCGGATCCTCTTTGGAAAATACTCGGGAACCGAGGTCAAGCTCGACGGCGTCGAGCACGTGATCCTCAGCGAGGACGACGTCCTCGCCGTCTTGAGCTGACAGGAGCCTCTCGACCATGACCGCCAAGCAAATCGCCTACAGCCGCAACGCGCGCCACGCGATCCTCCGCGGCGTTAACTCCCTCGCCAACGCCGTCAAAGTCACGCTGGGGCCGAGGGGCCGGAACGTCGTCATCGAGAAGAGCTATGGCTCGCCAGTCATCACCAAGGACGGCGTGACCGTCGCCAAGGAGATCGAGCTCTACGGCAAACTCGAGAACATGGGCGCCCAGATGGTGCGCGAGGTCGCCTCGAAGACGAGCGACAAGGCCGGCGACGGCACGACCACGGCTACCGTCCTCGCCCAAGCCATCTTCGTCGAAGGGCTCAAGCTCGTCGAAGCTGGCTCCAACCCGATGGAGATCAAGCGCGGGATCGACGCCGCCGTCGCGGCTGTGGTCGCCGAGGTCAAGAAGCTCTCCACCCAGACGAAGGACAAAGGGACGATCGCCCAAGTCGGGACGATCAGCGCCAACGGCGACGCGACGATCGGGACGATGCTCTCCGACGCCATGGAGAAGGTCGGCAAGGAAGGCGTCATCACTGTCGAGGAGGCCAAGGGAACGGACTCCGCGCTCGAGGTAGTCGAGGGCATGCAGTTCGACCGCGGCTACCTCTCGCCCTACTTCGTGACCAACACCGAGAAGATGCTCGTCGAGCTCGACGAGCCCCTCATTCTCATCACCGAGAAGAAGGTCTCCAATCTGCACGACCTCTTGCCGTTGCTCGAGCAGGTGGCGCGCGACGGTCGGCCGCTGCTGGTCATCGCGGAGGACGTCGAGGGCGAGGCGCTCGCGACGCTCGTCGTCAACAAGCTCCGGGGGCTCCTCAAGGTCTCCGCCGTCAAGGCGCCCGGGTTCGGCGACCGCCGCAAGGAGATGCTCAAGGACATCGCCGTCCTGACCGGCGGTCAGGTGGCGAGCGACGACCTCGGCGTCAAGCTCGAGACGCTCCAGCTGCGCGATCTCGGACGAGCCAAGCGCGTCAAGATCGACAAGGACAACACGACGATCGTGGACGGCGCCGGCGACACCAAGCAGATCAAGGGTCGCGTCGAGAGCATCCGCAAGGAAATCGACAAGACGACGAGCGACTACGACCGGGAGAAGCTCCAGGAGCGCCTCGCGAAGCTGGCGGGCGGGGTTGCGGTGATCAAGGTGGGAGCGCACACCGAGACCGAGATGAAGGAGAAGAAAGCTCGCGTCGAAGACGCGCTGCACGCGACGCGGGCGGCGGTCGAAGAGGGCATCGTGGCCGGCGGTGGCGTCGCGCTGCTTCGCGCGGCCTCGGCGCTCGACGCGCTCAAACTGACCGGCGACGAGGCGGCCGGCGTTCGGCTCGTTCGGCGCGCCCTCGAGGAACCGCTGCGTCAAATCGCTCGCAACGCGGGGCAAGAGGGCTCGGTCGTGGTCGAGAAAGTTCGGGCGGGGAAGGGCGCCTTCGGATTCAACGCGGCGACGGATACTTACGAGGATCTCTTGAAGGGGGGCGTCATCGACCCGGCCAAAGTGGTCCGGATGGCGCTCGAGCACGCGGCGAGCGTGTCGGGCATGATGCTCACCACCGAGGCCGCGATCGCCGAGAAGCCCAAGAAGGAGAAGCCGCTGCCCGGGGGCGGAGGCGGCGGCGGGATGGGGGGTATGGGCGGCATGGGAGGGATGGGCGGCATGGGGGGCATGGGGGGCATGGGCGGCGACGACTTCGACATGGATTGAGGCCTCCCGCGCGCCGCTGAGCGTGTTTTGACTTGCACGATCGCGTCCGATTAGACTTTGTTCGAAGGCGGCGATCGGCATGTCCCAACCTTTGCTCCCGCGCTTCGAGACGCTCCACTGGGCACGGGTCTAGGCCGAGCCCGTGGAGCTCCGCGTCATCGGCTGCCACGGCGGCGAAACGCCCAAGCACCGCACGAGCGCCTTCGTGCTCGACGATCGCATCGCGATCGACGCCGGGTCGCTGACGAGCGGAATGGATCTGCCCGCCCAGTGCGCCCTCGAGGCCGTGCTCGTCAGCCACGCTCACCTCGACCACGTACGCGACCTGGCGACGATCGCGGACAACCGGAGCCAGAACGGCGCCGCGCCGCTCGTCGTGGCGGGTACCAAGGAGACGATTGCCGTCCTCAAGCGGCACTTCTTCAACAACTTGCTCTGGCCGGACTTCTCACGCATCCCCACGGTTCGGCGCCCGGCCATCCGGTACCGCGAGCTCACCCCCGAGCGCGTGATCTCGCTCGCCGGGTACGAGGTGAACGCCATCCGGGTAAGCCACACCATCGCGTGCTGCGCGTTCACGATTCGCGGCTCGGACGGGACGGTCGCTTACAGCGGCGATACGGGGCCGACCGACCGCCTCTGGGAGGTCCTCAACGATACGGCAGACCTCAAGGCGCTCCTGATGGAGGTGAGCTTCCCGAACAGTGAGCATCGCCTGGCGCGCGTGAGCGGTCACCACACGCCTGAGACGCTCGCGCGCGACATGAAGAAGCTGCGCCGAAGCCCTGAGCTTCCGACGCTCCTCTACCACATCAAGCCGAGCTTCCAGGCCACCGTTGAGCGCGAGTGCGCGCGCTTGCGCCGCCTCAACCTGACGGTCTGCGCCCTCGGCGATCAGTTCCTCCTCTAGCGAATAGCGAAGCCCTAAGGCCGGGGCCGCCGCGGCGAGCGGGGAATCGTACGGCGCGAGCCCCTTTGACCCTTGCGTCGGGGCAAGAGCGGCCTCAGATAGATCCCTTCGCCGTGACCTCCGCGCGACCGAACCACCCCGCGACGTCGGCTCCGAGCAGCGTCCCGGGCCTCGAGGAGGACGCCGAAGGAGCCGGCGTCGTCGCCCAAGAGCTCAAGCTCCTGGCCACGGTTTTGAACGCCCTCGAGTCGGCGTCGGGGGCCGACGTTTCGGCCGCGCGAGGCCGGGAGCAGGACGACGCTCGGCTGCTCGAGCTTCGTGACGACGTCGCAGTGGCGAAGCCTGAAGACCTGCCGGCCCTCTTCGAGCAGATGCACAACCTCGGCGCGTTGCGGGCCCAGCGCGGGCGAGGCATCCACAGCGCCGTCGACAAGCGGAGCCCGTATTTCGGCCACATGCGCCTCGAAGAGGAGGTGTCCGACAGCGAGCGGCGACCCGTCTCGCGCGGCCCGGGGGGCAAGCCGGCCCGGCGGCGCCGAGACATCCTCATCGGGGCACGATCGCACGTCGACTCGGGGGAGGGGATTCGGATCGTCGACTGGCGGCACGCGCCGGTGAGCCGCATCTACTACCGCTACGGAGAGGGGGACGACTACGAGGAGCAGCTGGGCGACCGCTTCGTCGAGGGGACGGTCGTCGCGCGACGAGGCGTCAGCATCGTGAACGGACGCCTCGTCAGGGTGTCCTCGCCCCAGGGGACCTTCGTCCTCGGACGCGACGAACGGTGGCGCCGCGAGAGCATGCACCGCCCACGTCTCGAGACCGAGAGGAAGTGGACGGCCGCGCACGGCGTCGTCGGCTCGGAAGTGGCGCGGCTCGGCGTCGGAGTCGACCGACAGCTGCGTCAGGACAAGCATCTGCCCGCGATCGCGGCGCTCCTCGACGCGCGCCAATTCGACCTCATCGCTCGCGACGGCGCAGGCCTCGTAGCCATCCAGGGCAGCGCAGGAAGCGGCAAGACGACCGTCGGGCTTCACCGCATCGCTTACCTCGCGTTCCGGGAGCCGCAGCGCTTCCGCCCGGAGAAAATGTTCGTCGTCGTTCCCAACGAGGCGCTCGTCCACTACGTGTCGCGAGTGCTCCCGTCGCTCGGCGTCGAGGGGGTGCCTGTCACGACGTTCTCGCGCTTCGCGTCCCGGCTGGTCGCGCAGATGTTTCCGCGGCTGCCCACGAAGGTGAACGACGAGACGCCCGCCGTCGTGGCGCGCGCGAAGTCCCACGCAGCGATGCTCCACGGGATCGATCGAATCGTCGCGCACCTCGGCGGAGAGGTGGACGCCAAGCTTCGTTCGGCCATGGGCCGCTGGCCCGGTGAGACGCAGGTCGCCGCCGCGTGGAGTTCGACCGGCGTGGCTCCGCCCGACACGCGGGTATCGCTCATGGCGCAATGGCTGGCGGGCAAGCGGCCGTTGCCGGGCGCGCCGGCGGCCGGGACGCTCCCGGCCGTCACGCGGAGCGCCCTCGAGCATCTGCTCGCCGATCTGCGCGCCCAGACGCGATCGGCGTCCGGGGTTTGGGAGGAGCTCCTGACGTCGCGCGAGGCGCTCGCACAGACCTTCGTGGACGAATCAGCGCTCAGCCCGTCGCAGCTCGATCAGGTACACGCGTGGTGCGTTCGCCAGGCTCGCGTGCGCGCCGAGGGAGAACGCGACGGCGACGAGCCTACGATCGACGCCGAGGACCACGCGCTGCTGCTGCGATCGTGGCAGGCGCTTCGCGGGCCGCTCGTCGACCCGGAGGCGAGACCCTTGCGTTTTGCCCACGTCTTCGTCGACGAGGTTCAGGATGCGAGCCCGATCGAGCTGCGCGTCTTGCTCGAGCTGACGGGCAAAGACCCCTGCATCACGTTGGCCGGCGACGTGGCGCAGCGCCTTCAAGACGATGGCGACGACCGCGGCGAGTTCGACTGGAACGCGCTCCTGGACGGCCTGGGTGTCCCGCACACCACCGTCGAGCCCCTCCGCGTCAGCTACCGGTCGACCGCGGAGATCACCGATTTCGCCCGGTCGGTCCTCGGGCCGCTGGCGCACGAGGAAATCCCGCAGACGACGCGACGCGGGCCCCCGGTCATGGCGTTTGGCCACGCGTCACCGGGCGAGGCGGTGGCCTGGCTCGCGGAGGTGCTCAAGCAGCTGGCCCGCGACGAGCCGGAGGCCAACGTGGCGCTCGTCGCGCGCTTCCCGCAGCAGGCGGATACCTACTTCGAGGGCCTGCTTCGGGCCGAGGTGCCGAACGTACGTCGGGTCGCGAAGCAGGACTTCTGGTGGGAGCCGGGGGTCGACGTCACGGACGTCCGCCAAACGAAGGGCCTCGAGTTCGACGAGGTCATCTTGCTCGAGACGACCGCCGCCAGTTACCCGACGACCGCGCAGGCGCGGCACGCGCTCTACGTCGGCGCCACTCGGGCGTCCCACCAGCTCTGGTGCGTCGCGAGCGACGCGCCGTCGGAGCTCGTATCCTACGCGCTGGCGAAGAGCCCGGACGGCGCGGCTCCGTAGCATGTCGGCCCTGAAGACGACGCGTGCAGAGTCCACATAATGCCGCTTAGCTGCGAGGCTATAGGGCCCGTCCGCGAGGCGGCTCTACCTGGAGGGCCACGAGCGTTCCTGCGTTCGTCAGCATGTAAGCCCGGTTCGCGAAGACGGCCGGCATTTGCGAGAATCCGCTGCCGAGGTCGAACCCGTCGATGGGACGTCCGTCCAGCGGCGACAAGAGAAACGCGCCGTAGCGGGTCGTTCCGACGAGCAGCGCGCCTGCGATGGGAACCGGCGACGTGACCCCGCCTTCCGGAAGCGGCACCCGCCAGAGCGTCTTGCCGTTGGTCGGTTCGAGCGCCCAGAGGCCGGTCGGACCGCCGGACGCGAGCAGCGCCTCGCGCATCGGGATCGGAGGACCATCGGGCACGTACTCCGGGCTGTCCGAGTTGGCTCGATGCGAGCGCTCGTGCCAGAGGGCCAGCCCCGTCACCCCCGTGACGCGCTCTGCCTTCCAGACCGGCACGCCACGCTCCTCGTCGAGCGCGTACACGCCGCCCGCGTAGCTTGCGACGAAGATGACCCGCCCGAGAGGGCCGAGGTCGTCGGGGACCGGGGTCGTGTCGACGTCGAGGTACCGCAGCGCCTCGGGGCCCTGCGCTTGCTCCGCCTCGGCGGACAGGTCGACCGGGGGCCATCGCTCGCTCCCGTCGCGCGTGTCGTACGCGCCCACGTGGCCATCGGAGTACGCGACGAAGACGGTCTCGCGATCCACGGCCGGTCCCGCGTACCCGCTGATCTCCATGCCGAGCGCAGGGGTACGGTGCACGTGCCAGAGGCTCGCGCCGGTGCGCCGGTGGACCGCGAACAGGTTGTCCGCCCCGTTGGCGAAGTAGAGGGCGTCGCCCGCCAGAACGGGCCGTCGCGCGATCTCGGCCCCCGTGTCGTAGCGCCAGACCAGCGTTCCGTCGCTGGCGTGGACGCAGTAGAGCGCGCCGTCGTCCGAGCCGAAGTACACGACGTCGAGGTCGGCGTCGTAGAGCGGCTCGCTCTGCACCATCCCGAGGGTCTGGAACCGCCACAGCGTGCTCCCATCGCCGGCGCGCAGGGCGTAGAGGCCTCGATCGGTCGTCCCGACGAAGATTCGCCCGTTCAGCGGATCTATCTCCGGCCGCCCATGCTCGTTCGCGTCGCCGAAGATGAGGGCCGGCGCCGTGACCGTCCGCGTGAACAGCACGTGCAGTGCGCCGTTGGGTCGATGAAACCAGAGGGGCCGATCCGGATTGATGCGGTCGTTGCCCGTCTCGAGCGTTCCGCACGCCGAGACGACGACGCCGGCCGCCGCGGCCTGCGCCCACCGGGTCCAGGGGCCGACCGTCACGGCGTCGGTCCCGGCAAGGGAACAGCCGGGGCGCCGCCCTTCTGCTGTTGCTGAAGCTGCCGGATGAGCCGCTGCACCTGGGGGTCGTTCATGTCCACCCCGCCAGGGCCCTTGGCCGGCGCGGGAGCCTTGGGCGGCAGAGCCTTCGGATCGAGCTCCCTCAGCCGATCCTCGACCACGAACGCGAGGTACGGGAACGGGTGACTGTCGCCGGGCTCGTTCACCTTCTTCTCCAGGTCCTTGAGAAGGTCGATGGCCTTTTCTTTCTCACCCTTGGCCGCGAGAACGCGAGCCTGGTGGTACGTCCCGAGCTCGCGAAAGCCCTGGACGTCCGCCTGGGCGAGATCCTTGAACGCACCCTCGGCCGCGTCGAGATCGGCGCCGGGGGTCGACGCGCCTTGCGCCATGAGCTCGTGCGCGAATCCGATGCCCTCGAGGGCGCGCCCTCGCACCTCGGCGTCCGCCTGCGCCAGGGCGCTCGACTTAACGTCCGTGTACGCGGCAAGAGCCCCAGTCGCGTCGCCTCCGTCGAGGAGCAACGACGCCTCGCCCAGGCGCGCGAGGATCGCCGCCCCGGTGCCGCCGTACTTGGTCTCCACGGAGCGAAACTTCGCCAAACCCGCTTCTCGTCGATCCGCGGCGGACTTGAAGGTCGGGTAGAGCTGCTGCGTCGGCTTGGAGTCGTCGTCCTCGTCGTCCGCCTTGTCGGAGATGTGGCCGTGCGAGTCGCCGATCGCTTGCGCCAGCAGCGACGACGCCTCGGCGTTCCGCTTTCCCTGCCAATACTCGTACCCGAAGACCCCACCCCCCGCGACGAGCGCGATGGCCACGAGCCCCCCGAACGTCTGACGGTGCTCGCGGATCCATTTCTGTGCCCGCGCCACCCGCTCGAGCAGCGGGTCCGCCTCCGGAATCGCCGCACCGCCCAGGGCCGTGGGGCGCTTGACGGACCCCTCGCCGATTTTGGCGAGGCGTTTCGAGGCAGCGGCCTCGAGGCCCCCGCGCTTGCGCTGCTGCTTTTGCTGCTTTCGCCGCTCGAGGAGCTTTTGCTCCTCTTGCCGGGCGATCTTGTCGATCTCCGTCTCTTCGCCGATCTCGTCGATGCGGGCGGCGATGGCCTCCGGCCGGAACTTGTCCTCTTGCCCGGACGGCGTGGGCGGGCCCGCGCCGTGGGCCTCCTCCTCCCGCGCAGGCGTTTCCGCCTCGGTGGGCTTGGGGGCATTTCGCTTGGGTTCTTCTTCGGGCACGAACTTCCTCGCCGCGCAGCCTATTTGCGAGGACCGGATCGGTCAATCGACTCGGCCCGCAAAAATCCAAGCCCCGACCACCCCGCCGCTCGAGACGCGCAGGTCCAGCCTCGCGCGGCGCCCTTGCGCGCGCCGGAACTCGACCGATCGCACTTCGCCGCCCTCGGCCGGGGCCTCCCCCGCCACGTCGTCCATCTTCGCTTCGAGGTCGGCGTGGGCGTCCGAGACGTGCACGATCAGCCGTACCCGACCGGCCGGGACGCTCACCGACGTGTGCACCTCGGCGGGCGGCGACCCCACGGCCGCCCAGTCGCGAACCCCAAGCGCCTCGAGGGCGCGCGCCTCGTGAGGACGCGCCGTGACGTACGTCTCGCGCGCGAGCAGCGCGCGAAGCGGGGCGGCCGAACGCGCATCCCCGAGCGCCCCCAGCGCGTCCGCGACGGACGGGCGCGCGCGCACATCCTGGAGCGCGCTGTCGAGCGATGGGACCGCGCTCCGGCACCTCGCGCGGACCGTCGCGGTGAGCAGCTCCTCGACCCGAGGCAGCTCGAGCGGCAATCGCATGGGCTCGCCGTCTGGCTCCGCCGCAACGTCCGGCTCCGCCGCCGAGACCAGGTCACCCCACCATGCCGTGACCTCTTGGCACCCGCGCGCGTCGCCACGTTCGGCCAGAACGAGCGCAGCCCGCCTCCTCCAATCGCGGCTCGGGTCTCGAAGCAGCGCTTCGACAGGCGGGATCGCACCCGTGCCCATGCGAAATGCGGCGAGGGTCAGCCATCGACGCACCTCGTCGTCCTCGTCCCCGGCGAGAGCTCGGCGCACCTGCGGCCCGGTCGCGTCCGCATGCAGCAAGAAGCAAACTTCGGCGGCCTTACGGCGCACCGCTGGGTCGACGTCGTCCAGCAGCGACGCGACGTCGACGGCCGCGTCGACCTCGCCCTGCAGGCCCCGCCGCAGCGCCTCGGGCCACGTCGGCCCCGCCGCGGCCTCGTAGCGCCCGTGGTCCTTCTCCGTCGCGCGCAGCCATCCTCTCAGCTGCGCCAGCCGGGCTGGATCTTGCCCGCCGAAGTCGCGACGCTCGAGCGGGTCCTGTTGCGGGCGGTAGAGTGCGCATGCCGCCGCCCGTCGATCGCACACGAGCCGGTCGGGGCCTGCGGCGAGGAGCGCGTAGTCGTCCGTCTCGGCGAAAGCCAGCCCCTCCTCTTGCCCGGGTCCGCCCGCCAGGAGCGGCCCGAGATCGCGCCCCCGGACGCGCGCGGGCCTCGGGATGGCGATCGCGGAGAGCGTCGTCGGCAGCAGATCGATCGTCTGCACGACGCTCGCGATCCTCGCTCCCGCCCGCACGCCCGGCCCCACGACGACGAGCGGTACACGCACCTGCTCTTCGTAGACGGTCGTCCCGTGGTAGCGGCCCCCGTGCTCGCCGAACTCCTCCCCGTGATCGGCGGTGACCCAGAACACCGAGTCCGGCCGACGGGATCGCACCAGCCGGACCACCCGCCCGATGCCGTCGTCCGCCTCGGCCACCTCGCCGTCGTAGGCGTCGACATCGGCCGACGGGCCCCCCGTAAAGACGTGGTCCGGGTGGGGCACGTACGGCTCGTGCGGCTCGAAGAAGTGGACCCAGAGAAAGAGCGGTCGATCCGTGGGAGCCGTCGAAAGGTACTCGCGGATTTGCTCCTCGCGCAGCGCAGGTTCCGCGAACTCGACCTTCGCATACTCGAAACCCAGGTGCTCACGCTCGAAGACCGCGAAGCGCGCCTCGTCGATGAAGAACACTGCGGGCGGATAGAACGCGGCGGTTCGCCAGCCGTAGCGACGGAGGTCCTGCGCCCACGTCTCCGAGTCTTCGCCGAGCCCCAGCGTCAGCAGCGGACGCAGGTACTTGCCGGTCATCATCGACGTGACCGAGTACGACGTGTGCGGCGTCGGACAGTAGGCTCCCTCGAAGAGCGCGCCCTCGCGCGCCAGCGCGTCGAGGTTGGGCGTCGTCGGCCGGGGGTAGCCGTACGCGGAGACGTGGTCCGCGCGAAGCGCGTCGACCGAGATGAGCACGATGTCATGCCCGGTCCAGTCGAGGGATCGGCCGGGCGCCGCCGGCGTCGGCGCCGCGATCTGCGTGGAGGCGACCTCGTCCACCGGCGGCCGCACGCGCGTCACGATGGCGACCGCCGGGCCGAGCAGCGGAGCGCGTTCAACGAGGACGATGCGCAGATTCGTGGCCGGATCCAGCGCGCGGGCGGCCCGCGGACTGCCGGCGACGCAGAGGATCCACCCGAGCCCGACCGCGCCGGACAGCGCGTACGCGACCGGGCCCGGCGGTCCCTCGGCCGCACGAACCGCGAGCGCCACCACCGCGGCGAACGCGAGCGTCGCCACGAGCAGGGCCGCGTGAAACGCAGGGTAGAGCCGAGGCAAGACGTACGCGTCGACGAGCCACGAGCCGACCACGAGCCCCGCCGCGAGCGCCGCGAGAAACGGGGGTCGCTCCACGAGCGCCGACACGCGAGGCACCGCCCGACCCACGACCCACGCGCCCGCCGCCGCCAGCGCGACGACGAACGGACCTCGCACGCCGAGGTGCGCGAAGTGGCGACCCTGCGAGACGCCCAAGGCGACCACGGCCGCGCCGACGCCGCCGACGACCGCGAGGCCCACCGCCGCCGCGCGCGACCCGGAGGCGGCTCCCCTCGCCGCGCGAAACCCGGCCACCGCCGCCAGCGCCGCCGGAGCCAGCGCGGCCACGGCCATCGGCACGACCGTATGGCGCGCCAGCGCGACCTCCCAACCCCCCGCGAAGTCGTCGCGGTACAGGAATCCGAGCACCACGTCTTCGGTGACCAGGAGTCCGGCCCACGTGGCCAGCACTGCCGCCGCGTCGACGACGACCGACCTGAACTGGGGCGCGACGACGCTCACCCCCCCTCCTCGCGCACCGCGATCTGGGCGGCGAACCGGCGAACCGCGAGAGAGAGGGCGCGATGCTGCGGCGCCTCGAGATCGGGATCGGCACGCAGCAATGTCTCCGCGTCGGCCTCGATGCGCTCGAGCCACGCGGGCGGCGACGCCGGGTCGAGCCAAACGAAGTCCTCGGCGGCGCCCGATTGCCGGGTCCCGCCGAGGTCCCCTGCCCCGCGCAGCTCGAGATCGGCGCGCGCAACGTCGGCGCCGTCGGCCATCCGCACCAGCGCGTCCAGTCGCCGCCGGGCTAACGGATCGAGGCGCTCGTCGTGGACGAGCAGGCAGCGGCCCGGCCGGTCGCCGCGTCCCACGCGTCCGCGCAGCTGGTGAAGCTGCGCGAGACCGAAGCACTCGGCGTCCTCGACGACCATCAGCGTCGCCTGCGGGACGTCCACCCCGACCTCGACGACGGTGGTTCCGACAAGCACCGCGGCCTCGCCCCGCCGAAAGGCGGCCATGGCGCGGACGCGGTCGCGCACCGGCACTCCGCCGTGCAGCACGACGACCCGCCACGGCGCGAGCTCGCGCCCGAGCGCCGCGGCGCGGGCGAGCACCCCGGCCGCGGCCGCATCGGTGTCGTCGTCATCGTCGATCCGGGGGCACACGACGAAGACGCGCTCGCCCCTCGCGCACGCGCCGCGCATGGCTTCGACCACTTCGCCCCAGGATCCCCGCGGCACGGTCGCGGTGGCGACCGGCGGCCGCCGGTTGGGACGCTCGTCGAGGACGCTCGTCGACAGCTCGCCGCGCAGGGCGAGGGCAAGCGTCCGGGGGATGGGGGTCGCGCTCAGCGACAACAGGTGAGGGCGCAGCGCAGTCCCCTTGCGGACGAGGGCGAGCCTTTGCCCGACGCCCAAGCGCTGCTGCTCGTCGACGATCACCAGGCCCAGGCGACCGAAGACGACGTCGCCCGCCAGAAGGGCGTGGGTCCCGACGACGAGGGCGGCTTGCCCACTGCCGATGGCGTCGATCGCATCGCGCCGCTCGTTCGCGCGCATCCCCGCCACAAGGTGCAGTAGCCTCAGTCCGAGCGTGCGCTCGAGGGCCGCCGCGGCCTCGAGATACTGATCGACGAGGACGGCGGTGGGCGCGAGAAGAGCGCACTGCGCCCCTGCCGAAACGCACTGGGCCGCCGCGGCGAGGGCCACCGCCGTCTTCCCGGTCCCGACGTCGCCGAGGAGCAACCGGCGCATCGGGACGGTCGCGCGCAAGTCATCGCCGATCGTGCCGATGGCCCGCCGCTGCGCCCTCGTGAGGACGAACCCCAGCGCGCCGGCCACCGCGTCGGCGTCGACCCCCTGAGCCGTCAGCGACGGCGCGACCGCGGCGCCCCACGCGGCCTCGGCCCGCACGCGCTGCCATACCCGCGTGAAGGCCTCGATCCAGGCGAGTCGCTCGGCGAGCGCCCGCCGGACCCCGTGCAAGTCGGCCGGGGGAACCACGCCGTGCACGGCTCGCAGGAGAGGCTGCACTTCGGGCATGCCTTCGCGCGCTGCGATCGTCGGCGGCACGGGATCCGGCAGCGTCGCGGTCCGTTCGACCGCGTCGGCCACTGCGCGTCGCAGCGTCCCCGGCGCGACGGAAAGCGCCGGATACCGAGTCCGCACCGCGGGCATCGCCGCGTCGTCGCGCACGAGATCGGGGTGGCTCATCGTGGGCCGCTTTCCCTCGCGAAGGTGCACGCGGCCGATGAGCACGCACGGCGCGCCGGCGCGGGCCACACTCAGAACTCCGTGTGCTTCGTAGAACCACCACGCGTCGAGCGTGGCGCCGTCTCCGGCGACGACAACGCGCACGGCCCGCCGCCCGCGCATCGGAACGAGCGTGGCGCTGCGGACGCCGGCGCGCACGCACTGGCGGGGCGATGGGGCAAAGGACGCCCCGGCCGCCCGCGCCCGATCGAGGGCCTCACCCACCCCGACGCAGGCCCGAAGGTCGTCCCAGCCGACCGGCAGCGTCCACAGAAGATCCGCCACGCACTTCACGCCGTGCGAAAGCAGCTTGTCGCGCGCGCCTGCGCCGATGCCATCCACTCGGTTCACCGGATCCTCCCACGAGAGTGGTTGGGCACGGCGTGCCCGATCGCGCGCGTCGCGCTCGAAGAGCATGCACGCGCGAACGAGACCGTCCATTCGAGCCCGCAGGCGGCCCCCCTCTCCCGCCGCGCCGAAGCCCGCCAGAAGCTTCGCCCAGTCGGCCGCGCGAGCCTCGGGTACATACGGCGTCGCCTCGCGCGCCTTGGCTTCGACCGCGGCGAGGCCTTCGGGGCTCGGCGATCGCGACCACGCCCGGGCCTGCTGCGCGGTCCTTCGGAACGCGCGCGCCCCAGGGTCGGGCTGAGGCCTCTCCGAGTTCACCCGAACGTGATGTCCAACACTTCGTACGTGCGCTCACCGCCGGGCATGCGCACTTTGAGCTCGTCGCCCACCTGCTTGCCGATGAGCGACCGCGCGAGCGGGCTCGTGATGCTGATGCTCCCCTTCGCCAGGTCGGACTCGTCCGCCCCGAGGATGCGGTAGGTCACCTCCTCCCCCGTGTCCGCGTTGGACAGCTTGACCGTCGCGCCGAAGGCGACCCGGTCGCCGGCGAGCTTCGCGGGGTCGATCACCTCGGCGCGAGCCAGCTTGTCCTCGAGCTCCTTGATGCGACCTTCGATGAACGACTGGCGGTCGCGGGCGGCGTGATACTCCGCGTTCTCGCTCAGGTCGCCGTGCTCGCGGGCCACCGCGATGGCCTGGATGATCGCCGGGCGCTCGACGCTCTTCAAATGGCCGAGCTCTTCGCGAAGGCGGGTCGCTCCCTCCGGTGTGATGGGGTTCTTGTCCATGACCGGCCCGATTTAGCACGATTTGGCTTGCATTTAGAGCCGCACGCGGCCGCCCGCCGAGCTAGCCTCGGCCGTCCTCCCATGCGCATCGTCGGCGGCCTTCCGGAGAGCGGCGTCCGCGTCGAGATCGAGCGGCCGAACGACGTCGGCCCGCCCTGGCGCTACCGAGGACGGGTCGACACGCCCGAGGGGTCAGTCGACATTGAAGCGGTCGTCTCGGCCGACGGCCAGGTAGCAGCCAACGCGCCGCGGGACGTCGCCGACAAGGTGCGGCTCGTCCTGCGGACGGCGTGGAAGCACGCCGCGGAGGACGGCCTTCCGCCCGCCCGGCGGATCGTGCGGTGGAGACCTGATCGCTAGCGGCGTCGAGGAGTGGCGTCGCGGCAAGTCGGCGGCTACGGTGGGCGCCCGCATGCGACGGCGCTGCCTTCTGCTGCTCATGGCCATCCTGCCTTGCACGCTCGCCGCGTGCGAGGGGGGGCCGCCGAAGACCGCGCTCAGCTACACCGAGGACGCCAAGCGTGCGTACGACTCGGCCATGGAGACGTTCAACGCGCACAGCTGGATCGAAGCGCAGACGCTCCTGCGGGAGGTCAAACGCAAGTACAGCTACTCGAAGTACGCCCGCCTGGCCGAGCTTCGCATCGCGGACGCGGACTACGAGCAGGAGAAGTACCCGGAGGCCATCCACGAGTACAAGGACTTCATCCACGCGCACCGCGCGGACGCCGAAGACGTCGCGTACGCGCGCGGACGCATCGCCGACGCGATGTACGCCGAGATCCCCGACTCGGCCCTAGCGCCGGCCTCCGAGGAGCGCGACCAGGCCAGCGTCGTCGACGCGTACAAGGAGGTCAAATCGTACCTCGCGGACTACCCGGCCTCGAAGGACGCCCCCCACGTGCGCGACCTCTTGTCCGCGGTCCTGGCGCGCCTTATCAAGCACGAGCTTTACGTCGCGCGGTTTTACCTGAAGAAGGACAACTACGACGCCGCGGTCGCGAGGATCAAATACGCGCTGCGAAACTACACCTCGGAGGGCGAGGCGACCGACGGCGCCGAAGGCAACGCGCTCCAGGCGGAGGCACTGCTCTTGCTCGGACAAACGTACCTGCGCATGCAGAATTGGGCCGAGGCGAGGCGGGCGTTCCAGCAGATCGTGCAGGCGTACGCGCGCACCACGGTCGCCGTGCAGGCGCGCGACTACCTCGAGTTCCTGGGCCGCCGCGGCGCGTAGGCCATGGTACGTTCGTCGCGGAGACGATGCCGGACGCCCCCCAAGTCGCAGCCAGCCCGTCGAGCGCGCCGCCGGGCACGCCGGCCCCGCGCACGGTTCTCGTCGTCGACGACGAGAAGAACATCCGCCGCACGCTGCAGCTCGTCCTCGAAGGCGAAGGCTACCGGGTCCTCGGCGCCGAGACGGCAGCGCAAGCGCTCGGGGTCCTCGCGAGCCCCGACACGCCCGTCGACCTCGCGGTGCTCGACGTCAAGCTGCCGGACATGAGCGGCCTCGACGCCCTCGCCAAGATCCGCAGCGACGAGGCGATGCGGGACCTGCCTATCATCGTCATCAGCGGGCACGCCACCGTGCAAGACGCCGTGCAGGCCATCAAGCTCGGCGCCAGCGACTTCTTCGAGAAGCCCCTCGCGCGCGAGCGCGTCCTCGTGAGCGTCCATAACGTGCTCGACGCCGCCAAGGCACGTCGGGAACTCGCGCGCGTGACCGAGCAGCAGCTGCAGCGCTACGAGATGATCGGCACGAGCGCCGCCATGCGCCGCCTCTTCCACGAGATTGAGAAGGTCGCGCCCACGAAGGCCTCGGTGCTCATCACCGGCGAGAGCGGCACGGGCAAAGAACTCATCGCCCGGGCGATTCACCGCTTGAGCCCGCGCGCCGACGGGCCGTTCGTGAAGGTCAACTGCGCCGCCATCCCGCGGGAGCTTATCGAGAGTGAGCTCTTCGGCCACGAGAAGGGTGCCTTCACCGGCGCGATGGTCAGGCGCCGCGGTCTCTTCGAACAGGCCCATGGCGGAACTTTGTTTCTCGACGAGATCGGCGACATGGACGTCGTCGCGCAGGCCAAGGTCTTGCGGGCGGTTCAGTCGGGCGAGATCTCGCGCGTCGGCAGCGAGCACGTCATCCACGTCGACGTGCGGGTCCTCGCCGCAACGAACAAGGACCTCGCGAGGGGCGTCGAGAGCGGCGAGTTCCGCGAGGATCTCTACTTTCGGCTGGCCGTGTTTCCCATCCGCAGCCCGGCGCTGCGCGAGCGTGTCGAGGACATCCCCCTGCTGGCCCGGGCTTTCATGGCGCAGTTCGCCGCCGAGAACGGCATTCGTCCGAAGCCTATCGACGACGAGGTGATGAACGCCCTGGCGGGCCGCAAGTGGCCTGGCAACGTGCGGGAGCTCAAGAACGCCGTCGAGCGGAGCGCGATCTTGAGCGGCGACCGCGTCACGATCGCCGACTTGCCCGAGGATCCCCACGCCAGCCCCTTCGAGGAGGAGCCCGAGGCCGCCGACGCCGTCCTCGACGCGGGCGACGACGACGCGGCGGCCGAGACGTCCCGACCGACGCCGACCCCCGCGCCACCGCCGGGCACCAAGCACCCGACGCTCCGGGAGCACCGCGAGCGCTCCGAGCGCCAGTACATCGTCGACACCTTGAAGATGACCGGCTGGAACATCTCGCGCACGGCGATTCTCCTGGGCGTCGAGCGGACGAACCTGCACAAGAAGATCCGCGCGTACCAGATCAAGCGCGGCGAGCGTTGAGGCGGTGCCCGCGCCGATGATCGCGACCCGCGCGGGGACGGTGCGCGACGAGAAAATGTTGGGCCGCGGGGACGCTGAGTTCTTCGCCGCGGGGCGGGCCCCGTGCGTCGTCGCGTTTCACGGCTTCGGGGGCACGGCCGCCGAGCTGCGCCCCTTGCTCGACCGTATCGCGGGGCGCGGGTTCGCCGTCGACGCCGCGCTCCTGCCGGGTCACGGTCGTCGCGTCGAGGACCTCCAGGATCGGACGTTCCGCGAGTGGGCAAACTTCGGGCACGACCGCGCCAGCGCCGCGCGACAGCGGCACGGGCGGGTGGTGCTGCTCGGCTTTTCGCTCGGGACGCTCGTCGCGATGCAGATCGCAGGCGAGCGCGCGGAGGGCCTGGCCGGCCTCGTCGTCCTTGGCAACGCGATCACCCTGGCGCCGTCATCGCGCGTCCCCCTGGGCCTCATCGACCGCCTGGGCGTGCGCGTGCCGGACCTCTACCTGGTCAAGCCCAAGGCGGGAGACCTGGTCGACGAACGCGCGATGGGCACGCTGCTCTCGTACGACCGCCACCCGCTGCGCTCCGCGCTCGAGGTGTACCGAGCCGGCCGAGAGATCCGGCGCGTCGTCCAGCGCATCGAGGCTCCCATGCTCATCCTCCACGGCCGGCGGGATCGAGTCTGCTCCTGGCGAAACGCGCCGTGGCTCGCAGCCCACGTCGGATCGAGGGACGTGAGCGTGCGCCTGTTCGAGCACAGCGGACACGTGCTCGCCTGCGACGGCGAGTGGGCGGCGGTCGCGGACGAGGTGCTCGCGTTCCTCTCGCGCCTCGCGTGATCTCACTTTGCTCCGGTGGATCCGTAGCCGCCGCCGCCGCGAAGCGTGCGACCGAGATCCACCGAAATGACGAGCTCTGCGCGGGCGACCGGCACGATGACGAGCTGCGCGATCCGCTCGAGCGGGGCGATCGTCGCCGGCGCGCCGCTCAGGTTCACGAGCAGCACCAGGACCTCGCCTCGGTAGTCGCTGTCGATCGTTCCCGGCGCGTTGAGCACCGTGATCCCCTCGCGCACCGCCAGGCCCGATCGGGGCCGCACCTGCCCCTCGAAGCTCGCGGGGATGGCGAAGACGAGCCCCGTCGGCACCCGGACGCGCTCGAGCGGCCCGATCGTGATCGGCTCGACCAACGCCGCGTGCAGGTCCATCCCCGAAGCCCCCGCGGTCTGGTAGCGCGGGAGCGGAACGTGGATCGCGCCCACGCGCGCCACGGGGATGCGAAGGTCAGGCACCATCCCGCTAGTGTAACCGCCAGTACCAGCCGGCGTACCCCTCCGAGGCCGAGCCTTGACGTGTTCCGCGCGGCTGGTAGTCGAGGGTGAATGTCCGTCGGCCGCGAGCTCGTCCTCATCCTGGACTTCGGCGCTCAGTACACGCAGCTCATCGCCCGCCGCATCCGCGAGCAGCGCGTCTACTGCGAGATTCACCCCTGCACGCTCCCGCTCGAAGCTGTCCGCGCGCTCTCGCCGAAGGCGATCGTGCTGTCGGGCGGTCCCGCGAGCGTGTATGCCGAGGGCGCCCCCTCGCTCGACCCCAAGATCCTCGAGCTCGGCGTCCCCGTCCTCGGCATCTGCTACGGCCTTCAGCTGCTCGCCCACCTGCTCGGCGGCCGGGTCGAACGCGCTTCCGCGCGCGAGTACGGCCACGCGCGCGTCGTCGTCGAGCGGCCGGATGGGATCTTCCACCGATTTGCCAAGCGCGAGGCGCTCGACGTCTGGATGTCGCACGGCGACAAGATCGTGGCGATACCGCCGGGCTTCCAGACGATCGGCGTCAGCGGCAACACGGCGTTCTGTGCGGTGGGCAACCCCGCCAAAAAGATCTACGGCGTGCAGTTCCACCCCGAGGTGGTGCACACGCCCCGAGGCGGCGACGTGCTCGCGGCGTTCCTCTTCGATGTCGCCGGCCTGCGGCCCACCTGGACTCCGGGTGCCTTCACTGAGGAGGCGGTGGCCAGTGTCCGAGCGCGCGTCGGACCGCAGGACCACGTGCTCTGCGGCCTCTCGGGCGGCGTCGACTCTTCGGTCGCGGCGATCCTTTGCCAGCGGGCCGTAGGCGAGCGGCTCAAGTGCATCTTCGTCGACAACGGGCTGCTTCGCGCCGGCGAGGCCGAGCAGGTGGTGGCGACGTTCCGGGAGAGCTTTCACCTCGACCTCGTGGCGATCGACGCGCGCGAGCGCTTCTTGTCGGTCCTGCGCGGCGTGACGGATCCGGAGCAGAAGCGCAAGACGATCGGTCACGTCTTCATCGACGTGTTCGAAGAGGAGGCGAAGAAGGTCTCGGACGCCAAGTGGCTCGTGCAGGGCACGCTCTATCCGGACGTCATCGAGAGCGTCAGCTTCAAGGGTCCGAGCGCCGTCATCAAGAGCCACCACAACGTGGGCGGCTTGCCGGAGAAGATGCACCTCAAGCTCATCGAGCCGCTGCGCGAGCTCTTCAAGGACGAGGTCCGCGCCGCCGGGGAAGAGCTCGGGATGTCGCGCGATCTCTTGTGGCGGCACCCGTTCCCCGGTCCGGGGCTCGCGGTGCGCTGCCTCGGCGAGGCGAACGAGAAGAGGCTCGACGTCTTGCGGGCCGCGGATGCCATCGTCGTCGACGAGATCCGCACGGCCGGCCTCTACGACAGCATTTGGCAGGCCTTCGCGGTGCTCTTGCCCGTACGGAGCGTGGGCGTCATGGGCGACGAGCGCACCTACGAGGAGGCGTGCGCGATCCGCGCGGTCCACTCCGTCGACGGCATGACGGCCGACTGGGCGAAAATCCCGTACGACGTGCTGGCCAGGATCTCGAACCGCATCATCAACGAAGTGCGCGGCGTCAATCGCGTGGTGCTCGACATCACGAGCAAGCCGCCGGGTACGATCGAATGGGAGTGAGGTTCCCGATGGCCCCCGGGTGGTCGCGCTTCGCGGCGGCATCGCTCGCGATCGGCGCGTTCGCGTGCCAACCGCCGCAGAACGCCGTTCGCCCCACGGTGAGCCTTCGCATGCGCGGTAGCCCCGGCGACGCCATGGTCACCATCGACGACGAGACGATCGGCCCGCTCGATTTCGTGGCGGCCCACGGGGTAGCGCTGCCCCCCGGGGTTCATCACGTGACAGTGACCGCGGTGGGGTATTTCCCCTGGGACAAGGAGGTTCAGGCGGAGCTCGGGCAGGGCCCCATCCGGCTCGATTTGGTGCTCGCGCGCGTTCCCGATTGACCTTTGCCGCTCGCGCCGCTTGACGGGGCCGCGGTTTCGCGCAAACTGCGCGCCGAGTATCCTCCATGGCGAACCGAGCGATCTGGAATGTGAGGAAGCGTCACGAGTGGCTGGCCAAGCCGCTCAAGGCCAAGCGGATCAAGCGCGCGCAGCGCCTGCGATGTGGCCTCCAGGACGCGATCGACCGCAAGTCGGGCGGCCAGCAGCCATCCGAAGACTGAACCGTTCGCGGGTCAGGTCCCCGTGGTCAGCGCCAGGTCGGCGCCCGCGGCGGCCCAAGTCATCGTGCGCGTGTTGCGGGCGAGTCCGAGCCGGCCGTGGCGGTCGGCGAGGATGACCCCTCCGCTTCCGCCGGCGCGGCACCCCAGGAGGCCGATGACCCCCCGAGCGGCCTCCTCGGGATGGATCCGCGCTCGCAGCGCGTCCGTCGCACTCTTGGCGAGGCAGATTCGCAAGATGGCCTCGCCCTGCCCGGTGGCCGAGCCGGCGCCTCCGTCGTCGTCCGCGTAGGTCCCCGCGCCGAGCACGGGTGAGTCGCCCACGCGCCCCGGCCGCTTGTTGACCAGGCCTCCGGTGCTCGTCGCCGCCGCCACGGCCCCCCTCAGGTCCCGCGCCACCGCGCCGACCGTCCCGCCGGCCCACCCCTCGACGCCCGCGCGGCCAGCCACCGCGCGCCAGTGTTCGCGGGCCGCCTCGGTGACCATCGCGTCCTCGGCGGCCGGCGTGAACCCGCGCTCGACGGCGAAGCGTGATGCGCCGTCGGCGGCATAGAGGACGTGGCGTCCCTCTTCGAGGGCCGCGCGGGCGATCGCGATGGGGTGCGCGAACGGCGGGAGCGCGCACACCGCGCCGGCACGTAGCCGGGTGCCCTCCATGAGGGCGGCGTCGAGCTCGAGCCTCCCGTCGGCGTTGAGGCAGGCGCCCGTTCCGGCGTTGAACCGCGGGTCGTCCTCCAGCAAGAACACGGCGCGTTCGACCGCGTCGAGCGCAGTGCCCCCCCCGCGAAGCACGTCTGCGGCGGCCGCGGCGGCCGTCCGACAGCCCTCCATGTGGCTGGCTGCGCGATCGTCGGCGAGGTCCCCTGCTCCGCCGTGCACGAGGATGGCCCACGGGCCGGCCACCGCTCCCCACGAGGCGGTCACGCGCGTTTCACCGGCGGCGCTCACGCGGGCTCCCGAAGGGGCCGCGCGGCGTACGCGAGCACGAAGAGCGGGGGAACGGCGGCCCACGCGGCGGAGAGCCGGCGCGCGGCGGCGGCCTGGAAGAGCGCCACGCTCGCGGTGACGGCGACCCCGGCGACGAGTCCCGCGTGAAGGCGAGGCGTTCCGAACCGCGACGGCCTTCGCGGGACCGACGAGGCTCTCTGCATCATCGTGCGCGCGACGAGCAGCGGGAGCGCGATGCCGGACAGCGCCGTCTCGAGGGCCGCCGCCAGCCGCCCGTGGGCGGGAACGCCTGGGAGAGCGCGCGCGGCGGGGAGGCCGGCGAGCGCGACGAGCGTCCCGTCGGAGGTCACGCGCATCCCCCGGACCTCGTCGACGAAGTCGCCGCTGTGCCATCGCCAGCTACTCGCGTGGACGGCGGTCGGGTAGAAGCCGGTGATGTCGACGGCCGCCACTGCACCGAGGACCGCGGCGGCGACGAGGCCCACGAGCGCCCCGCCCGCCACCGCGGCGGCCGTGATCTGCGGGGGCGATCTCCCGAGCGACTCGAGGGCGAGCGCCTCGCCGCGGGCTTGCACGGCCACGAGGGACCCCCAGGCGCCTATGGCCGCGCAGAGGGGCGCGAGGGGCAGCGTTCGCCCGGCGCGCTCGGTCCAGGCGATGCCCCCCTCGTCCGTGGCCGCGGTGACCAGCCAGATGAGCGCCAAGGCGAGGGTCGCGACCGTCGCGGCCCGCGCAAGCACGTTCGCGTCCCAGCGCGTCAGCCGCACGCTTGGGCATGTTAGTCCGCAGGCTCGAGCGAAGCGAGAGAGCGGACTAGGGATACCCCGGCACCCCCTACTCCCGCTCGGGGGCGTCTTGAGGGGGACGAAGGGGCGGAATCCCTCGCCGAGTGGGAAGACGGACCGCGTGTGCGTGTTATGCTCCTCGTGGTCGTCGCGTCCGGACCCTCGGGTCCCGAATGGTTCGGCGGCGGAGCACCGTCGCGAACGCGTCAGCAACTCGGTGCCTCATGCACCCCAGCAGGAAACACCCGCTGTGGCCGCGCTCAGGTCACATGACCCCTCGCGCCAAGCCCCCGGGTGCCGGTCACGCGCCGGAGGAGGGAGAACGTCATGCAAAGTACCAATGGCTCTAGTCCGAGAGGGCGTCAGCCGTAGGACGCTCGCCCCGCGCGATTTTCTGGTGTGCGCTAGAAACATTTCGCGCTCCCCAGCGCGGCCGGGGCGGGCTCGGGCGAGAGGTGCGTACCGGCAGCCGCATGCGTCCGGCTGCGTCGCGATTCGCGGCGGTGACCCGCCTATCGCCTGCGTGACGAGCCCTTATTCGCTAGGGCCAGAGAGGCCCGGGTGGAACCCAAACGCCACCCGGGCCCTTCTTTTTGTGGCGCTCTAAACACGGTCGCGCGGAACCGGGATCATAGAAAGCGTGCGACGTGCCCGGCGATCATCGCGGGATGGGCCTTGAAGGTCTCGAAGGTCGACGTGAGCGCGGCGTCTCGCTCCGCGACAGAGGGGGTAGAAGCGATTGTGCGTCGTGCTCTTCTTGGTCACCTTCCAGACGCCCTCGATGCCGTTGAGTTCGGGCGAGTACGCCGGGAGACGAAACAGCTCGACGCGATG
>DATGJA010000178.1:0-6380 GCA_035295445.1 Polyangiaceae bacterium | reverse complement strand
GATCTTTTCAGGCGGCGCGGACGAGAGCGGATGAGGCGGACCGGCGCGAATCATGCCCCCGGTGCGAACCCGTTTTCCCAGGCAGACCCGCCGCTTGGCCCTCGCTATGCCGCCGGATCCATCGTAGAAACGTGCCCGTGGAGATTCTCCTCAGCGATCCGACCGGGCGGCCGGAGGGTCAGGCCGGGTTGGGTGAAGCCTTGGCGCTGCGTCTGATTTGCGATCGACGCGACGTTCCCTTCTTGAGCTTAATGGCGGTTCAATCCATCACGATCATTCCGACGGCCCTGGTCCTCTTCGTTCCAGGCCCGTTCCGTTGGTGGCTCGCGGCGGTCCACCTCGCCCTCGTTGTCTACTTCTTCGCGCCGTTCGTGCTGATGCTCCACAACACGAGCCACCGGCGCCTCTTCAGGAGGCCGTGGGGCGTCCTCAATCACTACATTCCGTGGGTCCTCGGACCGTTCTTCGGAGAGTCGCCGGAGACGTATTTCGCGCACCACATCGGGATGCACCACCCCGAGAACAACCTCGAGGACGACCTCAGCACGACGATGCCGTACGTGCGCGACAGCGTCGTCGGCTTCGCCCGCTACTTTCTCAAGTTCTTCCTGTTCGCCTTGCCGACCCTCGCCACCTACCACCTGAGGAGAGGGCGCCGCGCGCTCATGGTCCGGACGGTCGTGGGCGAGTTCGTGTTCTTCGCGCTGGTCGGCGGGCTGCTCTTCGTCAACTGGCGGGCGACGACGGTCGTCTTCGTCGCACCGCTCTTCATCGCCCGGTTCGCCATGATGGCCGGAAACTGGGGACAGCACGCGTTCGTCGATCGCGACGCGCCCGACAACTGCTATCGCAACAGCATCACGTGCATCAACAGCAGCTACAACCGGCGCTGCTTCAATGACGGCTACCACATCGGCCATCACATCAAGTCGACCCGGCACTGGACGGAGATGCCGGAGGACTTCTTGCGCAACGTGAAGACGTACGACGCCGAGGGGGCCATCGTCTTCCGGGGGCTCGATTTCTTCGGAGTCTGGCTCTGTCTGATGCTCAAGCGCTACGACTGGCTCGCGGGGCGATTCGTGCAGCTCGGCGAGGCGCACCGCTCGCGCGAGGAGATCATCGCGCTCCTGCGAAGCCGCACCGGGTGGACGCGAAGCGCGGCCACGTGACCTGGGCGGGGCGGCGAGTGCCGTCGCACGCCGACCGCGACGCTGGCGTCAATCTGGCTCGCCTTTGGCGCAGCGCCGAGGAAACGCCGCCAGGTCGGCGGGCGAACGAAGCCCCAGCTTGTCCATCGCGCTCTGCGCGAGGCGCGACGTGTGGCCTACAGTGAAGCCCATCTCGTACGCGATGAGCTTCAGCGAGTGACCGACGACCCGATAGCCTAGGACGGCGCGCTCGCGCTCGTCGAGCAACGGCACCGGCGGGGTGCTGGGGTCGTTCCGCCGCGCCACGAGGAACCGACGTCCGTCCGAGTCGAACCGGTCCACGATCGACCATCGACCGTCCACGAGGGCCCGCCACTCGCGAAGGACGTCCGCCTCGGCGCCGTCGCGCGCGAGCCGGCCTCGCGCCCGATCCACCGTGATGGCCGTCTGCCTCAGCGCCGCCCGGGTGTGCTCTTGGCCGTCGGTCACGGGCCGTGCTCGGACCCGCAGAGAATCCGTGCCAGCTCGAGCCGGGAACGCACGCCGAGCTTGGCGTAGACCGAGCGCAGCTGGTTGGCCACCGTGCGGACCGCGGTCTGCCGCTCGCGTGCGACCTCGGCGACCGCCAGCCCGCTCACCACGGCGATGGCCACCGCGGCCTCGGCCCGGGAAAGTTTGCTCGGCGCGCGCAGCTCGACGAGCGGGTAGCTGAACACGAGCATCTCTCCGTCGGTCTCGAAGCGGCTCGCGCGAGCGCCGGCGGGCGGGGGGAGGAGGGGTGCGGCAGTTTCGCCAGGACCCCGCGCACGTCGTCGCCTGCCCACGAGTGCCATCCGCCTGACGCGATGCTACGAAACGCCTCCGCTTGGCGACATAGTCATTTCTTTCCGACAACGATCGTGCGCGGGTGCGAGAACGAATGCGATCCCATTCGAGGGAGATATCGACGATTCCGAGCGACCGATCATTTATCCAACATTCGCGGAGCCGGCGCTCCGCCAATTCACCCCTCGGTTCGCGCTCGTTCGCCCGATACCGCCCCGTCGACCGCTCGAAGCAAGGACTCGACGATTCGCTGCCGGCGCGGACCGACGGCCACCTTCGTCCCATCGATTTCGCGGACGTAGAACACGTCCGTCACCCGCGCTCCCTCGGTGCTGATCTTCGAAAGCGAAATCGACAGCCCCAGCTCGTAGAGAGCGCGCGCCAGAGTGTAGAGTAAACCGCGTCGATCCTTCGCGTGCACCTCGACGACTGTGTGGCGCGGGGAAGCGTCGTCGTCGAAGAGGATCTCGGTGGGGACGGCCGGCGTCGGCCGCACGCTCCAGCGCGACGCGTTCCCGGTGCGATCGCGAAGGAGCGACGCCGGATCGACACGACCCGAGCAGACGTCCTCCAGATCGCGCGCGAGCCGGGGCAGAATTTCGTCCACCTCGGCTACTCCACTCGCTCGGTCTCGCACCCAGAAAAGGTCGAGCGCCTCCCTCTCGACGCCGACGGGGTGCGAATAGACCTCGGCGCCCAGGACCTCGAGGCGATTCGCGGTGATGGCCGCCGCGATGCTCGCCAGCAAGCCCGGGCGATCGTCCGCGACGACGCACAGCTCGGCTGCTTCGGCGTGCCTCGACGGCACCCGAGCCACGTGCGCCGCGCGCCCGCCACGGGCCCCCACCGTCATCGCGTGGCGTACGATCGACTCGGGCGCGTTGGCGAGCAGGTACCGCTTCGGCAGCGCGCCGAGCAGCTGGTCGAGCGGGCTTCGCTCCCCCGGCCAGAGGGCACGCACGGCGTCGGAGATTTCCTCCGCGCGCACGTCTTCCGTTGGGTTCTGCTGCCCCGCCAGGTACTTGTCCGCGGCCTTGTAGAGCGCGTCGAGCATGCGCGCTTTCCAGGAGGTCATCGCGCTGGGGGACGTCGTGCTCACGTCCGCCACTGTCAGGAGATACAGCCGGCGCAGGCCCTCGCGTCCCCCCACCGTGCGACAGAACTCCTCGACCGTCGACGCGTCTTCGATGTCGCGGCGCGTGGCGACCGAATACATGCGCAGGTGATCGACGACAAGGCTGCGGGCCTCGGACACCTCTTGGGCAGAGAGCCCGAGCCGCGGCAAGATGCGGTCGCAGAGCGCGGCGCCCGCGCGCGGGTGATCCATGCGCGTGCCGTCGACTTCGGGCCACCCCTTGCCGACGTCGTGCAAGAGGGTCGCGAGAAAGAGTGCCCGCGACGGTGGACCCTCGCCGGGAGAGCGGGACGCGAGGCACGTCGCGAGCGGGAACTGCGCGGAAAGGGCGCCCAGCACGAGGTGCCGCAGTCGGTCCACCGCCGCGATCGAGTGAACGTCCACCGTGTACACGTGGTAGACGTCATGGTGAACGCGCCCGACGACGGGTGAAAACTCCGGCACCATGGCGAGCAGCAGCCCGACGTCCGAGAGCTCCCCGAGGATCGACCGGTGCTTCGCTGCCGCGTCGGGGACGTGGCAGACGATTTGGACGAAAAGCTCGGCGGCCTCGGCGCTGGCCCGTAAGGCGTCGCACCAGGCCGGATCGTCGGCGGCCCGCGCGATCGCGTCGCGAGCGAAGCCCAGGACGGGCGCGTCGCGGACGGCGCTCGTGGTGTAGACGCGCAAGGCGAGCGCAGGGTCGTCGCGGAGCTCGGCGCTTCCCGCGAGCGAGACCTGCCCGTCGAAAAGCCAGACCCCCCCGCCGAGGTCGATCCGCACCGGGGGATCGCGACGCCGGGGGGCCGGCCGGAGGCGTTCAAAGAGGCTGGAACGCACGCGCGTCACCGCCCTCGCGTGAACGTAGTACCGCTGCATCATGCGCTCGGCTGCCTGAGCGCGGTCGTCGCCGTAGCCCATCGCGACCGCGGCCGACTCCTGGTCGTCGAACCCAAGCCGGTCCGACTTGCGCTCCGCGCGAGCGTGGAGCCGGTTGCGCAATCGCCAGAGGAACTCTTCGGCGTGGACGACGTCCTGCTCCTCCCGCGCGAGAAGGGCTCCGACTCGGACCAGGTCGGTCCATCGGCGGAGGCTCTCGCCGCCCCGCTCGCGAAGGCGATAGCGGGCGCGCGCGGCCCACAGAGCGCCGTCGAGATCGCGCAGCCCCCCCGCGCCGGCCTTGACGTCGGGCTCCAGCAAGAACACCGAATCGCCGTACCGCTCGTGACGCGACGCGGCCTCGGCCTCGAGGCGATCGATGAACACGCCCAGCCCCTCTTCGCCGAAGACCCCCTCGTGCACCCGATCGATGAGCGCGTCGTAGACGGCCTGATCGCCGCCGAGCAGCCGCAGATCGAGCAGCGCCGTGGCCATCGGTAGGTCGTGGGTGGCGAGGGAGACGGCGTCCGCGGCCGCGAGGACCTGGTGCCCCACCGACAGCGTGGCATCCCACAGCGGATAGAGGAGCGCCTCGACGAGCCCGGACGCGTCGGTCGGGCTGACCTCGCGCGGATCCACGACAAGGAGGACGTCGGCATCGCTGCGGAGCGCCACCGCTCCACGCCCGAAGCTCCCGACCGCCGCGAGCGCGACGCCCCGCGGCAGTCCCGCGCGCGTCGCCGCTCCGTCGAAGCACCGCTTGAAACACGCCTCGAGGAACGCGGCGTTGGCGCGACCGAGGGCCATGCCGTCGTCGCCGGCCCGCAGGCGGGACAAGAGAACGGCCCGGTGGCGTTCGACCGAATCGCGCAGGGCGAGCGTCTCCGGCGACGGAGGCGGCGAGATGCGCGTGGCACGGAAGGTCATCGTGCCCCGTTACGTGCCACGCCGGGGGAAGCAGGACGTTTCGCATTTATTTCGATCTCTTTTCGGGCGCGGGAAAACCGCGGCCGCGACAACAATTGCTTCCTCCAGCCCGCCATCTTCTGCAAACGTGGGGCAAAGGGGGGTCCGGAGGCACCGCCGTGAGCACCCTGTCGTCTGCGTTGCGCACGCCGCGGGCCGAGACCGAGCCGACGCCCGAGCACGAGCTCGAGTTCCGCACGATCCACGGCTATCGGCGCGCCTTCGTCCACGCCGGAAGCGGACCGGCTCTGCTCCTCATCCACGGCATCGGCGACAGCTCGCGCACCTTCCGCCACCTCGTGCCGCGGCTCGCCCGCCGGCACACCGTCGTGGCCCCCGACCTATTGGGCCACGGCCGCTCGGACAAGCCTCGCGCGGACTACTCGGTCGCCGGCTACGCCAACGCGATGCGCGACCTCATCAGCGTCCTCGACATCGACCGCGTGACTGTCGTCGGGCATTCGCTGGGCGGCGGCGTGGCGATGCAATTCGCGTATCAGTACCCCGATCGTTGCGACCGGCTCGTGCTCGTCAGCAGCGGAGGCGTATCGCGAGAGGTCCACCCGCTCTTGCGCCTCGCGTCGGCGCCGCTCGCCGACCTGACGCTCCCGCTGCTCGAGCTGTCGACGACGCGCGTCGCGGTGCGCGCGGCGTTTCGCGTGCTCGAGCGGCTTGACCGAGACATCGGGCGCGACGCCGACGATCTCGTCTCCGTACTCTTCGACGCGCTCTCGGACAAGACCGCGCGGCAGGCCTTCACGCGCACGCTGCGCGCGGTGGTCGACGTGCGCGGCCAGGTCGTCACGATGCTCGACCGCTGCTACCTGACGCGGGGGATGCCGACGATGCTCGTCTGGGGGCGCCGCGACGCCGTGGTCCCCTACGACCACGCGCTCCTGGCGCACGCCGCCATGCCCGGGAGCCGCCTCGAGACGTTCCCGGACGCCGGGCACTTCCCCCACCACGCGGACCCGGCGCGCTTCCTGGCGGTGCTCGAGGACTTCCTGGCGACGACCGCGCCGTCGTCTTACAGCGCCGAGCATTGGCGGCAGCTCCTTCGCCGCGGTCGCCCGGATCCGGGCGGGCTCGGCGCCCGGGTCGACGCGTGGCGCACGACGCGATCACGCAGCGGCACCTGACGGGGAGAGAAGGGGTCGGAAACGATGCGGCAACCGACGCCGCCTATCGTGGAGGCCGCGTGATTCGCGTCGCCCTCCGCCACGTCACCCGGTACGTCTACGATCGGCCCGTGAATCTGCAGCCGCACGTCGTGCGCCTGCGCCCCGCGCCGCATTGTCGCACGCCCATCTCCGCTTACTCGCTCCACGTGAGGCCGGACCCCCACTTCTTGAACTGGCAGCAAGACCCCTTTGGGAACTACGAGGGGCGCCTTGTGTTCCCGAAGCCGGCGCGAGAGCTCACGGTGGAGGTCGACCTCGTCGCCG
>DATGJA010000177.1:0-20372 GCA_035295445.1 Polyangiaceae bacterium | reverse complement strand
GAAGAGGTCCTTGAGAGACGTGAGCATCGGAAAGACGCAGGGGTCGATCTGGTGCACCTGCCCGTACTGCTGCGAGATGTTGATCGACTTGATGCCCGCCAGGTCCGCCGGCGTGATCGGCCCCTGCTCTTTGCCCGTCTTCTTGCGCACGTCGGCCTCGAGCCCGGGCTGGTCCGTGAAGTCGACCGACGCGGGGTGAGCCTTGCAGTCTGCGGCGTTCTTCTTGGTCCAGGTCGGCGCGGGCGGGGCGCTCGCCGTGGGGGGCGGCGGCGGGAGCACGTGGGTCTCGGGCGCGGCCGAGCCCGTATCGGGCGTGAGGTACTTGTCGTACTTGTTCTCGTCGCATGCGAGGGCGAGTGTCACGAACGAAGCGAGCAGCGGGGTGGCGAACGTCCAGGTGGTCTTCATCGCGGGCGCGAGCTTACCGCGGATTTCGGCAGCATCGTCGGGTGTGTCGTCCGAAGTCTCGCTTCGCTCGAGCCTGCGAACTCCCTTGCGTTCGCCCTCATCTCTCCTTCTCCCACACGGCCCGGATCTCGTCGGGAACGAGGCCGTAGGCCTCAGCCGCCGCGAGCAGGCCGGCGTTTGCGTCGAGCTGCGTCAAGAACGGGCGCCCGTAGGACGTCCCGGCGAGGCCGCGCACGCGCGTCACGAGGCGTGGCACGCCCCGCCGGATCGCCTCGCGAGCATCATGCAACTTTCCGAGGTCAACGCATGCGTCGTGCAACGCGAGGTAAACAGGCGCTTCGTTGAGGAGGCTCGGGGAGCCCTGGTCGAGCAGCGCGGCGGCTTCGCTCGACAGCGCGCGCGCCTGCTCGGCTCCGCCGCACCGTCGCTCCGCCTCCGCCCATAGGCCGAGCGCCACGGGCAGGACGTCGAGCATCTTGGTCGCGCGGTAGCCCTGAGCCGCGATTCGCAGGAGCAGGCGCGCGTCCTGCGCCCGCGCTGCGCCCCGCAAGAGCTCCACCCCGCGATAGAAGAGGACGCCGAGTGACGCGCGGTCGTGCGGCACCCAGCTGCCGGCGAGGGCCGCGTCGGCCGTCCCGCGCGTCTCGGCGATCGACGCGTCGAGCACCTCGTCCGTCCCGAACGTGGCGGCCCAGCAAAGGAGGATCATCCTGCCGTGGCGCTCGACGCCAGGCGAACCGATGGCGCGCGCGAGCTCGACGCCCGCCTCGATCGCGCGTCGCGCCTCCAGCCCTGCGCCCACCGTCGTCAGCGCGAACCCCACGTTGATGGTCAAGGTCGCCTCGCGTGTCTTGAGCCCCGCCGCGCTGGCCGTCTCGGCCGCGCTGCGTCGGGCCTCGAGGGCGGCGCCCACCTCTCCCCGCGCCTGACGGACCACCGCGAGCGTCTGCCACGCGTCGACCGCCGCGCCGGGCACGTTGTCCTTGTGCGAGGCCGCGAGGAGCTCCCGTGCGACCCCCTCGGCGCGATCGAGCGCGCCGGCGTACGCGAGCCGCGCTGCCAGCGCCGCCGCGCATCGCGCTTCTTCGTCGGCCACCCCGGCCTCCTGGGCCGCCCGGCGGACTTCGTCCAGTCGTGCGCTCGTCTCGGGCCCGCCTCCGCGGGCGTCCTCGTAGCGAACGCGCGCCCCGGCGGCGCGCACCTCGCTCGGCTTGTCGTAGACCGCCTCGGTCATCGCCCGCACGGCCGTCTCGCGCTCCGCCGCGCGGGCGTCGAGCCGGTTCCACGCCTCGTCGAGGAGCTGTGCGCGCGCGAACTGCGACGGGAGGTCCTCGGCGAACGCGAGCGCTCTCTCCGACAGGGCCACCGCCTCGGCCAACCCGTGCGCCGCCAGCGCCCGCCGCGCCGCCCGCTCGAGGTACGCCGACGCGGCGACGGGCTGCCCGCCGAGGTCGAGGTGGCGCGCGACGATGGCGTCGTCCTCGCCGACTCGGGCGAGCCACCGCCCCGCGCGCGCGTGGCACTCGCGCAGCGCGTCCTCGCCCAGCGAAGCGTAGGCCACCTCGCGCATCAGCGCGTGCTTGAACGCGAACTCGCGCGTCCCCGCGAAGCGCGCGTGGGCCTGCTCGACGACGACCTCGCTCGCCGCGAGCTCGCGCACGATCTGCGCCGTGTCCGACGCGCCGATGGCCTCGAGGCCGGCGTCCCACCCCGTCTGCCCGAAGACCGCGAGCTTGGCCGCGGCCTCGCGCGCCGCGTCGTTCAGCGCGTCGAGCTGGACCTGCATCGCGGCCTCGATCGTGGCCGCGTGAGAGGTCTCCCCGCCCGCCGCCGCGATGCGCGCGAGCTCCTCGGCGAAGAGTGGCAGCCCGGCGGACTGCTGGGCGATCGAGTCCGCCAGCGCCTCGCCCTCCGCGCCGCTGCCGCGCTCGCCCAAGATCGAGGTCGCGATGGTTCGCGCCTGCTTGCGCGACAGGGGGCGGAGCTCGATGCGCACGTGGTCGCGGCCCGCGAAGCGCGCGGCCTCCTCGCGCCAGAACGCCGGGCGCGCCGTCGCGAGGACGAAGAGGGAGCTCCCGGCAGCCCGCGCGAGCACGTGGTCGATCCAGCCCAGGCTCTCCGCGTCGGCCCACTGGGCGTCCTCGACGACGAGCACGAGCGGCCCGCGGTGCGCGGCGCCCACGGTGACGTCGGTCAAGACGAGCCACAGAGCGTCGCGAGCCCCGCGCGCGTCGTCCACGTCGGGAAGCACCTCGTTGGAGACCAGTCTCGCGAGAAGCTCGCGCGATGCGTCGGTGCTCCGCACGTCGGTGGCGTGGACGAGCGCGTCGATCGCCTCGAGGGCCTCGCGGAGCGCGGCGCCCTTGGGCACCCCGGTGAGGCCGCGCGCGATGTCCGCGACCGCACCGAGGGCGTGCCCCTTCGCGAAGGGCTCGCTCCGCGCGAGGACCACGCGCGGCGCGCTGGCGTGACTCGCCACGTGCGACAGAGCCTCCCGGCGCAGGCGGGTCTTGCCGATTCCCGGGGAGCCCGTCACGGTCACGAGGATGGGCGTGGCGTCGTCGACGCACCGCTCGAATGCCGCGACCACCTGGGCGAGCTCGGCCTCGCGACCGATGAAGGCAGCGCCCCCTCCGATCTCCCTTCGACCCCGTAGCGGCTCGCCGACGATGGCGCTGCCGTCGCCGCGCAGCTGCACCTCGAAGCGACCCCTCACGAGCTCGGTGGTGGTCGTGTCGGCCAGCAGCTGACCGCGCGCCGCGTCGCGCGCGAGGGCCGCGGCCCGATCGACCACCTCGCCGGTGGGCCGCGTCCGGTCGATGCGCGTGCGGCCCGTCGCCACGCCGACGCTCGCGTTGAGCCTGGCCACGCGCGTCCCGAGATCGAGCGCCCTCGGCGCCTCGTCGCCGAGCGCGCGCCGGACGCCGAGGTGGCACACGATGGCGTCGCCGCCGAGCTCCGTCGCGTCGGCCCCGCGCGCCCTCAGGTGCGTGAGCAGGCGTGATCGCGGGGCGCCCTTGGGGACGTGCGTCGCCACGATCGTCGTGACCAAGCGCGACCCTCCCCCCTTGCCGGTGGTCGCCACGCTCGCGGGCAGCGGCTGGAAGTCCCCCTGTCGCGAGAGCGCCCCGCCCTCGAGGTTCCCCATCTCGCGCCCGATCTCCCTCAGCTCGCGGGCGACGTCCGCCGCGGCCGAAGGTCGTTCGGCGGGCAACGTGGCGAGCAGACACGCCATGATCTCGTCGAGGCGCGGTGGGGTATCGTGGAACACCTCGGCGAGACGGGGGGCCGGCGTGGTCACGAGGCGCGCCAAGATCGCGATCGCGGTCGGACCGACGTGCGGGGGCCGCCCCGTCAACATCTCGAACAGGGTCGCCCCGAGCGCGTACAGGTCGGCGCGCGCGTCGACCTCCCCGTCGCCGCGCGCTTGCTCGGGGGCCATGTACGCCGGGGTGCCGACGATCGCGCCCGTCCGCGTGAGCTTCGCGTCCTGCACCGACGCGACGCCGAAGTCGACGAGCTTGACCTGCGCCGGCGAGGACGCACCGGGCCCGCTGCCGACGAGGAACACGTTGGACGGCTTGACGTCGCGATGGACGATGCCCGCCGCGTGCGCTGCGGAGAGCGCATCCGCCACGTCAGCCGCGACGAGGACGCACTCGGCCATGGGCAGCGGCGCCCGCCTCTGGCGCTGGGCGATGTCCTCGCCTTCGAGCCACTCCATCGCGATGTACGGCTGCCCCTCCTCGAGCTGGCCGAACGCGACGACGCGCACGATGCCCGGGTGGTGGAGGCCGGCGAGGATGCGTCCCTCGCGGCGGAAGCGCGCCTCTTCGCCCGCGTCGACCCCCGGGAGGGCGATGACCTTCAAGGCCACCGGCTGTCCGCTCACCGCGTCGTGCGCACGATAGACGATGCCCACGCCGCCGCGACCGACCTCCCGCTCGACGCCGAAGCGCCCGGCGAGCGCCTGCGCGGCCGGCGCGGTCATGCACGCTTCCCCATGCCGACGGCGAAGATCTCGGTGCTGACCGACCGCGTCCCCTCCGGGCGAAGGAGCCGCTCGGTCTCGTACAGGCGTCTGAGCTCGGCGCGCGCCGCAGGGAGGTCGTCGCTCATGAAGATCTTGCCCACGAACGCGCCGCCACGCCCCCCCAGGCTAGCCGCAACCGCCAGGGCTCGCATGAAGAGCTCGAAGCTGCGCGTCTGGTCGGTCACCCGCTGCCCCGTCGTTTTGGGCGCCATGTCGCTCAGGACGACATCGTAAGGCGCGAAGCGGGCGAGCGCGTCGTCGTCGAGCGAGAGCGCGTCGCCCTGCAAGAACTCGGCTCCGGGCGGGAGGGCGACCGCGAGGGGCGCGAGATCCACGGCCAGGAGGCGGCCGGTCGCCCCGATCCTCCGGGCCGCGTACATCGCCCAGCTCCCTGGCGCCGCCCCGAGATCGAGGACGCGCGCGCCCGGGCGGAGCAGCCGCGTCCTGCGGTCGATCTCTTCGAGCTTGAAGACGCTGCGCGCCGGATAGCCCGAGTCCTTCGCCGCGCGGGTGAATCGATCCGGCTTGGCGTAAGGATTCTTGCGCGGCCGCAAACCCACCCCGCCGGCGGCGCCTTACCGCTTCGTCGACTTCTTGGGAGCCTTGACGGCTCGGCGAAGGAGCACGAGCCCGTTGCGCGCCCCCGGAACGCCGCCCTCGACGAGGACGAGGTTCTTCTCCGCGTCGACCCGAGCGACCTTCAGGTTGAGGATCGACACCGCCTCGTCGCCGTAGTGCCCGCTCATCTTGAGGTTGGGGAGCGTGCGTCCGGGCGTCATGTTAGTGCCGATCGAGCCGCCGTGCCGTCGGTATTCGTGCGTGCCGTGCGTCGTGACAGCGCCCGCGAACGCCCAGCGGCGGACGACGCCCGTGAACCCGCGGCCGCGCGTCGTGCCCTTGGCGTCGACGAGCATGCCCGGCTGGAAGATCTCGTCGAGCTTGAGCGTGTTGCCGACTTCCCACTTGGCGGCGAACTCGGCGTCGCAGCGGAGCTCTTTGACGACCCGCTTCGGCGTCGTCGACGCCTTCTTGAAGAAGCCCATGACCGGCTGGGAGGTGTGCTTTTCCTTGCGCTCTTCGAGACCCAGGACGAGGGCGGTGTACCCGTCCTTCTCGGGTGTGCGCTTGCCGACGACGAGGGCGGGGCCCGCCTCGATGACCGTGACGCGCGTGACGGAGCCGTCCGGCTCGAAGACCTGGGTCGACCCGAGCTTTCGGCCAAAAATGCCGGGTTGAGTGTTCATGGCGGGGGGGCGCAATGTATCCGCCGGTGCGGCCGCGTCAAGCCGGCCCACGGCGCGTTGACACCATGCGGCTGGCGTGCTCTTTAACCGCCCCCCGCACGCCATGATTACTTCGCCCAAGCTTGCCGAGATCGAGTCCAAGCTCTTACGCAGCGACCTGCCGGACTTTCGGGTCGGCGACACCGTGCGTGTTCACTATCGAATCGTCGAGGGCGACAAGGAGCGCACGCAGGTCTTCCAGGGGGTCGTCCTCAAGCGGCACCGCGCCGGCGCCCGGAGCACCTTCACGGTGCGAAAGATCAGCTTCAACGTGGGGGTCGAGCGCGTCTTTCTGTCCCATTCGCCGCGCATCGAGAAGGTGGAGGTCGTGAGCAAAGGCGTGGTCCGCCGTGCCCGCCTCTTCTATCTACGCGACCTCGCAGGGAAAGCCGCCCGCGTCCGCGATCAAAAGGACGTGTAGGCGGTCGCCCGCAGTGGGCACGCGAGGGAATCTTTTTCCCGGCGCGTTCGTCCAATCCTGCGGGCTCCCGATGTCGCTCGCGTACCGAACCCTGGACGCCGTGCTGGCTCAGCGCGTCGCCGAAGAGCGTGTGCGGCGCGCCGCGGACGCACCCGGGGTGCAAATGGCCCGGGGCGTCATGGCGTCCAGGTTCGGTCGAGCGGCGGCGGGGGCCGTTGGTGTCCTGATGGCGAGCGCGGCGCTGCTCGACGGCCTCTGCGCGATTGCGTTTTCGGGCCGCCACGGATCGGCCGCCGCCGCCGCCACGCAGCTGCTCTTGTTCGCGTGGCCGCTCGCGGGCGTGGCCTGGGTGGTTGGTTGGGCGATCGCCCGGGTCTGGGGCGCGCGCGCCGTACCGGAGCTCTCCGCGCCCGATCCCGACCATGCCCTCTCGTGGCTCGAGGGTGCCGATCCGCTGCTCACCGCGCGGACGAGGGCCATGCGCTGGGAGTTCGCGAGCGTGGCGTTGCCGCTGGCGGCCCTCTCGCTCGCGTGTCCGCTCACGATCCACTGGCTGCTCGTGGCGGTGGTCGACGCGGCCCATGGCTCCTCCAACGGGGTGACGGCCAAGGACTTCGGCGAGTGGATCGGTCTTTCGGCGATGTTCGTCGGTCACGCGCACCTGGCCCTGGCCGCATGCGCCGTCCTGTGGGCAAGCGCGCTGCGCAAGTGCGAGACGCACCTGCTGAAGGCCCACGTGCATCGGGCCTGGATTGTCGCCCTCTTGATCACGACCGGCGTGGCGAGCGTGCCCTTCGGCATTCCGGGGGCCATCACGTTCGTCACCGGGTTGCTCTTCATCCCGTTGATGTACGTCGTGACGGCCCACGCAATCGCGTGCGAACGCGCCGCGCTCGCCTGATTTCGTGCGGTCAGAACTTCGCGACGTCGCCGTACAGCCAGGCGATCGTCGGAGCCTCGAGTACCGCGGCGTGGAGCGGGGTTTCGGTGAGGTCGCTGTGACCGAAGTTCGCGTACACGATCTTGTCGACGTCCTTCGAGCCGGTGAGCGCGATGGTGGAGTCCGCGAGCGAGCCGAGGCCCTTGCCGTCCTCGAGCGCGAGGATGGGCCGCGTGTACTGGTTCAGGTTCGCGACGAACGTCTCGTCGCCACCCAAGCTGCACGCGAAGTCACGGACGATCGCGTTGGCTGCGTAGAAATTGTCGGTGAGCCCCTTCGCGTTGATCCGGCTCTCCGACGCGAAGAAGAGGCGATTTTGCGGCTCGCTTCCGGCGACGCCGACCGCCCCGGGCGGGAAGATCGAGTTCGGAGGTCCGGGCGACGGCGTCGTCAGCTGAAGGAGGTATGCTTGTCGATTCGTCGTCCCCGCCGGAAACTGCGGGAACGGTGTGGGACCGTTCGGGTTCTGGAGCTCGAGCTCGACGAACTCCGCCTCGAACGGCTCGAACACCGAGACCACCTGGCCGGCGGCGATCGCCGCCTCCGTGCCGAGACAGAGCTGCTCGTAGCCGGCGCGCAGCGTCGTATCGGTCGTCCACAGGGCAGAGTCCATCAGGGCGAGGCCGGCATAATCGGTGGGGTTCTGGTTGACCGCCGCGAAGCCGACGATGCCCCCGAGCGAGGCGCCGCCGATCGCCGGCTGTTTCGTGTGGTCGACCGCGACGAGCGCGCGGATGAACGTGAGGTCGCTGACGAACGCCGAGAACCCCCAGTTCGCCGCGAAGGCGCAGCTGCCCTGGCTCGCGCATTCGTTCGGAGTCAAGAACGAGTCGCGGAACGAAATGAGGTACACGTCGACCCCCCCCGTCGCGAGGACCGCGGCGATCGAGTTCTGGAAGTCCGCCCCCCCCGGGGCGTTCCCGCGCTTGTAGAACGCGGCGCTGCCCCCGAGCGGCGGCTCGAGGATGATCGGCGGAAGGAAGCTGCCGATCGGGATCGGCGCGAGCGAGATGCGCTCGACGCCGAAGAGGCTCGTCGGGTCGGACCCATTCTGGACGAGGTACTGGATGTCGCGAAACGCGCCGTTCGTCTGGTCGGTCACCGAGACGATCGAGAACCCCGGGACGGATACGGTGGGAGGGCCTGCGGCCTCCGCCGTCGCCGACCAAGCCCCCACCATGAGACAGGGCAAGGCGAAACCTAACCAATGACCCAAGCGCATGACATTTCCCCTTTCGTCGCAGACGGCGAACCAACATGGCCGGCTTCGTGCGCGATTGCCGCGACCGGAGACTCATTTCGCCGTTAGCCCCGAATGAGACATCGGCGAGTACTCCCCCTCTCGAATACCGGCCGGTCGGGTGGCGTCGAAGGCGTAGCCGACGATGGCCTTGAAAACGAGGCCCTCACTCGCGGCGGTGAGACCCTCGCCGGCGCCGACGTTGAGCTCGATGTCGCCCAGGCGCAGAAAGTCGATGACCTCGAAGATCTGCTGCTGCTCGTCTCTCCACGGCCGGAGGGCCGACAGGGGCCCGAGCGTCGCGTAGTACTCGATGCCGAGCGCCACCGGGCCCACGGTGCGGGCGAGCTTGACCGCAGGCTCGAAGGACGGCCCGTCTTTCGCGTCCGATCCGGCGAAGGGCTGGTCGAGGATGGGATTGACGACCAAGAGCCAGTCGTCGTCGTGCCATGCCGCGATGGGACGCAGCTCCATTCCCCATCGAGCGCGGTCGTAGGTGGAGGGCAAGTACGACAGCTCGAGGTTGGCGCCGAGGCGAACGTGCGCGTTCCATGAAGGTGGCGTGACGAACTTGGATCGCAGCTTGGCCCCCGCCCAGTCGACGACGCCGTCGTCGGTGCGCACCGCGCTCTGGAGGTACGCCCCGACCTCCCAGAACGGCATCACGCCGAAGGACGGCTCCAGGGTCGCGTGCGCCTGGCCGTGAAGCGCGGCCTCCGGCGGCGTAGCTGCGCGGTTGCCGGTCGCCCAGTCGTTGAGGTGCAGCTCGACGCCCAGGACCCCGGGGGCGTTCGCGGTGCCGTCGTAGACCTGGATCTCGAAGGGATCCCCGCCGTGGGCCGCGGGGGACGTGCATGCGCCCAGGATCGCGGAGACGAGGGCGACCGCGCGCTTCATGCTCGTCCCCACCGGACGCTAGCATCGCGGGATGGCCGCGCGTTTCTCGCGGCCAAAAAAAACGCCCGCCGGTGTCGGCGTCGCTCCCGCCCGTTCGTCCTTGGGCATGGAAGCCATCCTCAACCGAGTTCAATCGACCGAAACCAACCGCGTCGGCGACAAGTCCGTCTGGACGGCGCGCATCGTCGGGGGTCTCGTGACCCTCTTTCTGCTCGTCGACGGCGCGGGCAAGATTCTGCGACTGGCCCCGTACGTCGAGGGCACGGCCAAGGTCGGGTACCCCGATGGGTGCCTCGTGCCGCTCGGCGTCGTCCTCGTCCTCAGCACGATCCTTTACATGATCCCGCGGACGGCCGTGCTCGGGGCGGTCCTCCTCACCGGGTACCTCGGCGGAGCGACGGCCACCCACGTGCGTATGGGCCAGCCCTTTCTCTTCCCCGTCGTCTTCGGCGTGATCGTCTGGGGCTGCCTGTTCCTGCGCGACCCGCGAATCCGCGCGCTCCTTCCCCTGTCTCGAACGGCCGCGTCGCCCTGAGTCCGCAGGCTCGAGCGAAGCGAGAGTTCGGACGACGCACCGAAAGAAGTCCGCAGGCTCGAGCGAAGCGAGAGTTCGGACGACGCACCGAAAGAAGTCCGCAGGCTCGTGAGGGTCAGTGGTACGCGATCGACGCCGCGGCGCGCGTCGGGTCGGCGGGCGGAAAGAGATAGACCGCCCCCGCGTAGGTGCTCGCGTCCTGGGCGTGCGGCCCGCCGGCCGTGTAAGGGGCGCCGATGGCGATCAGGCTCGGCGTGACGGCGACCGAATAGCCGAAGACGTCGTTGGCGTTGACCTCCGGCGCTTTGACGTACGCGCTGTCGCGCCACGCGCCCGTCGCGTCGCGCACGTAGAGATGTGCCGTCCCGGCGAAGAGCGACGTGTCAGTGGGGATCGAAGGGTTCGTCGGTTCGGTTCGGGTAGCGTTGCCCTCCCACGGCGCACCGACGACGAAGAGGTCGTCGAACAGCGAGACGCTGTATCCCCAGATCTGGTACCCGGGCACTCTTGGACGCACGCACGGCCCCGCGATCCATCCCCCGTCCTGCTTCGCGAACAGGTACGCCGTGCCGCTGTAGCCGAAGTTCGGCTTATCGTCGGGACACCCCGGGCCGCCCGGCGCTCCCGCCGCGACCGTCCCCTTCGAGACGGCGACGCTGCTCCCGAAGACGCTCCCGCCCAACGGAACGCCGGGCTTCAAGTACGCCTCCTGCGTCCACGTACCTGCGACGAGGCGAAACACATACGCGGCGCCATCGCCTCGGACGGAGGTGTCGCGGGCGTCGGGGTTCACGCCCGTACCACCGCTGCTCTCCCCCCACGCGCCGGCGACGAGGAGGTCCCCGTCCACGGCGACCGAGTACCCGAAGGAGTCCCCCTGGTGCGCGATGCTCGGCTGCAAGCGCTGCTGGACGACGTACTTTCCCTCGAGCCATTGGTAGACGTAGACAGCCCCGCTGTCGGTCGCGACCTGGTCCTCGCCCGGCGCGCCGATCGCGAGCCAGGGGCCGGAGATGGCGACCGCTAGACCGAAGAGGTCCGTCGGGTGGGGGGTGGGCGACTTGATGAACTGGGGCGCCGATCCGAGCGCGGCTCTGTCGTACGCGTACGCGGCGCCCGCAAACGGGGCCGTGCGATCCCACGGTTGGCCCTCGGCCGAGGTCCCCTCCGCGCCGACGCCGACGACCAACGTCGCGTCGCCGAGCGCAAGGCTCACGCTGCCCCTCGGGAAGCCCGGGTTGAATCCGATCGGGTGGATGTCGGGCGGGATGAGGCCGTCGAAAGGTGCCACGTTAAAGGCTACGACGCGCTGGGGCTGTGCCGACGGGGCGCCGAGATCGTAGTAGTAGACGGCGCCGCCTTGGCTCACCAGCGGGTTGCCGTCGGCGAGGGGGTCTCCCGCGGGGGGTTGCACGTCCTCGAGCGGCGCCGCGATCGCGAGGCCGCGCGCGTCGATCGCGACCGCCGCCCCGAACTGGGCCGCCGTTTGGGTCGAATGCACCCCCTGCAGCGGCAGAGGTTCGTCCGCCCCGTCGGCGACGATCCCCAAGTCGGCGGCGCCATCCGGAGTGATGGCGTCGCGAGCGTCCCCATCGGGGGCGCTCGTGTCGACGGAGCTCGCCCTGGCCTTGGCGTGGTCGAAGTCGGCGCCGACGAGATCCGCGCAGGAGACGAACCCCGCGAGCGACGCCGCAAGCCACAGCCCGCGGAACACCCGGCGACCTCGCGGGCGGCGCTCAGAAGGAACCACGGATCGCGACCTCGGCTGCTCCGACTCTCGAAGACGAGGGCAGTGTGATCGCCATCGTGACGCACGTGCCGACGCCGGCGAGGCCGACGCCCGTGGCGATGGTGCTCACCCACGACCACGTCCGGCCCGAGGCGGCCGCCGAGAGGCCCGACGGATCGCACCCCCCGGCGTCGCAATGACGCGACATCGTCCCCTTCGCAGCGAGGACTTCGGCGCCCGCCGCGAGACCGAGCGCGAGGCTCGCGACTCCCACGCCCCCCGTCCAATTTCGGATCGTCGCGCGCGTTCGACGACCCGCGTCGGTCGCCGTGGTCGTCGTCATCGCCGTCGGCGTGGCCGGGACCGCGAGATCGGGCTCGACCCATTGCTCGAGAGATTTCCCCTCCGCAGCCGTGATCTCGTGCGAGCAGACGACGCGCCCGTCCGCCTGACAGCGCACGACGTGCGTCCCGGGGTCGACCGCTCGGGGTGAGCCAAGGGACGCCGCGTCGACGGGCGTCGCGTCGAGGGTGACGACGACGCCGGGCGCGAGCGGTACGCTGGCGCGCAACGTCAGGTGTGGAACGCGTGCGCTCAGCGCGTCGAACCGCGCCAGCACCGAGGGTCGCCTCCGATCGGAGGCGTCCGCCTCCTGGAGGCCCTGTGCCAGGTGGCCGAGCGCGGCCGTCCACGCCCCGAGCTTCTCTTCGCAGACGGCGACGTTGAGGAGAGTTCCGAGGGCCGGCTCGGCGCGGTAGCTCGCCTCGAAGCGCGCGAGGGCCGTTCGGTAGTCCTCGACCGCCATGGCCTGGCGGCCCGCTTCGAACAGGCGGTCGGCGAGCGGGGGGTCGTCGGCGAGCGCGCTCCGCGCCGTCAGGAGGGCGGTGACGACGAGGAGGACGGCAAGGCCCCCCTCGCTAGCGGCGCGCATTCAAGAACTCTTCGAGGGGCGGGGGCGCCTTCGCCTCCGACGCGCTTGGCGGCGACGGAGGGCTCTGTGGCCGATCTGCCGTGACCGACTCGGGGATCGGGGGCTGTGGCCGTCCCAGCCCATGGCGCAGGGCAGAGCCGCGTCCGTCGGCGGGTGGCGCCGCCGACGTCACCGGCGTCGAGTTGGGTGGTGGGGCGTCCCTTCGTTCCGTCATGGGGGCGCGTGCCGTCGGGGCGGGAGCGTCGGCACCGTCCGCCATGCTCGCGAGGACGGCCGCGGGCGTCGCGCGTCGGGCGGAGGGCTGCGCATCGACGGGCGTCGGCGCGCGAAGGGCCGCGAGGACGGCCGCCGCGCCCACGACGGCGGTGAGCGCCGCGGCGGCGAGGCCGAGCGGGAACGGTCGGCCCTCGCGCGCGAGGCGGAGCCTCCGCAGCCTCGACCCGTCGAGGAAAGACGCGGTCGGCGTCTCGTCGGAAGTAGGCCCCTCGGCCGCCGGGCCCCTGTCGGCGGTGCGTCGCCCGGCGATCCACGCGTAGGGAGGGAGCTCCGCGCGAACGGCGCGCAAGCCGGCCCGCATGTCCGCGGCGCTCTGCCAGCGGGCGTCCGGATCGAACGCAAGCGCCCGATCGACGACCGCCGCGAGCGAGGCGGGGAGGTCGGCTCGAACAGCCTGTATGGCCGGTGCCGCGGACGTGGCCGCCGCGATCATCGCCTCTTGCGGGGAGGGCGCCTCGTGGGGGCGGCGACCGGTGAGCAGCCAGAACATCGTGGCGCCGACGGCCCAGAGATCCGTGCGCGCGTCGACCGCGCTCCAGCGGGCCCGGGCCTGTTCGGGTGCCATGAACCCGGGCGTCCCGAGGACCGCGTCGTTCTGCGTATGGTTGAGGGTGCTCGACCGATCTCGGAGGCGCGCGATCCCGAAGTCGAGGAGTTTGACCTCGCCGTTGGCGGTGACAAGAACGTTGCTCGGCTTGACGTCGCGGTGCACGATCCCGCTCGCGTGGGCTGCCGCGAGGATGTCGAGCAGCTGGTCCATGAGGAAGAGGACCTCGCCCGGCGCGCGCGCGGCGTCGGTCCTGAAGCGGTCGAGACCGACGCCGTCGAGGAGCTCCATCACCAGAAAGACGACGTCGTCGCTTGCGTCGTCGTCGAGGATGGAGACGGCGCCAGGGTGTCCGACGCGTTGGGCGAGGTAGCCCTCACTGAGAAAGCGCCTCCGCATGCGCGGGTCGGCCGCGAGCTCCGGCCGAAGGACCTTGATGGCGACGCGCCGGCCGTTTCGGTGACTCGCCGAGTAGACCCAGGAAGTGCCCCCGCGATTGAGGAGTCCGTCGATGCGCCACCTGCCGCAAAGAAGCCGTCCGAGGAGCGCCTCCGCCCCGTCCCCTTCGTGCCGAGCGACATGGCGCTTGCCTCTCGATGGCATCGTGCCAATGTGTGTCTCCATCTCCCGGGCGGCATCTTGACATGAATCGCGACGATGCACCCATCCCCGCCGCCGGAAACGATACGACCGCGGCGGAGGACGATCCGCGCGGCCATTCGTCTGTCTGCGAATCTCCCGACAGGCTCGCCCTCGTCCTGGTGTGGTCGAAGGACGAGCCATGGCGCATCGCCGAGACCGTTCTCCTCGCCGACGATCCGGAGACGACCGTCTGGTTGGGGCGTGGTCCAAGCGCCCCTGGCGGGCCACAGAAGGGGATCCTCGGGCAGCAGCGCCCGGGCCGTTTCACCCCGGGAGCCGCGATCGCATCCCCGGCCATTTCTCGGTACCAGATCGCGTTCCGGAAGGTCGGGGCAACGCAAGTCGCTCAGAACGAGGGCAAATGCCCGCTCTTCGTGAACTCGCACGCGGTCACCGGCTGCGAGGTCAAGGCCGGGGACTTGCTTCAGCTTGGCAAGCAGCTTCTCTTCCTCTGCTGCCCTCGCCCCCAGACCCTCGGGGGGTACGACGACGGGTATCCCGACTTTGGGTTCGGCGGTCCCGATCCGTTTGGTCTGGTCGGGGAGTCCTGGGCCGTCTGGCAGCTGCGGCGGCGGCTGGCGTCCGCGGCGACCAAGCCGGATCACGTGATTGTTTCGGGTTCGAGCGGCTCCGGCAAAGAGCTCGTGTCGCACGCCATCCACGCGCTCTCCAGCCGGGGGAGCCGTCGCATGGTGTCACGCAACGCGGCGACGCTCCCGGAGTCGCTCATCGACGCGGAGCTCTTCGGCAACCCCCGGGGCTACCCGAACCCCGGCATCCCCGATCGCCCGGGCTTGATCGGTGAGGCCCACGGGTCGACCCTCTTTCTCGACGAGCTGGCCGAGCTCCCCGAGTCGGCACAGGCTCACCTGCTTCGGGTCCTCGACGCAGGGGAATACCAGCGGCTCGGCGAGGCGCACGTGCGCGTCTCGGACTTCCGGCTGATCGCCGCCACCAATCGCGAGCTCGCGCTGCTCAAGCCAGACTTGCTGGCGCGGCTCCCCCTGCGCATCGCCGTCCCGGATCTGCACGCGCGGCGAGAGGACATCCCGCTCCTCGTGCGCCACGCGCTCCGGCGCATGGGGGAGCGCGGGGACGCCGCCGCGCTCGCGCTCTTTCCGGGTCGCGACCCGCGCGGCGAGCCGCGCGTGCCCTTGCCGTGGATCACCGGCCTGCTGCACCACGGTTTCCGTACGAACGTGCGCGAGATCGAGATGATGATCTTCCAGGCGCTCGAGGCGCCCGAGGTCGTCGCGAAGTGGGGCGGCGAGCCGTCCGAGGGGCCGCCGCCGGCCGCCTTCAAGGGCCCCGCGAGCGCCGAGGCGATCAAGCAGTGCCTGGACGCGAACAACGGATCGATCGAACGCACCTGGCGGGCGCTCGGCCTGTCCAGCCGCTTCAGCCTCCTGCGCCTCATCAAGAAGTACGGCCTGGAGGTGCGGCGCCGCCCCGCGCAAGGGCAGGGGCCGGGGGGCCTGACGCAATGACGATGGATCTCCAGGCGCTGATGCCCTTCGCCAAGGTCTGCTTCCGCAGCGGCCGCTCTCTTCACCAGGCGCCGGCGAGAGCGGCCGCCACCGCCGATGGCCCCACCGACGGCACGAGCGAAACGCGACGGGTGCTCTCGCCCTCGGCGCGCGCGCGGAAGGCGCGGCCGATCGACCAGCCGACGCACTGTCCGAGCACGGCGCCGGCGAGCAGGTCGGACGCCCAGTGGCGGTCGCCGGCGAGCATTCCGACGCCGATCGCCGCAGCGACGGGATAGCCCACGAAGGGGATCCAGAGCGCGTCGGTCCCGTAGTACCCCGTGAGCGCCGCGACGACCGACGTGGCGGACGACGCGTGCCCGGAGGGCCAGGCGGGGAAGGGCCACGACCACGACTGGAAGGGTCGGAACGTGCGGGCGTCCTCGGGGTGGTCGAGGCGGTCCGGCGCGTTCGGAGCCCGCCCGTCGAGCGGATACGCACGACCCACGCCGATCTTGAGGACGGCGGTGGTGATCGCGGTGATCGCCAGCGCCTGGATCGCGGCGCTTCCTGCACCCGTCGCCGCGCGATCGCCCAAGGCAAGGCCGGTCAGCCAGGCGCCCGGCGCCACGACCAGCGGCAGGACGTAGCCGGCGACGTCGGCGCCTTCACCGTACGCTGTCGAGGCGAGGTCGCGCTGGATCGCGACTCGAATCCACTGATCGGCGCCGCCGAGGGAGAGGGCCGCGCTGCTCCCGACCGCCCCCGCGTAAAAGAGGAGGTTCGTCCCCTCGAACGCGCCGGCGACGTCGGCGCCGAGGGCATCGATGGGCGACGGGGTCGCGACCGGGGTCACGCGTCGAGACCCTCGTACGCGATCGTCCAGAAGTCGCGATGGACCGCGGACGCCCCGGGGAACGCCGCGCGCTGCGTCATGAGGATCGCGACCATGTCTCGCTTCGGGTCCGAGCACCAGGACGTGCCGAGGCCGCCGTCCCATCCGTACCGGCCGGGCACGGGGGACACGTGGTCGGGCGCGGTCACGACCGCCATGCCGAACCCCCACCCCTGGGTCTTCCAAAAGTTGGGCGCAAACTCCGACGCCGCTTTTTGCGCCGGCGTGATGTGATCGGTCGTCATGGCCTCGACCGAGTCGGCCGAGAGAACCCGCTGCCCTCCCAGCTTTCCGCCGCCGAGGAGCATCCGGCCGAACGCCAGGTAGTCGTCGACCGTGGAAACGAGCCCTGCGGCGCCGGACGGGAAGGCCGGCGGCGACGCCCACTGGCCGTCGACCTCGTCGAACACGTCGGAGGGGCCGCCGTCGGGGTTCATGGGGTGGCGCGCCATGTAGCTGGTCACGAAGCGGTCGATCTTCGACGCGGGGACGGCGAACGAGGTGTCCTTCATACCCAGCGGTTCGAAGATGCGCTCCCGAAGCAGCGCATCGAGGGTCTTGCCCGAGGCGCGCGCCAAGAGAACGGAGAGGACCTCGGCTGCCGTGTTGTACATCCACCGCTCGCCGGGCTGGTGCATCAAGGGCAGCGTCGCGAAGCGGCGCATCCATTCGTCGGGGGCCGGGGGCTCGTGCGGCTTGGGCGGGCCGAAGGCGCCGAGCTTGAGGGCGTTGGCGGCGCGGACGACGGGGTACGCTTCGGGCGGCCCCCAGACCATCCCGAACCCCATGCGAAACGTGAGCAGATCGCGCAGCGTGATGGGACGTGCGGCCGGTACGGTCTCGTCGAGGGGCCCGTCCAGGCGCGCGAGGATCCGACGATCGGCGAGCTCGGGCAAATGGCGATCGACGGGGTCGTCGAGACGCAGGGTGCCGTCCTCGACCAGGATCATGGCGGCCGCGGCGGCGACTGGCTTCGACATCGACGAGATTCGAAAGATCGAGTTCCGCCTCATCGGGGTGGCGCCGCCGATCCCCGTCGCCCCGAGGGCCTCGACGCGCGTCTCGCCTCGCCGCCAAATCAGCGTGACGACCCCGGGCACGGTCCCCCGCTCGACGTGCCCCGCCATCACTTCCCGCATGCGATCCCGTGGCGCCATGGGACCCTCTTCGCACGAACGAGCGAGGCATCGGAAGCCTCTTCTTCTTCGGCGACCGAGGGTGCCCGCAATCGCGGGCTTGGTCTTGTTCTAGCCCCCGCGGCGGCCCGGACCGTTCGCGGCGACCGCCGCCGCCCGGCCCTTGTGCTTGCGCCAACACGTCGCGCAGCGCCACTCGGTCGTCACGGTCCCGTCAGGCAAGTTTCGCCGTGTCAGTCGCCACCCGAACGACGTGCTGATGAGCGTGTAGTTCGTGTTCGTCTCGGGCGCGATGGCGCCGCACTCGATGCACGTTGGACTCTGGGACATGGGTGGTTCGTCGGCTCCCTGCGCGTTCGGTGCTCGCCCCACAGTGATCACTATATCGCGAGCGTCACGCGAAGTGCGGCCGCAAAGGGCGGACGATCGCAGAACACCCTCACATTGGAGCCGAGCGGCGCCGCCCGGGATTTCGGCGGGAGAACTGCGTGGTCACGCCGGTGACCACCACCGGCGGCGCGTCACGAACTCGCGGTCCACCCGGTAGCGCTCGGCGCCATCGCGTCGTGCCGCGTTCGCGAGGTCTCCACGACGATACGCGCTCGCCGATCAAGCACGTCATCGTGATCATCGGCGAGAACCGTACGTTCGACCACCTCTTTGCCACTTACAAGCCGAAGGGCGGCCAGCGTGTGGACAACCTCCTCGCGAAGGGCATCGTCAGGGACGACGGCTCGCCCGGGCCGAACTTCTCGCGCTTCACCCAGAAGACCGCCGCCCTTACCGCGCCGAGCGCGTGGACGCTCAGCCCCGGCTCGAAGGCGCCGTACACGACGCTGCCCCCTCCGCTCAGCGGCGGCCCGCAGAACGCGCCGTTCTCGACGATCGCGCACGCGAAGAACGCCGAGAACGGACTGGCGGACGACTACTACGTGTTCTTGACGACCGGGGGCACAGGCTTCGCGTCGAAGCAGGTCGATACGCGGATCGCGGGCGTCGATGCCCTGCCGCCGGAGTGACAGGACGGGCTCGGGGGGACGAGTGTCCCCCCGGGTAGTCATTTCAGGCGATCGGCCGCGGCGCGAATCTCTGCCTCGGTGGGCATCCGCCCCACGCCTCGAGGATCCCGCGCGTTCTGGAAGTCGACCATCCAGCCCGGGTACTCGAGCGGAAGGGCGCTCGCGTCGTCGAGGAGCTTGACGTGGTCGTCCGAGAGGCGAAGGTCCGCCGCGGCGAGGTTGTCGACGAGCTGCTCCTTGGTCTTGGCGCCGAGGATGATGCTCGTGACGAACGGTCGCGTGAGCTGCCACGCGAGCGCGACCCGCGCCACGGACGTGCCGCTCGCCTCCGCCACCTTGCGAAGCGCCGCCAGCACGCGCGGCAAGCGCTCCGGATTGACGGGCGGGAAGTCGAACGACGCCCGACGAGCGTCGGCCGGCCCCTTCTTGTCGGGGTCGAACTTGCCGGAAAGGAGGCCGCCCGCGAGCGGGCTCCAAGGCAGGATGGCGACGCCCTCGGCCGCGCAGAGCGGGGCGATTTCGCGCTCGATGTCCCGCCCCGCCAGCGAGTAGTAGACCTGCGCGCTCTGGAAACGAGCGAGCCCGTGGCCGTCCGCGAACGCCAGCGCCTTGGACGCCAGCCAAGCCGGCAAGTTGCTGAAGCCGACGTAGCGCGCCTTCCCCGATCGCACGACGTCGTCGAGCGCGCGCACCGTCTCCTCGATCGGGGTCGCGGGATCGAAGCCGTGGATCTGGTAGAGGTCCACGTGGTCGAGGCCGAGGCGGCGCAAGCTGCCCTCGACGCTCGCGAAGATGTGGGCTCGCGAGAGACCCACCTGGTTGACGCCGGGGCCGACGCGTCCGCGCACCTTGGTGGCGACGACCAGCTGCTCGCGCGGCCGAGCGAGCGACTTGAGCGCCGCGCCGACGATGCGCTCGCTCTCGCCGTCCGAGTAGACGTCGGCGGTGTCGATGAAGTTGACGCCGGCGTCCAAGGCCGTCGACATGAGCGTTTCGGCCTCCTTGACCCCCAGCTGGCCGATGGCCTGCCAGATGCCCCTGCCGCCGAACGTCATCGCGCCGAGGCAGAGCTCCGAGATGAAGAGGCCGGTCCTTCCGAACGGTTTGTAACGCATGGCGTTCTTTCCTTTCGCTGCGGACTTGATCGGGCGCATGCGGACGGGTCGGGTGTGTCGTCCGTTCTCTCGCTTCGCTCGAGCATGCGGACTTAGCGCTTGCGCGCGGCGCGGTCGAGCCTCCTCTCGCGCTCGGCGCCGGCGGGCTCCACAACAGTACGCTTTTCGTGATCGAACGGCGTCCAGGCCGCATGTATGGCCGAGGAGCCGGACCCATGAGGACAAGCTGGAGCGAACATCAGTCTCCGAGGCGGTTCGCTGTGCGGCGGGACCTCGCGCTGGCGGGCATCGCGGGTCTGGTTGGTTGCGCGTCCGGGGTCTCGACGAAGGACTTCGTCATCCCGTCACTGGAGGCCGGCGAGCCCGCGGAATCCGGCGACGAGACGGCGTTCCCCTCGCCGCCGATCGCCGCCGCCGACGCCGGCTTGGACAACGACGGCGCAGCGGGAGCCTCGACGGGGGCCGAGGCGGCCACTCCGACGACCCCCGGGGCGTGCGACTCGTCGTGTCAGGGTTGCTGCAACGCCGAGGGCGCCTGCGTGTCCGGGACGGCGGATGACGCGTGCGGGATCGGCGCCGCCTTGTGCTCGAATTGCACCATCGTGGGCGGGACCTGCGGGACGAGCGGCACGTGCTCGCTCGCGTCCGCTCCCGCCTCCGACGCCGCTGCGGCGAGCGATGGGTCATCGACCTCCCCGAGCGGGCCGTCCGGTGGGGCGTGCAAGAGCGGGAGCGGTTCGTGCTCCCATGGGACGTGCTCCGGGTGTTGCGATTCGTCCGGCAACTGTCATCCGGGCACGTCGAACTCGAACTGCGGCACGAAGAGCCAGTGCTGCGTCGATTGCAGCTCGATGAACAA
>DATGJA010000176.1:0-8123 GCA_035295445.1 Polyangiaceae bacterium | reverse complement strand
GGCCATGCGCCTCTGGCTCCTCGGAGACGGGCTCGGGCCGACCATGGACCTGTCGCAGATGTTCGACACGTCGAGCACCGCTGTGGCGCGCCTCGACCAGGCGCACGCGCTGGCGCCCGACGACGACCTGGCGCTCGGCTTCGACGGCCTGGCCAACGCCCTCGTCGGGCATCGTCTCGGCAACTCGAACATGGTCAGCGCCGGACTCGCCGAGCTCGATCAGGGGATCGCCCGGCTGCCGGCGTACACGCACTTCCTGCGGGCCCTCGCGGCCGCCGACGAGCAGGACTACGGGACGGCGGTGAGCCACATGTTCCAGACGCTCGCCGCTTGCGGGGTGCCGCCGGACGCGGGACCGACGTTCACGTACGCGGCGGGCCCGCAGGACGCGCAGCATGCGGCGTGCAACGACGAGGGGGTCGTGCCGCACGTCTTCGAGGGGTTCTGCATCACGTTCGGGGACTTCTTGCTGAGGAGCGGCGCGGGCGCCGAGGCAGCGCGCGCGGCGTACCGAAGCGCGCAGACCTCGCCCACGTACGCGCAGTGGCCGTTCGCGCCGGAGCTCGAGGCGCGCATCGCGCAAGCCGACGAGCGCGCCGCCGCGTACGCCGACGGGGGCGCCGGCGACGCGGGCGACGGCGGTCCAGCTCTCTGGCCCTCGAGCGGTCACGTCTGCACCGGCTGCCACCAGCAGCATCCGTAGGCCACGATCCCGGGGTCCTCACCGCACCTCCGTGGGGACGTGGATCTCCCCGGACGCGATCGCGCGGCGGAGGCCCTCGACGCGGTCCACGACCGCCGGCGCGAGCAACGACGCGTGCGGACCTTCGTGGACGTAGTCGACGGCGCCGTCGCGGACCCCGAAGACGCGCACGCCCCCCTCGAAGCGTCCCTCCACGACGTCGCGGATGACGTCGAAGACGGCGACGTCTGCGCGCTTGACCATGCTCGTGAGCACCGTGCCGGGCATCTCGGCGTACTGGTCCGAGTCGACGCCGATCGCCAGGCACCCGGCGTCGCGCGCGGCTTCGAACACGCCGTGCCCGGTCGCTCCGGACGCGTGGTAGAGGACGTCGGCCCCGGCCGCGATCTCGGCGATCGCGATGGCCTTGCCCTTCGCGGGGTCCTTGAACGCCTCCGGCGTCGTGCCCGCGTACGCCGCGTGGACGACGCACGCGTCGCAGACGGCGTGGACCCCGGCGCGGTACCCCGCCTCGAACCGTCGGACGAGCGGGGACTGCATTCCGCCGACGAAGCCCACGTGACCGGTCTTCGTCGTCGCGCCGGCCACCGCGCCGACGAGGAAGGACCCTTCCTCGTCGTGGAAGACGAGGCCCGCGACGTTGGGCGGCGCGCCGCCGGGCGGCGGCCCGTAGTCGACGCAAGCGAAGCGCGTGGCGGGGAAGTCGCGGGCCACGCGGTCGACGTCGCTCGAGAAGATGAACCCCACCGCGACGACCAGGTCGAAGCCGCGCGCGGCGAACAGGCGCATCGCGGCCTCGCGGTCGTCGGAGCTTCCGGGCTCGAGGAGCTCGGTGGGCACGCCGAGCTCGCGCCGGGCGCGTACCAGGCCCTCGTAGGACGCGTCGTTGAAGCTCTTGTCGCCGCGCCCCCCGACGTCGAAAACGAGCCCCACGCGGCGGCCTCCCCGCTCCGGGGCGGGGTCGGGGGAGGGGCGGCGGCGCGGGGGGAGGAACGTCGATAGCGCTGCGGCCAGGGCGACCGCGGCCACCCACCAGGCCGGATGCCGGTTCACGTGGGCCGCCCAGGAGGCCGCGGAAATCGCGTGCCGCGCATGTCGCCGTGGGAGTCGGCCTCGATGAAGATCTTGCGCATCCTCGGCATGGCCTCGCGGATCTTTGCCTCGACGCGGTTGGTCACGTCCTCGACCTGCTCCACGCTGAGCGACGGCCTGAACGCAAGCTTCATGGCGAGGAGGACGTCGTCCGGGCCGAGATGCAAGGTGAGAAGCTGCGTGACGCGATCGACGCCGTCCACCTGCGACGTGAGGTCCAGGGCGCGCGCCTGGTCCTCGGGGCTGGCGCCCTCGCCGATGAGGAGCCCGTGGGTGATCCGGGCGAGCATGAGCGCGACGGCGCTGAGGAGCAGGCCGATGACGACGCTGCCGAGCGGGTCCCAGAAGCTCTGTCCGGTCAGTCCGCTCGCGCCGACGGCCAAGAGGGCGAGGACCAGCCCGGCCATGGCCGTGGCGTCCTCCGCCAGCACCAGCGGGATCGTCGGGTCGCGCGCGTCGAGGAGCGTCGCGGTGAGCGATCCGCCGCCCACGAGCTTCCGGAACTCGCAGAAGGCCACGTAGAAGCTGCCCGACTCGAACAGCAGGGAGACTCCGAGGACCAGGTAGCTCCACAGGCGCGAGCCGCCGCTCGGCGGGGGGTGCGCGAGGTGGTCGACGCCCTCGAAGATCGCGAACGCGCCGCCGACGCTGAAGAGCAAGAGGGCCACGACGAACGGCCAGAAATAGCGCTCGCTGGCCCGCCCGAAGGGGAACCGCTCCGTCGGCGGGCGGGCGGCCAGGCGCATGCCCACGAGGAGCAGCGCCTGGTTGCCCGTATCGGCCAGGGAATGCACCGCTTCGGCGAGCGTGGCCGATGAGTGCGACAGGGCTGCCGCGGCGAACTTGCACGCGGCGATCGCGACGTTGCCGGCGAGCGCGGCCACGACCACCTTTCGGCTGTTGGCCTGGGAGTCGGCGTGGGACATCCGGCAGAGGAATGTGACGATAATTGAAAGGCTTCCCGCCCGCCCCGGTTCCTGTTACTGCCCGTCTCCTGGTGAGCTCGGAGGGCTTTGCGTTCGAGGTCGACGGCGTCCGGACTTCGGGGGCGGTCTACAAGGCCTCCGAGGCGAAGGCCGTGCTGGTGCTCGCGCACGGGGCGGGCGCCCCGCAGACCCACCCGTGGATCGTGTCCGTGGCCGAGGCGATTCGGGCTCGCGGTGTCGACGTGGTGACGTTCAACTTCCTCTACATGGAGGGCAAGCGCAGGACGCCCGACAGGAACGACGTCCTCGAGAAGACGTGGCTCGCCGCCATCGAAGCGGTACGGGCGCGATCGGACGTCGCGCACGGGCGCCTCTTCATCGGTGGAAAATCGATGGGAGGGCGGATCGCCAGCCAGGTCGCCGCCTCTGGGGCCGCCGTGGCGGGGGTGGTGTTGCTCGGATATCCGCTCCATCCACCCGGCAACCCCGGGCGACTCCGGTCGCGCCACCTGCCGGAGGTCCCTGTCCCGATGCTGTTCGTGCAGGGCTCGCGCGATCCGTTCGGCTCGCCCGCGGAGCTCGAGCCGATCGTGGCGACCCTCGGCAAGGGGACGCGCCTCTACGTGGTCGAGGGGGGCGACCACTCGCTCTCGCCGCTCAAGAGCAGCGGCCAGACCCTCGAGGGCGTCATCGGCCGGGTGGCCGACGAGGTCGTGCAGTTCATCGGATGACGGCGATCGTGAGCCGCGCGCGGGCGGACTGAAGGAAGGCCTCCTCCGCGGCGCGGAGGCGCTCGACGACGAGCCAGCGCTCGAGCGGTCCGCGGACCGCCTCGAAGGGACGACCGCGGAAGGGGTGGTTCGCGGTCCGGAACACCTCGCGGAGCTGCTCGTCGCTCGGCTGCAAGATCGGCGAGACGGTGCGATCGATGTACCAGGCCGCGAGCGCCTGGCGGCGCAGCAGGTCGTCTACCTCGGTCGTGTCGAGCTGCTCGGCGGCGGCCGCTGCGTCGACGCGCGCCCGGCCCCCCAGGCGTTCGACGATGGCGGCGCCGACGTCCACCTCGGCGTGCGCGATCTCGTCTTCGCTCGGGCGCTTGCCCGGGATCGAGCCGGAGATGAGCCTGTGCGCCAGGCTCGAGAGCATCGCCTCGGCCACGTGGCGATCGAGCGCCTCGCGCATGTGGCGATCCTGGTAGCCGTCGCCGATGCCGTCGGCACGCTCGGACAGCACGACGAGCCTCGCCTCGAACGACAGCATGCGCTCGCCGACGAAGCGAGGCCGCGCCGTGCCCCCGGTCTCGGGCGCGTAGAAGCGCGCGACCGCCCGGTCGACGACGAGGGGCGGGGGTTGCGCCGCCGCCCGGGGTCCCGCGGTGGCCGCGGCCGCGACGACGAGGGCCGCGCCGGCGCGGGCGGCCCGGTTCACGACGACGCCTCGCCCTCCTTCTTGGGCGACGAGGACGCCGGCGCGCGGTCCTGGAGCATGTGCTCGTGATGGTGGGCGAAGCTCCGCGCCGCGCGGCGCGCCTTGAGGAACTCGCCGAACGCCACGATGAGGTCGAGGTCGCGCGGGCCGAGCGCTTCGGCGACCTCCTTGAGCTGCTGGCGCATGGCTTCGGCGCTGCGCGTGCGCCGGCCTCCTTGCGACGACTTGGGCGCGGGCTCCTCGGTCGACTCGGGTGCGGCCTCGCTCTCCGGCGCGGAGGGGGTCTCGGCCCAGGCCGGGCGCGCGATCGGCTTGATGGCGTGCGCGTTCAGCCACGCTTCCATGAAGGTCCGCAGCCGCTCGCTCCGGAAGACGAACCAGCGTTCGCGGTCGGTCGCGTACGACATGAGGACGTCCTTGAAGCGACGGAAGGCTCCCTTGCCGTCGATGGCCTGGGCGAGCTTGTCCCGAAGCTCCGTGTCGTCCACCATCGGGATGAAGCGCTCCATCCACCGGTACTGCTCTCGCGAGCTCACCGGGTCGATGCGCAAGTAGTTGCCGTCCTGCGCGATGCGCACGTGCATCTGTGGGTCCGCGACGCCGTCGACGACGCGGAGCACCTCTCCCGTCGACAGGTGCAAGTAGCTGTGGACCTCGGGGGCGTTGTTCTCGAAGGCGTCCTCGAGCGCCTCCCAATCGATGGGCACGTCACGGAGGGGTCCGGGCGGGGCCCCCGTTCCCGGACGATCCCCCGCGTTGCTAGTGGACATGGTTTCCCTTCCTTCCAAGCTCGCAAAAAGAAACGTCGATTCCCCACGCATGGCCGTGGGGGACGACCTTTCTTGCCAGGGTCTCCGGCGGCCTGGGCTGAGGCGGCCGGCAACGTCGCCGATAAGTCGTCCCCTTACAATCGCATGGGGGTGAGGCGGGCGGAAGGGGGGCGTCGACGGCTACCCTTCGTGGTGGCTGCTGAGCGACCGCCGGACGGCGTCCTTCCACCGGGCGAGGTGGCTCTGCCGGTCGGCCTCGGGCATGGCCGGCTCGAAGCGGGCGCCGATCGAGATCATGCGGGCCGCCTCCTCGGGCGTGCTCCAGAGGCCGGCGCCGATTCCCGCGAGCATGGCCGCGCCTCGCCCCGTCGACTCGACGTCCGTCGGGCGCTCGGCCACCACGTTGGCCAGGTCCGCCTGCATCTGCATGAGCAGGTCGTTGGCCGATGCGCCGCCGTCGACCCGAAGCCTCGCCAGGGGACGCCCGGCGTCCTTCGCCATCGCCTCGAGCAGGTCCCGGACCTCGAGCGCGATGCCCTCGAGCGTGGCACGCGCAAGGTGCGCCGCCGTCGTCCCGCGCGTGATCCCGGTGATCGTCCCGCGGGCGTTCTGGTCCCAGTAGGGGGCGCCGAGTCCGGCGAGGGCCGGCACGAAGACGACCCCGTCGCTCGAGGGGACCCGCCGGGCGAGCTCTTCGATCTCGGGCGCCTTGCGGATGAGGCCGAGGCCGTCGCGCAGCCACTGGACCGCGGCTCCCGCGATGAACGCGCTCCCCTCGAGCGCGTACGTCGTCTGGCCGCCGATGCGCCAAGCGGCCGTGGTGACCAGGTTGTGCGCGCTGAGGACGGGGCGGGGGCCGATGTTCACGAGGGCGAACGCGCCCGTACCGTACGTGCACTTCGCGTCCCCCTCCCGAAAGCAGCCCTGGCCGAAGAGCGCGGCCTGCTGGTCGCCCGCGATCCCGGCGATCGGGATCCCGTCGGGTAAGAAGCCCACGCTCCGGGTGCGGCCGACCGGCTCGGCGCTTCCGACGATCTTCGGCAGGACGCTCCGTGGAACGGAGAACACCTGGCAGAGCCCGTCGTCCCACTCCCCTCGCGCGAGATCCATGAGGAGCGTGCGCGACGCGTTCGTGACGTCGGTCGCATGCACGCCGCCGGCGGTGAGCTCGCTGACGAGGAAAGAGTCGATCGTGCCGAAGGCGAGCTCGCCCTTGTCCGCCCTCGCGCGAGCGCCTTGGACGTGATCGAGAATCCAGGCGATTTTGGTCGCGCTGAAGTACGCGTCGATGACGAGGCCGGTCTTTTCGCGGACGCGCGAGACCGTGGCGGCGTCCTCTTTCAGGCGATCGCACACGTCGGCGGTGCGCCTGCATTGCCACACGATGGCCAGGTCGATCGGTCGGCGTGTGGCGCGCTCCCACACCAGCGTCGTCTCTCGCTGATTGGTGATCCCGATCGCCGCGATGTCGCCCGGGCCGACGCCCGCGGCCCCCAAGGCCCCCTTTACGCTGGCCTCGACGCTCGCCCAGATCTCGCGCGCGTCGTGCGAGACCCACCCGGGTCGGGGGTAGTGCTGCGGGAACTCGGTCGTCGCTCGACCGAGCGTGCGGCGGGCGGCCTCGGTCTCTACGACGAGCGCGGTGGAGCCGGTCGTCCCCTGATCGATCGCGAGCAAGTGCTTGGGCATGCCGGCAGGGTCCGAAAGGGCGGGGGCGCTCGTCAAGACCCCCGGTGACGCGCCGACGCGCCTGCCGCACAATGGGGGGAGCGTGCGTCCCCGGCTCGTCCGGGGCCACGCCCGATTGCGAAACCATGGAGCGAATGGACCGCGACCCGTTCGATCTCGTCGGCGACGTCCTCGACGGCCAGTTTCGCGTCGACTCGTTCGAGGGGGAAGGCGACCTCAGCGTCGTCTACAAGGGGCACCACCTCGGCGTGGACGCGCCGGTCGCCATCAAGTGTCTGAACCTGCCGGCCACGCTCGACCCGGCGCTGGCCCGGCCGCTGGTCGAGGGGTTCAAGGAGGCGAGCCGGCTGCACTACCGTCTCGCGCGCGGCAACCTGAACATCGCGCAGTCGATCGCCAGCGGCACGACGCTCGCGCCTCGCACGGGCACCGTCGTTCCGTACCTCGTGCGCGAGTGGTTCGACGGCGAGTCGCTCGCGTCGGATCTCGAGGCGCGGCGGCAGCAAAAACGGCGGGGCCGATCGGTCGATCAGGCGCGCGCGCTGCTCGAGGGCGCGTTCGACGGGATCGCGTTCGCGCACAGGGAGAACGAGGTCCACCTCTCGGTCAACCCCAGCAACCTGTTCCTCGCGCGCCGGGCGGAGAGCGTGTCGCTCAAGGTCCTCGACTTCGGCGTGGCGCGGACGATGAACGATCTCGTGACGGGAATGCCCGCGGGCGCGGGGACCGCGGGGTTGCGGCTGCTCTTCCCCGCGTACGCGGCCCCCGAGCAGTTCGACAAGACGGTCGGCGATCTGGGGCCGAGGACCGACGTCTACTCCCTCGCGCTCGTCGTCATGGAGGTCCTCTCGGACCGGGTGGTCATGGCCGAGACGGAGACCGGCGCGCTCGTGGCGCGGGCCCTCGACGCCCACCGGCGGCCGGCGCCCGAGGCGCACGGCCTGAAGTTGCCGAAGGACCTCGATCGTGCGCTCTCGCGCGCCGTCGAGCGCTCGCCCGATCGCCGCCAGAAGGACGCGGGAGAGCTCTGGGACGACCTGAAGAACGCGACCCGCTCCGAGACGTTGCGCCCGACGTTCTCGCGCTCGTTCTCGCCCCCGCCGTCGTCCGCGGTCGCGGCGATGGTCGCGCCGGCCCCGGCGTCGTCGGGCTCGCTGCCGGTGCCGCCGCCGTCGGGGTCCTTGCCGCCGGTCCCGCCTCCCTCGGGGCCCCTGCCGCCCCCACCGCAGCGACCGCGCGCGCACACTCTCGTGGGCATCGGCGCGGGCGGCCGGCCGATGGTCGCAGGCGCCGTGGCACCGCCGCTCGCCGTCATGACGCACACCGCGCGGCCGCCGGACGTGGCGCCCGCGCCGGGCCTCGACGGGTCCGTCGTCCCCTACGTCACGACGCGTCCGCTCTCGTTCGAGCCGCTCGGGGGCTCGCGTGCGCCCCCCCCACCGCATGCGACGCTCGAGCCCGCGCCGCCGCCGGCTGCGCCGGTCGTGACGCCCCCGCCGTCCCCTGCTCTCGCCC
>DATGJA010000175.1:0-6825 GCA_035295445.1 Polyangiaceae bacterium | reverse complement strand
CTGCTCCAGGGTCTCCGCCAGAGTGCGCGCGTGTTCGGGGGAGTGCGGGCTGTCGGCGGGCGCGTCCGCCGCAAATGCGATTCGCACGGCGCGCGCGCCATACTCGACGCGGTCGGGTGGAACCGGCGTTCGCACGAACACTTGGAAGCCGGCCCGGCCCTCGATGGGGTCGCTGACCTCTCCGACCTGCATCCGCGCAATCCTCTCGCGCTCGCGCTCGAGAGGTCCGGGCTCCTGCGTGGTCCACACGCCGACATCGCCGTCGCCGAAATCGTCCGGAGACGGGTACTGTCGCAGGAGTCGGTCGAATTCGGCCCGACTCGCGCGGAGCGTGGCGGCGACGTCGCGTGCAATGGCCTCCGCCCTGGCTCGGGACCGTCCGCCCGGGGAGGTGGTGTCGTAAGGCACGACGATGCGACGGGCCGAAAGGACCGCCGGCGCAGGAGGCGAGCCCCGCCGCAGGATGTGATACCCATGTCGTGTCGCGACGACTCGCGAGACCGCTCCGGGCGGCGTCGCCGCGAGCGCGTCGAGCACCGCGGCGTCCGTGAGAAGGGCGGCGGCGGTCAGACCGCCCAACGATCCGCCGTCGTCGCGTGTCACAAGATCCTCGGAGTACTGCCGGGCCAGCGCGTCGAAGGCGTCCGGGGTCGCCGATGCGCGGGCCGCGACCTCCTCGGCGAGCGCGAGCGCTTCCGCCCGGCCGCGCCCCGGCGGAGCCGGCTCGACGTTCCAGCCCGCGCCCAGGAAGGGAACCTCCCGATCGGAGCTCTCGTGGCGAATGAGGATGTGCGAGGCCCGGAGGACGACCCGGTTCAACGTCTCGATAGGCGCGAGTCGCCAGCGGGCTCGTGGATAGGGGCGCGGCTCTTGAATGGCAGTTGGCGTCCCGGCCGCCTGCGAGACGACGGAGCCAGAGCGTCCGGCGCCGCTCGGCCGATGCTGACAAGCGGAGGCCGCCAGGGCGACCATCGCAGCCAAACTGAGCATTCCGTATTTAGGTTTCATCGTCGTACGGAGAAAGAGTCAGCGGACTCGTCGTCGACATGACCGGCGTCGAGCCGGTGCCGAACAAGCCCATCCGTCACAATCGGGCAATCGAAAGCCCCGCGAATCTACTGATCTCGATTCGAGGGGCCATGGGCATTTTGCCGACGTCGTACGCAGTCTCCGCGGCGTCCGTTGGACCGTCTCTCATTTTCAGCGGCCGTCGATTCGCGGCTGGAGCTGCGGACGGAAATGGGGGAGAGTACCGGCTCGCACGGGGGGGGCATGGCGATCGGCCGTCACGCGCGCGTCGACTCTCACACGCCGCCGGGGAGGGAGCGGGCGGCGCTCGCACCCCCCGAGGGTCTGGCCGTGATTTGCTTCACCGTCGGATCGGACGACTACGCCTTACTGACCTTCGACGTTTCCTCCCTAAACGTCCAAATCCCGAAATCGCAGGGGCTGACGGAGACCGAGCTCGCGATCGTGACCCTGATTCTGGCTGGGCATTCGAACGCCGAGATAGCCCGTACGCGCGGCACGTCTCCGAGCACCATCGCCAATCAAGTGTATGCGATCTACCGGAAGCTCGGCGTCAGGTCACGGCGGGAACTGAGGGCCATCGGGTCGTCGGCGCCGGTCGGGACGATCTGATGGATGCCATCGCCATCGTCGAGTCGGCGTATGCGCTCTCGGGGACCGAGTCTGAGTGGATTCATCGGCTCGCGCGGACGATCCGGCAAAACTGGGAGGACCCACGCTGGCTCTCCGCGTGGACGTTCGACGTGAAGACGCCCGCGGTCGCGAGGGCGTCCGCCGTCCTCGACCTGGACGAGGAAGAAGGACGCAAGAACATGCGTCACCTCTTCGCGGCCATGTGGGATCTGGATCCCGTACCGTTCTGGGGTCGGATGCTGGTCGGTACCCTTCGGGGAGCTCCGGATCGCTATCGTCGCCGAGGCGTCGACGAGGTGCGTGTGCGAGCGTTCGAGGGCGTACTCGAGGCAGCCCTCCCCCGGTGGGGCCTCGAAGACGAGCTGTGGATCAACGCGCCGGATCCCACGGGAATCGGCTTCTGCATGATCGCCCCCATGAGCCGGCGCGGTCCGCTCAGTGCGCCGGAAAAGCACCGCCTCGGCTGCATTGCCTCGCACATAGCGACGGCGTTCCGCGTCCGGAGACAGTTCGTGTCGCTCGATGCGAACGAGACGCGCGACCCCCTGACGGCCGCCGAAGCGATCCTTTCGCCGGACGGCACGCTCCAGCACGCCGAACGACCTGCCGCGCACGACCGCGCGCGCGTGGCACTGCGCGGCGCGGTACGAGCCGTAGATCGAGCCCGCGGCCCGCTCCGCCGGAGCGAGGCCGACGAAGCGCTGGCTACGTGGCGCGCGCTGGTCGCCGGCCGATGGTCGCTGGTCGATCACTTCGACACCGACGGTCGCCGTTTCATCGTGGCTCACCGCAACGATGCGCGGGTCCCGGATCCGAGGGGCCTCACCCTTCGGGAGCGCCAGATCCTCGCGTACTCGCGCCTTGGCCACTCGAACAAGGCCATCGCCTATGCGCTAGGGCTCTCAATCTCGACCATCAGCACTCACCTGGCCCGTGCGCGCGCCAAGCTGAAGCTTCCGCTGGTGGCGGCGCTGAACCTCTCGGACGCGGGACCTGCCGGCGCGGTCACCACGTGACCGTCCATCGGACGCGCCGCCCTCCGCCCGCGGCCGCCGCTTGCTCGTAGACCGCCGCGGGTCGCGCGTCGCCCTGCCGGGGGTACCAGACGCCGTCTTTGCGGCTTACGGACCCGTCGTCGGCCGACACCCGGAGCTGTCCGGCGACCGCGGCGTCGACGCGCAACCGGGACACCCAGGGCCGTTCGGTGCCCGGGATGCCGTCGATCACCGCAAGAGACCCCCGCCGCAGGTTCATCGAACGAACGTGGTGAGGCGCGCCGGGGAGCCACGAGTACCCGTCGTGCTCCAGCTCGACTCGCGCGGCGCCGTCGCCGGCGCCCGCGTCGACCACGCGTCCTCGACCCCGGCGGCCCACGCGAAACGCGCCCCAGACTTCGCACGAGTTGCGGCCCTCGAGCTCCGCGGTGTTGTGCGAGCGGGTCGCGCGGGTGGCGTCGCGCGCGTCCCCCGCCTCGTAGGTGGCCACCCCGAAATCGACGATCGCGCGCGCCCCCCCGACCCAGAGCTCGAACGTCAGCCCGTCGGCGTGAGCGTGGCCGGGCTGCCACCCGCCGGCGTCGGGCCCCGCGTCCACGACCGCGCTCGCGCCCGCGGTGTCGAGGCGCACCCAGCCGGTCGACTCCAGGTGCGTCAGGCGCTCGTCGCCTGCCGCCGCGCGCCGGCCGGCGACGCGCGGCGCGATGCGGAGCGTCCGAGCGAAGCGCAGGACGTCGTCCACGGCCGGCGCGGCGTCGAGGGCCGCGTCGTTGAAGAGGGGGTATGCCCCGTCCGGGGTGCGCACAGCGCAGAGCCACCCGATGGCGCGCGACGCCGTGTCCCGCCACGTCGCCGGCGCGCCTCGCCCCGAGGCGTCTGCGATCTCGATCGCCTCGAGCAGCGCGGCCGTGAGCGCCGCGTGGTAGGACGCCGAGCGCTCGACGTGGCCCCCGTCGGCGAGAAACTGCTGCGGCAGCTGCCACGCGAGGATGCGCGTCCCGGCGCTCCACCATAGGTCCGCCTCGAGGCCCTCGGCGCACGCGCCTGCGCACGCGAGGCCGAAGCCGTTCTCGAGCAAGTGATTGCCGAGCAGGTGCAGCTCGAGGTGAAGGGCGATCGCCCGAGCGGCGCGCGCCAGCTCGCTCTCGAGACCCTCTCGCCCGCACCGCGCAGCCACCGCGATCCGGCGCGCCCGGACGGACGCGGGGAACGCTTCGACGGCCGTCGGGGACGTCCAATCGCCGTGCGGCGCGCGCGGATCAGCGCCGAGCTCGAGGCCGTAACACGCCTCGTACGCGCGGAGCGCGGAGGCCGCGGGCAACCGCGCGAGGCGGCCCGCCGCCCGGTCGCGCTCCGCGTCGGCGAGGCGGCGCAGCTCGTCCGGAGCTCCTGGCCACGACGACCGCCGGCGCGGCGCGAGGCCCCCGGGCACGTCGCGCAGCGCGCGCGCGGCGATGGCATGGGGCGCCCGCATTCCAATTTGCAGCGGGTGGAGCCTCGACAGCGTGCGGGCGAGGCGGCCCGGGTTCACGAGCGCACCACGTCCTCGAGGACGTCGAGGTAGCGCGTAGCCAGCGCCTCGCGGTCGAACTCGCGCACGACGAACTTCCGGCCCGCCGCGCCCATCGCCTCGCCCATGGGACGGTTCGCAGCGAACCGCTCGATCGCCGCCGACATCGCGCCGACGTCCTCGGGAGGGACGAAGACGCCCCCGCCGGACGCCTCGACGATTGCGCGCGCCTCGCCGTCCACCGAGAGGAGGATCGGCCGGCTCATCGCGGCGATCTCGAAGATCTTGGACGGGATGACCGTCGTGAAGAGCTCCGTCTTGCGCAGCGAAACGAGGGCCAGGTCGAGCGTCGCGTAGACCTCGTTCATGCGATCGCGCGGGAGCACCCCGAGGAAGCACGCGTTGGCGATGTGCTCGTCGCTCGCGCGTGCTTCGAGACGCCGGCGCTCCGCCCCGTCGCCGACGAAGAGAAACCGGACGTCGTCGCGGGCGGCGAGGCGCTTGGCCACGTCGAGCACGGCGTCGAGCCCGTGCGCCATCCCGTGCGTACCGACGTATCCGACGACGAACTTGCCGGCCCAGCCGAGCCTCTCGCGCAGCGGCGTCGCGCTCGGCGCCGGCACGAAGCGGCGGAGATCGACGCCGTTCTTGATGACCTGGATCTTCTGCGGGGGTTGACCGCGTTCGATGAGGCGCGCCCGGAAGGCGTCCGTGACGACCACGATGCGCTCGGCGGCGCGGTAGAGGCCCTCCTCGACAACGGTCAGCGCGCGCACGACGGGGTGGCCGGCGGGGAGGGCGCCGACGGCCACGACGGACTCGGGCCAAAGGTCGCGCACCTCGAAGACGAACGGCACCCGCCGCGCCGCCGCCGCGATCCCGCCGGCCAGACCGCACAAGAGCTGCGGGCTCGTCGCGATGACGACGTCGGCGCCGCCCACGTGCAGCTGCCCCCAGCACGCGGCGGACGTCGCGTAGGACGCGTACGCTATCGAACGACGGAGGCGCCCCGCGTTCGGCGCCGCGTAGACCCACGTTCGCACGACGTCGACGCCCTGATCGCGCTCGCGCGCGAGCGCCCGACCGCGATACTCGGGGGGAACGACGCCGGCCGGGTGGTTGGGCATCGCCGTCAGGACCGTCACCTCGTGACCCGCCCGCACCCAGGACCGCGCCAGCTCGGAGACGCGCGCCGCCGGGGCCCCCGGCTCGGGCGGGAAGTACTGGGAGACGAACAGGATCCGCATGCGCTCGGCCCGGGTCGGAAGAAGCGCGCGTCTAGGCCCGGGGACCGGCGGTCAGGGGGGGAGGGTCCCCCGCGAGCAGGCGCTCGACGGCGTCGGCGACCCGCTCCGCCGCCCGTCCATCCCAGCCCTCCGGAACGGTGCCGCGCCGCGCGCGCCCGCCGAGGACGTCGTCCACCGCGGTCGCGATCTTGTCGCGGTCGAGGCCCACGATGACGTTGGTGCCCTGCGTGACCGTGATCGGGCGCTCGGTCCCCTGGCGCATCGTGAGGCAGGGGATGCCGAGCGCGGTCGTCTCTTCCTGGATGCCGCCGGAGTCGGTGGCGACGAGCCGGGCCGCGGACATGAGCGTCACGAAGTCGTTGTAGCCGAGCGGCTCGATCGCGCGCAGGCGCGGCGTCGAGCGCAGCCGCTCCGCCAGGCCGAGGGCCTCGGCACGCGCCACCGTCCGCGGATGGACCGGAAAGAGCAGCGGCAGGCGCGCCGCGATCGCGCCGAGCGCGTCGAGTGTCGCGGCGAGGGCGTCGCGCGTGTCGACGTTCGCGGGTCGATGCAACGTCGCGAGCGCGTAGCCGCCCGACTCGAGGCCGAAGCGCTCGAGGGCGTCGGTGGGCCGCGAGCGCGCCCAATGGAGCGAATCGATCATCACGTTGCCGACGAAGCGGACGCGCGATGGGTCGACGCCCTCGGTCGCGAGGTTCGCATCGGCATCCCGCGACGTGGTCAAGAGGAGGTCGGCCAACCGGTCGGTCACCACGCGGTTGATCTCCTCGGGCATCGTCCAGTCGCGCGACCGCAACCCCGCCTCCACGTGAACGACCGGCACGCCCGCCTTCGCCGCGGCGAGCGCCGCCGCCATCGTGCTCGTCACGTCCCCCACGACGACGACCGCGTCGGGCCGCCGGGCCGCGAGCTCGCGCTCGATGCCGACGAGAACGGCGGCCGTCTGCTCGGCCTGGGTTCCGCCGCCCGCGGTGAGGCGCACGTCCGGCTCGGGCATGCCCAGGTCGCGGAAGAAGACCTCGCTCATGGACGTGTCGAAGTGCTGGCCCGTGTGCAAGAGGCGGGTAGGCGCCCGCCGTGCCGACAGGGCCCGCCAGACGGGCGCCACCTTCATGAAATTCGGGCGGGTTCCTGCGACCAGGGTGATCATCGAGGGGCGCGGCATAGGCCCGATATCACAAGTCTTGGTTGCCCGCGCCGGCCGGCGCGTTCGGGACGGCCTGGCCCCCCCCCGGGGTGCCCGGGGCGCATCGTCGCGGGTCCCGATTGGTGGTACATGTGGCCCCAGCCCGTGGAATCCGCACGCGAGCTCGACTACCAGCCAGGCCAGCCCATTCCGGGCACGGTCTATACCGTCGTGCGCCTCGTCGGCGTCGGCGGCATGGGCACGGTCTACGACGTCGAGGACACG
>DATGJA010000174.1:0-5662 GCA_035295445.1 Polyangiaceae bacterium | reverse complement strand
CCACCGGAAGCGCTTGGACGAGAATTCGTCCGCGCCCGGGAGCCGGTCGTAGGCGCCGTGGAGCGCCGTGTGCCCGATTTCGGTGGCCTGCAGCTGCTTGTGAGCCCAAAGGGCAAGCACGCCCGCGCCGAAGGTGATCGGCTCTGGGCTAACCAGGATGAGGAGGCGGCCGACCACCTCCAGAACGCGCGAGAAACGATTCAATCGGCGCACGTGAGCGACATCCTCGGCGCCCATGCGGGCGACCACGCTGGCCTTGACGGCGTCGAGCTCCTCTCCGAAGCGGCGAAGGCGCTCGGCGTCCGGCGACGCGCGCAGCGGGGACGGCGGGACACCCGTGAGCGCGGCCAGGGCGGCGGCGGATGGAACGGGGGCGGGCGGCGGCGCGCACGACGGCGCGCTCGCCGGGGGCAACTCGGCGTACATGACTCCTCCTCGGGGAGCGGGCGGACGCGCACCGTCGGACCGCGCGATCGTGCACGGCCGGAACGCGCCGCTGTGTTATGCCCCATCTATAACTGTGACAGTGTGGACTGTCAAGTAGGCCTCGGCCACGAACTCGCGGCGGGGCGCGGTGCGTAGTATGCGCGGAGCGTGTCGGTCGTTCGCATCCTCTCGTTCCCCTTCGCCCTGGGGTTGCTCTCGTGCGCCCCGGACGCGCACCTCGAGGCCAACTTCGCCTCTGGATTCGTGCCTGCGCGCCGCGCCGTGTCCGTCTTCGGCGTCTTCAAGGACGGCCAGCTCAGCGCGGACGCCTGGGAGGCGATCGGCCCTCGGCTCTCGCCCGCCCTCGGCGCAAGGTTCTGCGAGCCCGGGTACGGCAGCGCCCTTCGTTCAAGCGCCTCGTCGGTCGCGTCCGCGATCGACGACTACGCCCGCGACAACGGAATGACCGACGACCTCTTGGCCCAGCTGGCCCCCGCCGCCAAGGGGGACCTCCTGCTCGTCGTCACGTTCGCGGGGCAGTTGCCGGTTCCGCCGAAGAGCGACCTGGTCGGCGCTCACGACGGCAGTCCTGCGACCACGGCGTCAGGCGGCGGGCGCGGCGGCATGGGCATGGGCGGCGGCACTCCACCCGGCGGGGGCCGAGGCGCAGCGCACGGTCCGCCGCGCGCGCGGACGCCCGAGGACACGAACGAGCTCGACGTCTCCGCGTCGTTCTACTCGGTCGCCGAGCGGCGTTCGGTCGGCATCGTCGCGATCGCGTACAAGGGCGCGACCGTCGACGACGCGCTGTCTCGCCTTTCCGCCCGAGTGCAGCACGAGCTGCCTGCCGCCACCTGCGCGGGGTGGGACTGGACGGCGGCGCGCCTCGATCCGGAAAAGATCCTCCACGGCGGGATCGCCAACGACTAGGGGCGCGGGAAAGCAAAGCTTTGGCGCGCCCGGTCACCGCGCACGTCGTAAGCTGCGGAGAGGCCTCGACGCATGAACGGTGCACAGAAGCTGATCCAGACTCTCGCGCACAACGGGGTCGACCTCGTCGTCGGCAACCCGGGAACCTCCGAGATGCAGTTCGTCCACGCGCTGGACTCGTCACCCAACGTCCGCGCCGTGCTCGCGCTATTCGAAGGGGTGGTCACCGGCGCCGCCGACGGCTACGCCCGGATGGCCGATCGGCCGGCTGCGACGCTCTTGCACCTCGGCCCCGGCCTGGGCAACGGTCTCGCCAACCTCCACAACGCGCGGCGCGCGCGTACACCGATCGTGAACGTCGTCGGGGATCACGCGACGTACCACAAGAGGTTCGACGCGCCGCTCAACTCGGACATCGAGTCGGTGGCCAGGACGTTCTCGTCGTGGGTGCGCACGAGCACGTCGGCCGCGTCGATCGGCGCCGACGCCGCAGCCGCGGTGACGGCCGCGCGAACGCCGCCGGGACAGATCGCGACCCTCGTCCTCCCGGCGGACGTCGCCTGGAGCGAGGCCGACGGACCGCCCGAGAAGGCGACCGTTCCTGGCGCGGCCCGCGTGCCGCAGTCGATCGTCGACGAGATCGCCCAGGTCGTGCGCCGCGGGGAGCCCACGGCGCTCCTCCTTGGCGGGCACGTCGCGCGCGAGCGGCACGTGCAGGCCGCCGCGCGGATCGCGAAGCACACGGGCGCGCGCGTGCTCTGCGACACCTTCCCTACGCGCATCGAGCGGGGCGCCGGCCGCCCGACGATCGAGCGCCTCCCGTACTTCGGCGAGATGGTCCTCGGCGCGCTGGCGGGGATAAAGCACCTCATCGTCGTCGGGACGAAGGCCCCCGTCGCGTTCTTCGCCTTCCCCGGGAAGCCGAGCGAGCTCGTGCCGGAGGGGTGCACGCTGCACACGCTCGCGGGCGAGGCGGCCGACTGCGCGCACGCCCTGGAGGCGCTGGCCGACGCGCTCGGGGCCAAGGAGTCCCCGAACGTACAGCCTCCGTTCGTGCCGTCCGCGCCGACGGGAGGCGCCATCGACCCGAGCGTCCTCGCCTACGCCATCGCCGCGACCCTGCCCGAGCGGGCCATCGTGGTCGACGAGGGCAACACCACGAGCTTCGCCGTTCCCATGGCGACGGCCGGATGCGGACCCCACGACTGGCTGTCGCTGACAGGCGGCTCGATAGGCATGGGGCTTCCCGCCGCGGCCGGGGCCGCCCTCGCCTGCCCGGATCGAAGGGTGCTCGCGCTCGAGGGCGACGGCAGCGCGATGTACACGATCCAAGCCCTCTGGACCCAGTCGCGCGAATCGCTCGCGGTCACGAACGTCATCCTCGCGAACCGGTCCTACGCCATCTTGAACCTCGAGATGATGCGCATGGGCCTCGGGGAGGCGGGACCGGTCGCCCGGCAGATGCTCGACCTGCGGAGACCGGACCTCGATTTCGTGGCGATGGGACGGTCGATGGGCGTTCCCTCGGTGCGCGTGACGACAGGCGACGAGCTCGCGGCCGAGCTGCGGAAATCGCACGCGACGCCGGGCCCGTCGCTCATCGAAGTCGTCCTCTGATTCAAGGCACGAGCAAGACCTTGCCGATCGCTTTCCGATCGTGCAGGTGGTGATGCGCGAGCGGGGCCTCCGCGAACGAGAACGCGCGGTCGACGTGCGGTTTGATCTCGCCGGCCCGGTACATCCCGAGCAGCGCGTCGAACTGCGGGCGCAATAGGTCCAGCCGGCCGAAGAGGTGGCCCATGTTGGTGCCGGAGAACGTCTTGTTGTCCTCCATGAGACGCATCGGGCTGAACTTCTTCACCTTGAGCACCTGCATGGCCGCGTGCAGGAGGTTGCGCCTCTTCCCTGCCGCAGCCGCCGAAAAACCGAACGCGACGAGCCGGCCGCACGGCGCGAGCAGATCGTAGCCGTCGGTCCACGACCGGCCGCCGACGGGATCGAGGATGAGGTCCACACCCCGGTCGCCGACGACCTCCCTCACGGCGGAGACGTAGTCGGCCTTGGAGTCGATCGGGTGCGCGACGCCCCGCCCGCGCAGAAACTCGTGCTTCGACGCCGACGCGATGCCGAAGATCGTGCAACCGCGTGTCCGGGCGATCTGGATCGCCGCGAGACCAACACCGCCGGCCGCCGAGTGAACGAGGACGCTCGACCCCGGGCGCAATGTCCCCGTGAAGAGCATCATGTTGTACGCCGTGAGGTAGACGACCGGTAAGGCCGCGCCCTCCTCGAACGTCATCGCCTCGGGCATCGCGAACACCTGCTCCGCCGGGACGACGAGCGTGTCCGTGTAGCCGCCGAAGTGGGGCATCGCGAGGACCCGGGCGCCCTCGACCAGCCCCCCGACCCCCGCTCCTAGCCGGTCCACGGTCCCGGATGCCTCGTAGCCCACGACGCACGGGATTTTTGGGGCGTCCGGATAGAGCCCGACACGCGCCATCAAGTCGGCGAAGTTGATCCCCGCCGCGCGCACGCGAACCCGCACTTGCCCGGGGCCGGGCTCCGGATCGGGCGCCTCCCGAACTTCGAGGACTTCGGGGGGACCGGCGCGCGAGATCCAGACCTGTCTCATCGATCGCCCCAATAGCTCAGCGGCAGAGGGGGCTCGGAGGAATCAGCACCTGGCACCCGCACGTCTGGTCCGCCTTGCAGCAGGTCTGCTGCCAGACGGGAACACACGGATTCTGGGCCATACACGCGGTTTGACTGCACGTCGGTGCGACCGTCCCGCCCTCTTTTGGGGGCGGGGCCGGTGCGCAAACGCCCGCGTCGCATTCGTCCCCGCCCATCGTGCAATCGACGCACGAGGCTCCCTTCGCTCCGCATGTCGCCGCGGAGCGCCCGCCGAGGCAGGTGCCGCCGGGATCGCAGCAACCCCCGCATGACGTCGCGCACGGAGGCTTGGCGTCCGGAGGGGGCGCGCCGTCGCCCGCGTCCACGCCCTCCCCCGCGTCGGCAGCCATGCCTGCGTCCCCAGCATCGACGCCCGTCGTGGCGTCGGGTGCGGACGCCTCCGAGACGGGCCCCGGCCCCGAATCCTCGAACATGGCGTCCTCGATGGCCGCGTCGACCGCGCCGCCCGTGTACGCGTTCCAATCGAGCAAGAGCGAGCACCCATCGCCCAAGAACGCCACGGCCAGAGCGAGGAGCCCCGTCCCTCGAGCCAACGCACGCGAACCGCGAGCCACGGCACCGATCCTACGGTACCGGGGGCCGGACGTCCCCCTCTGCGCCGCCGAGAGAACGCCGGGGCGGAGGCCTCTCGGCCAGGACCGCGAGGAATCTGCTAGAATCGCGGGTATCCGCGGTGGGAAGGTGAAAAGATGCGCGTTTCGGGCCTCGACCTGGCAGCTCTGTTCCTCGTCACCACGACGTTCGGTCACCTCGCCGGATGCGGCGACTCGGGAGGGTCGAACTTTCCAACCCCGAGCGGAGGACCGTCGTCCGGAGGGGTCGTCGGTCAGGGGATCGACGCGGGGAGCAGCGGGGACGGTTCGTCGCAGACCTTCTTCGGGGGCAGCGGCTCCGCCGACGCGTCCTCGGGCAAGCCGTCCGGCGCTCAAACCGGCGGCGGAACGAGCACCGGAGGGACGGTGATGATGTGCGCCGGATGCATCGACTTGAACGGGGCCTGCCAGCCCGGGACGGACGACACGGCGTGCGGCCTCGGGAGCTCGACGTGCCAGCCGTGCACCTCGTTTCATCAGACCTGCGTGAATGGCCTCTGCGGGGGCGGCGGCGGCACCGGCAGCGGAACGGGCTCCGCCAGCGGCTCGAGCTCGGGCTCCGGATCCGCGTCCGGTACGAGCTCCGGATCCGGCGGGCCGAAGGACGCGGGCGGCGGGGGTTGACGCGGTCGCACGCGCCGCGCGCGAGATGTTCTCGTCCCGATCCGCGTTCGACTTATCGCCCAATCCTCTCGCCGCGGCGGTCTCCCGCGCGCGGGCGCAAGGGCTGACGTGGCTCGACCTGACCGAGTCGAACCCCACGCGGGCCGACCTCCCCTCCGACGCCGACGCGATCCTCTCCGCCTCGAGCGGCGCCGGCGCCCTGGTCTACGAGCCCTCGCCCTTCGGCCTGCCGTCGGCGCGCGAGGCCGTGGCGCGCGCGGCGTCGACGGACGGACGCGACGTCGACCCGGAACGCGTGGTGCTGACGGCAAGCACGAGCGAGGCGTACGCGCTTCTCTTCAAGCTGCTCTGCGATCCCGGCGACGAAGTGCTCGTCCCCCGCCCGAGCTACCCCT
>DATGJA010000173.1:0-15507 GCA_035295445.1 Polyangiaceae bacterium | reverse complement strand
AGGTTCTTCGCGAAGAAGTCTTGCGTGATCGATCCGCCCGCGACCCACGACAGATAATCCGGCTCGCTCGACACGCCCGCGTTGGCGGCGACGCCGAACGTGCCCGGTTTGTACGCCGCGTCGAGCGAGCCGACGTGCCGCACTTCCTCCCAGCGCCGCGAGGCCGTCGACACGATGTCGACCGACGCCGCGGAGACGACGTCGACGAGGTAGTTCGCGTGGAGCGACGCGCCACTCACGTTCTCGATCCCGAGCGCCACCGACGGCGTGAGCACGCTGACGTGATCGCTGTCGTTGTAGCCGGCGAACTCCAGCGAGGCGCGCTTGATGGCCGTGTCCTCGATCTTGTCCTTGTCCTTCTTGTCCTTGTTCTTCTCTTTCTCTTTGTCCTGGTCCTCGTCGTGCTTCGTCTTTCGGACGGGCCTCTCGTCCAAGTCGTTGTCTGACGAGGACTGGTCGGAGTCGTCCGAGTCGGACGACCCCTCGACGGGCCGCGCGACGACCGACGCGAAGAGGGCCAGGGCGCACGCGAGCGTGGCGCGCTCGCGCCCTCGCCTGGGCTGGGGATAAGCCGTTCGTTTCACGGGTCCGCGGGCGCGCTTCGGACGATGTCGGGACTCAGTTGCACCCGCAGCCGCTCTCGGAGAGGCCGCCGCCGCCCGTCGCCCCCTCGTGGACGGCCAGCACATGCGCGGCCGCCGGTCCCTCGAGGTCCTCGGCCGTCATCATCGGGTGCGCCAGCTTGCCGCGCTCGTACGGTGCAACGTGAGCGCATCCGCCGGCAAACACCAAAACTGCGACGGCCAAGACCATCCGCGCGTCCATCGAGATCTCTCCTGCGACGTCACGGCGACGTCGTCACGCGACCGTAGCCCGAGCCATGAAGGCCGGGGTGACGGTGATTAGTTGTTCTGTGCTCCCGCCGCGGCCCAAGCGTTCAAGTCGGAGACGGCCTGGGAATTCGAGCGCGAGCCGCCCGGCGGCATGTTTCCACCAAACCAGGTGAGGCACGAGCGCGAACCGACGAGCGCGGGGGGACTGCCGCCGATGTACCCTTGGCCCTTGAGCCAGGTGTAGGCGCCCGAGGGGCTCGACATCTGCGAGTGGCAGAACGCCGTGCCGCAGTTTCCCGGCGTGCCCTGCGCCAGGTACGTCATGTGGATGCAGGTCCACGTATCGCACGAGCTGCCGCCCATCGACGAGCCGGAGCTTGCCCCCGACATCGCGCCCGAGGACGTGCTCGAGCCCGAGCTCGAGCCGGCGTGAACGCCGCTCGACCCTCCGGTCGAGCCGCTGGATGAGCCCGATCCGGGCGGCGTTCCCCCGCTGCTGCCGGCGCTGGCCCCGGACGAACCGGTCGAGGAACCCTGCGACGACCCGGTCGTGGGCCCGCCGCTCCCACTCGACGGCCCGGGAGAGCCGGACGACGGGGGCGACTTGCCGCTCGACGCGGGTGCCCCGGAGCTCGCGCCGCTCGCGGCCGGCCCGGTGCCCTGTCCCGGCTCCGCGTTGACGTTGACCGGCGTGATGGCCTCGCCCTGCGTCGGCGGCGTCGAGTTGGCTGTCCCGCCGTAGGGTCCGCCGAGCGGGCTCTGATCAGCACCGCTGCACCCGACACCCCATGCCCCGGCGAAGGCCAGTGCCAACACTCCGCACGTCGCCCCAAGAAAGCGCATGACCCGCTCCTTCCCTGACTCGATAGAGCCGTCCCGCAGGCCCTAGGCCTAGCACGTCTATAGTGTCCGCGGGACCCAAAACCCTCGCAGAAAAGGCCACAATTTCGTCTCCGTCGCAGTTTTCGGACGGCTCGCTTGTGTACGAGCTCTGCTCGTAGGGGGTGCCCGGCGCAAGGATTTCGACCGCGCGCGTCATTCGACCCAGCGCAGGCCCACGGGCAGGGAGTCGCCAAAGAAGGCCTCGCGCTCCTCGGCGGTCACGCCGACCACCTCGCGGACCGACCGGAGCCGCTCGCCCTCCACGCCCGCGGCGACGAGGCGGCGCTCGACCTCGCGCCTCACCCGTTCGGCCACGTCGCGCGCGCGATCGCCCGTCGGCCGCGCGAGCTGGATGGCGGCGGCGACGGCCGTCGGGACCGCGTCCCACTTTTCGCGTAGCAGGTGATCGAGCCATCGCTCCGCGACGTGCGGCGCGACGACGTGATGAACGCTCGCGTACGCGGGCACGCGCGCGCCGAGCCGGCCGATGGCCAGCCAGAGGCGCGGATCGCGGTCGGTCCACGTCCGTTCGAGCACCCAGCCCCCGAGCTCCGCGCGCCGCTCGGGCGCGACCCTCTCGAGCGACGACGCCATGTCGAGCGCGTCCTCCAGCGAGAGAGCTGCCTTCTTCGGTCGCTTGAGGCTGGCCTCGCGTGGGGCCAGAAGGGGATCGACGAAGTCGCGCATCGTACGCTGAGCCTCGTCGTCGAAGCCCGGGGCCGCGCGGCGGAGCGCGACCCAGAGCGCCTGCCATCCTCGAACCTCGGCCGGGAACGCGAGCCGCTCCTCGAAGAGCCGCGTCAAGGCCGCGATCCGGTCCGCGTCGCCGGGGGCTCCGACGCCCGGCCGCACGCACCAGCCGGCGAGCATCCAGAAGGCGCGCTCGTGGTCGGCGGAGCGCCGCCGGCCGCGTCCGCACGAGAGGAGGGTGTCGAAGAGCGCGCGATTGGTCTCCGTGCTCCATCGGGCACGTTCTCCCAGGGCGCGCTCGAGCTCGCGCACGAGATCCTTGGCCTCTCGTCCGCTCGCGTCGGCGCGCGCTTTGCCGAAGGCGCGTTCGACGAGCTCGAGGGCCGAACCGAGGCGCGCGCCGGACCCGCTCGGGAGCGGCGCCGCGGTCGGCGGCGGGGCCGGGCCGCGCCCGAGCTGGAACGCCAGCGAAAACCTGCTCGGCGGGTCGCGGCTCGCGTCGACGCACGCGAGGTCGACCGTGCCGACCGCCGTGAGCTCGCCCTCGAGCGTGACTTGAAGCTCGCCCGCGGCCTCTCCGCCCAAGAGCGCAGGATCGGCCGTCGCGGCGACGGGCGGAAGATGTTCGAAGCGTTCGTCGACCTCCACGATATCCCCCGCCAAGGCGTCCACCGTGTCGCTCGCGAAGAGATCGAACCGGACGGGTCGCCCGACCAGCAGCGCGAACGACCTTCCCCGCGCCGCGTGGACGTCCCCCTCCTCGGCGCCGCGGGGCACGACACACACGGCGCGCCGCGACGGAGCCGCGTCGACGCCGACGAAGTAGCCCCGCGCGGTCCCGCTGCGGATGCGCGCCCGCCGTCCGAGGCGCGCTTGGGCGTACGCGACCGCTCCACGTGCGACGGCCAGATCGGGGTCGGCGTCGTGCAAGCGAGCGACGCTCGCGCACCGCCACGACGCGAGGACCTCGACGAGGCGATCGGCGATCCGCGACGCGCGAAAGACGCCGCCATTCAGGAGAACGGCGTTGGGCCACGTCCCCTCGGGCAGGTGACGCCGGAGGAACGCCGACACGTGCCGAGTGATGGCCACGTCGCGCTCGTAGGGAAGACCGAACGCCAGCAACGCACCCCGCGCGCGATCCGGGCCGGCGTCCGCGGCGACCGCCGGCAAGAACCCGTCGAGCACCACGCGCTCGGCGTCCGCCCGCGTCACGCGCGTCGTCCGGGCGCTGCCGACCAGGCTCGCACCGCCGGCGGCCATGACCACCGGGGCGTCCTCCGGGGGCGCACTCACGGTGTGTGGTCCGAACTCCGGCTCTGCTCGATCCTGCGGACCACCTCCCAGGAGCGACTCCTTGGCCAGGCGGCAGGAGGCGACGAGCTGCGCGAAGCGCCCCGCGTCAAGCCGGTCGCCGCCGGTCACGAACCTCGCTTCGATCTCGTGGGCCAGCGCGAGATCCATGTTGTCGCCGCCGAGCAGCAAGTGCGGGCCCACCGCCACCCGCGTCATATCGCCCGCGGCGTCGACGTTCACGAGCGACAGGTCCGTGGTGCCTCCTCCCACGTCGACGACGAGCACGAGCGCCGTCCCGCCGGTCGAGCGAAGCACCCGCTCCCGTCCCGCGGGGCCGGCCCTTGCCACCCAGTCGTAAAAGGCCGCCTGCGGCTCCTCGAGGAGCTTGGGGGCGAACCCGGCCGCGCGCGCCGCCTCGAGCGTCAGCTCGCGGGCCATGTCGTCGAAGGACGCCGGGACCGTGACGATGACTTGCTGGTCCGCAAGCGCCGCATCCGGATGCTTCGCGTCCCAAGCGCGGCGGACTCGGGTGAGCAGGCGCGCGGCCGCGTCCACCGGAGAGAGCCTCGGGACCTCCGCCGGGGCGCCCCACGGTAGGATCGGCGCGGCGCGGTCCACCGAGGCGTGGACGAGCCAGCTCTTGCTCGAGGCCACGAGGCGCCCGGGCACCTCGACGCCGCGCTGGCGGGCGATCTCTCCGAGCACCCAGGGGCCGTCGTGCAACGGCTCCTCGAGCCGCTCGCCGTCGACGGGAGCGTAGAGCATGGACGGCAGGAGCGGCCGTTCTGCCACCTCGCTCGGCGAAACCAGCTGGGGCAAGCCGAGCACCTCGGCACCGCGTACGTCGTCGATCGGGGCGAACGCCGTGACGGTGTTCGTCGTTCCGAGGTCGATCCCCACCGCGAACTGCGCGGTCATGCCTCAGTCGTCGCCCCGGACGCTCAACTCGACGCGCCAGCGCTCGTCCTGGACGAGCGGGCGAAGCGGCTCGGCCTCGATGAGGAGTGTCCCGACGTCGGTGATCTCCGCCCGTAGTCGGACGGGGACGACGTCGCCTTCGCGACGGCCCTCCGTGGGCAGCGTCACCTCGATTGGCGGCAACTCGGTCAGCTCCTGCGCCGGCCAGTCGTCGAGGACGTCACCCGCGCGGTCTTCGCGCCGCACGCTCGACCCGAAGAAGCGGAAGCGGACCGGCTCACCCACCACGACGCCGAGCTGGTGCGGCGGCAGGGCGGCGGCCGTCCCCTCCTCCATACCGAAAGGCGCCATGCACATCGCGCTGATGGGCGGCTCGACGCCAGGGACGGCGGGGACCGCCGCCTCGATGCCCAGGTAGTAGGCGCGCGCGGTCCCACCGCGGATCCGAAGGCCGTGCCCTTTCCTCACCAGACCGTAGGCGCACGCGCCGCACGCGACGGCTACGTCGAGGTCGGCCCCCTCGAGGACCCGAACCGGCGGCGCCCCGTCGGCGCGCAGCCAAGCGTCGAGCGTGGCGACGACGCGACCCCGGAGGGCCTCGGCCTTGAGGACGCCGCCGTTGAAGAGGACCACCGTCGGGTGCAAGAGCTTCGCCTCGCGCCGCGCTGCGCCGTCGATCCTCGCTCCGGCCGCGAAGCCCTCGAGCTTCGACAGCGCCCCCGCCTGCCGGGCCAAGAACGAAGCGAGGTGGCGGGTGACGGCGGGGTCCGACGCGTACGGCAGTCCGAGCTGGGCCACGCCCGCGCGCGCGCGCGTCGTCGGTCGGGCGTCGGAGGAGACTTCGGGAAAGAATCCGTCGACGAGGGCTCGCGTGATCTCGTCGCGGGTGAGCTCGGAACGAAGCGTCCCGCCAAGGAGCGCCGCGCCGCGCGAGGCGATCGCGATCGGGGTCGCGGCGAGGGTCGCGTCCGAGAGGAGGCGCTCCTTGGCGGTGCGGCACACGTGCACGAGCGCCGCCTGCTGCGCGCGATCCGGGGTCGCGCCCGAGGCCTCGAGCTTCTGGCGGACCAGGTGCGCCAGGGCGAGGTCCATGTTGTCGCCGCCGAGAAGGATGTGGTCTCCCACGGCGACACGCACGAGGTCGAGCGTTCCGGCGCGGTCGACGGCCGCGATGGCGGAGAAGTCGGTGGTCCCGCCGCCCACGTCCACGACGAGCACGACGTCGCCCGGTGCGACATGCAGGCGCCACGCGTCGCCCATCGCGAGGGTCCACGCGTAGAACGCCGCCTGCGGTTCCTCGAGGAGCGTCAGGTGGTCGATCCCGGCGGCGAGCGCCGCCTCGACCGTTAGCTCGCGCGCCGATGCGTCGAACGAGGCAGGGACGGTGATCACCACGTCCTGCCTGGCGAGCGCCGCCTCGCCGCCTCCGTAGCGCGCGTCGAAGGCGTCCGACAGATGCTCGAGATAGCGCCACGACACCTCGACGGGCGAGATCCGCTCTACGTCGCTAGGAGCGCCGAGCGGCAAGATGCCCGAACGTCGGTCGACCGCCGGGTGCGACAGCCAGCTCTTGGCGCTCGCCACGACGCGACCCGGGGCCTCGGCGCCGCGTGTCCGCGCGTAGGCACCCACGGCGAACCGCCGCTCGGCATCCCACGGCAAAGCTTGCGGCCCTTCGACCTCGGACGCGAAGTAGAGAAACGACGGCAGCAGCGGCTGGGGATCGACCTCGGCCGGCGCGACGAGCTGCGGGACATGCATCACGCGCGGGCGCGGGCCCTCGGGGTCCTCGGCGTCGGCGACCGCCAGTGCGCAGTGGGTCGTGCCGAGATCGATCCCGACGGTGAAACGACTCATCCGAGCTCGACCTCGGCGGGGGCGAGGACGCCCGCGTCGTGGCCCGAGAGGACCTGCGGGAGGCGAAGGTCCTTCGCGCGCCACCCGCGATGACGCAAAACGCCGGCGTATGGAGGTTCCCCGCCGACGTCGCCCACGAGCTTGACCGCGCTGGGATCGAATCCCTTGTCGACCGTCACGCGCGCTCCCTCCGCCTCGGGGCGGAGCGCCTCCACGTCCGCGTGGTCGCGCAGCGCCCGACGGCAACCTTCGTGAACGACGCGCGCCGCGGCGCCGACGTCCGCGTCGGAGAAGGCGGCGATGTCTTGCTGAAGGAAGTCGACCAGGCGTCCCTGGCGCTGGAAGAGCGCGAGGAGCTGGAGCGCCGGCTCGGCGGACGGCTTCGCGACGGGCGCGCTCGCTTCGGCCACCGGGAGCGACGGAGCCCGGGCGGCCACGACGCGCCCGGCGAAGCCCGGGTCGAAGAGCACGCGGAAGAAGCACGCCCACGCCAGCCAAACGCGATCGAAGAACGACAGAGTTTCGTCCGACACGCGGCGGAGGGTAGCTCGAAAAACAGGGCCTTCGAGCACGACGATTCGCCGTCGCGCTCTCAGGGACCGATCTGCGTCATGGTGCCGTGCACCAGGTTCGTGGCCCAGGTCGCCATCGTGACCCCGCCCGAGAGGGGCTGGAAGAACTCGTCGCGGAAGATGTGCTGGTGGTTCGATCCGTTGATGTAGTACGTCGCGAGCGCGCCGGTGCAAGCAAACGTGTTGCGCAGGTCCATCAAGCCGGACTCGAACATGCTGTTCGGGTAGACCGTCCCGCCGTCGCTGAACAGACCGCCGATGACGAGCAGGTTCGGATCGTTCGTCGCGCAGTTGTTGATCCCCTGAGCGAAGAAGAGTTCGATGACCTGATCATCCATGCTCGACACGAGCCCGACGCGAGCCTGCGCGTACTTGTGGCGCCAGTAGTAGACGATGTTCGTCAGGCCGCTCCCGTCGGACGCGCTGCACTCCGCGCAGTCGGACGGCAAGGCCGCATCGAAGCCCCAGAGGTCGCGCCATTCCTTCTGCAAGCACGCCGGCAGGTACGTGAGCGAGAAGGGCGGACCGGAGTCGTCGATCACCGACACGGGGACGCTTCCGAACGCGTCCTGGACCATGCCGTAGTTGAGCCCCGCGCCGAACCCGCCCGCGCTCGCGCCCGCGAGGACGACTTGGTCGAGGCCGGGGAACGTCGGGACGATGCGGCCGATGAACTTCTGCATGTTGCGGTACCCGACGAATTGCTGGGGCATCGCCATCCCCGGCACCATGGCGTTGGCGACGGTGCCGAAGAACACGTCCCCCGTGCAGTACGGTACGTACACCTGGTTCCAGCCGTTGAAGGGGTTGGACGAGTTGGTGAAGTCGAAGATCCCGGTCGTGTACGGCTGCTGAAGCCCCGTCGTCAGGATGAGCGACCCGCCGATCGTTTGGCCCTGACCATTGGCGCCGCCCGGGAAGATCTGGTCGATGTTGGCGGGATTGTGATCGCAGAAGTGCTGGCTGTCGCAGGCGCCGCCGCCCTCGAGGTAGATCATCAGCTTGGTCGACGACGTGTACCGGACGTAGAAGCCGGCCGGCGAGCCGTCTCGGCAGACCGCGCCGCCCGGCTGATAGAAATGCCATCCCGCGGGCGGGACGCCGGCGTCGTTCGGGATGGGGTCGCCCCCATTGCGATCGAGGGCCGCGCCCATTGGCGGTGCGAGGTTGATGAACGTCGTCTGCGAGTACTGTTGATCGGCGGGGCAAGTCGCGTCGATGCCGGCCTCTGGGCCCATCGCCTCGGCGTCCTCGCCCCCACCCGAGTCGACGACGATCGAACCGTCCGCGTCGTCGTCCGTGCCGCCGTCGAGGACGTCGCCCGCGCCGGTCGTGTCGGCGACCGCGTCGCCGCCCACTTCTCCGGAGGAGACGTCGCTCCCCGACGAGTCGATCGTCGCGTCTGCGTCGCCGCTCGTGCCGTCGGGGCCAGTGCCGGCCTCGACGGGACCGTCCGCCGCGAGCGCAGTATCCGCCGAGGCGTCCGCCGGGGAGGGCGCGTCGCCTCCCCCTGCGGAGTCGGGTGGGAGGGTCCCGTCGGTCCCGGGGGACGTGTCGTCGTCGCCGCCCCCCGTGTCGGACGATTCGGTGGCGTCGTGCCAGGCGTCCGCCGCGGCCGAACCGTCCGACCCGAAGTCGGCCCCTCCCGGCCCACTGGCGGATGCGCAATGCGCCAGCCCCCAGGCGAGAGCCAGCAGTGCCAAACCACGACGAAAATCCAAAACCATGCGGCGGCTCCGTCTTCCCCTTGTCGCCCGCGGGACCCTCTACCAGGCACGGATTGAGACGGGCGGGCTCGACCAGCAAGGCTCCTTCCCGTCTCAAATGCGGCCTCGACGCTGCGCGCCATCGAGTGTAGGTACGCGCCAACATGCCGCTTTTCGTCGCTGTGCTGCTCGGCGTCGTGGAAGGCCTGACCGAATACCTGCCGGTGTCCTCGACGGGCCACTTGGTCCTCGTGGGCCACTGGCTGGGGCTCCGCGACGACGATCCGGCCACGTCCTCCTTCGAGATCGTCATTCAGCTCGGGGCCATCTTGGCGGTGCTCGCCCACTACCGATCCCTCCTGCTCGAGAGGGTCCGCGGTCTCTTCGCGCGCGACCCGGCCTCGTGGCGACTCCTCGGGGCCCTCGTGACGGCGTTCGTCCCGACGGCCATCGCGGGCCTCGTCCTCCGAAAGACCATCAAGGCGCATCTCTTCGGACCGAAGCCCGTCGCCGGGGCGCTCGTTGTCGGCGGCCTCGCGATGATCGTCGTGGAGCGTGCGCGTCGAGGCACGCACGGCGAGGACGGGCTCGAGCGGGTCTCGACGTCGCGCGCGCTCGCGATCGGTCTCGGCCAGTGCCTGTCCCTGTGGCCTGGGGCGTCGCGCGCGATGTGCACGATCGTCGCCGGGCAGCTCTCCGGGCTCTCTACCGCGACGGCCGCCGAGTTCTCGTTCCTCCTCGCGCTGCCCACGCTCGGAGCCGCCACGATCTATGAAGGCTTCAAGGGGCGCCACGCGCTCGGCGCGAGCGTGGGGTCGGCGAGCGTCGCGGCGGGCATGCTCGTGTCCTTCGTCGTCGCGTGGGCGGTGATCGCCAGCTTCTTGCGATACCTGCGCTCGCGCGGCCTCGAGCCATTCGGTTGGTATCGCGTCGTTCTGGGTGGGCTCGTACTCTGGGCTTTGCGGGGGTGACGAGGGTGATCGACGTACTTGACGCGAAACGGTGCGGACACTAACGGGGGGAGCACCATGGACTCGAAGATTTCACGTCGCGACGTCCTCGGACGGGGCGCTGCGCTCGGCATTCTGACCGTCATCGGTTCGACGGCCGCGTGCAGCAAAGAACAGAAGGCGCTCAAGTGCACCGATACGACCGCCCTCTCCACCGCCGACCTTCAGGCGCGCACCGCGCTCCAGTACATGGACACCTCGGTCGAACCTGGCAAAAACTGCACGGGGTGCCAGCAGTTCATCCCCGCCGCCCCGGACGCTTGCGGGACGTGCAAGGTCGTGAAGGGACCCATCAACCCGAAGGGCTACTGCAAGTCATTCGTCGCCAAGCCGGCATGAGCTCTACTGAATAGGTTGGTTCGGCGGCAGTGGCGGCGGCGGGACGTTGAAGTACTCCCAGGCGGGAGTGTGATTGCCCTCGTTCGCGGGCTGGTTCCATAGATAGAGCGCGCCGTAGCTGTTCACGGCGCCCTTCGCGTCGACCATCAGCCCCGTGAGAAAGAGCTGCGGCGTCGTCCCGAGGCGCTTCGAGCTGAACACGACCCAATAGAAGGACCGCCCATCGGCCGTCGTCGTCACGGCGGGCGCCCACTTCGGCCAGCTGTTGGTGACGTCGGGGCTCGTCATTCCCGCGCACGCCGCCGGCTCGTTCGCGCGAAGGCGCGTCGCCGTGCCGCCCTTGATCGGAATGGCGAACACCTCGGCCTGCGCCTGGTTGTACATGCTGAGGTCGTTGGCGCACTCGTTGAACACGACGAGCGCGTCGTCGGGCGAGATGGCCGGGTAATATTCCTGCATCGAGGCGCTGGCGGCGCCCGCGAGGGGCGCGATGGTCCCGCCCTGCCGGTTCGCATATGGGACGGTAAACAAGTCCGCCGTGGAGCCGGGCTCGGTCGTCAACACCGATCCGATCGCCGCTCCCGGGCGGCCTCCGCTCGCCGACGTCGACGCGACGTACACGATCGTCTTGCCATCGTGCGTCCAGGCGGGCGCCACCGCGCTGCTCCCGCCCGTCTGGGTGCCCATCCGCGTAAGAGTGCCGCTCGCCGCGCTGGCGCTGCTCGCCTCGAGGTCGATCCACACGAGGTCGCTATTGTCGCTGCCGATCATCACATGGTCGCCCTTGGACCAGTGCGCCTTCGATACGGCGCTCATCCCGAGCGGACCTTGCGCGAGGGCCGTGCGCGCGCCCGCGCCGAGGAACGGCGGCGTCGACCCCACCGCGCCGGCGTCTGGATCGACGAGCGCGATGAAGTCTCCCCAGTTGTTCACGTTCGACGACAGGATAGAGTACTCGCCGTCCGGCGCGCCGGTGTGGCACCCCATGCACGCGCCGGCGCCGAGGGTGATCTGCTGGACCTGCGAGGTCACGAGCGTCGCACCGACCGACTCGTCGCCGACGCGGAAGCCCTTGAGCGTCGTGCCCTCCGCGCTGGTCCAGTAGATGATGGTCCCGGCGGCGTCGGCGGGGGCGATCCCGATCGAGTAGGTCGCGCCGAGCGCGACGTTCGCGAGCACCCCGCTGGCGAAGACACCCCCGCGGATCGCCACGGTGAGCGGCACGTCGTTCGAGTCGAGCCGCAGCGAGTCCCACATCTTTTTCGGCATCGTCCACGACTGCGCCGTCGTGTAGACGACCAGGTCGGTCGCCTGGTTCTGCGCGTGGATGCGGAGCTCGAAGAGGTTCTCGCCAGAGGCCGACGTCCACCGGAACCGCGGGCGCAGCCAGTTGCGCGGGAAGAGGGAGTCCGGCTCCGGCTCGACGAGGCACGGGCCGCCGCTCCGCGCCCCGGCCGACATCGGACCGAAGAGCCCGGGCGCGTTGGACGGCACCGCCGATCCCCCGGCGTCGGTCATGTCGAGGACGGGCGTCGTGAAGTCGTTGTACGTCCTCGAGGCGTCGGCGTTGCCCAGGGAGGGAACCGGGCCCGAGTCGTCGCTCGGGGGCGGGGGTGGCGTCGACCCGTCGTCGAGGGCGGGAGCCGTGGCGGCGGGGGCAGCGCCGGCGTCTCCGTCGAAGCCGACGGTGGCGTGGGTCCCGCAGCCCGCGAAGGCGGCCAAGACCAAACCGCTGACCGCGAGCGCTAGTCCGCATCCTCGAGCGAAGCGAGAGATCGGACGAGAGTCACCCCCGAGGATCGTGACCCCGTGAGCGAACGGCGTACGCTCGGGCGCGAGTTTGCCGCCGGGGATCGATCGCACGCGTTTATCCCTATGCGACGGATGGCTCAAGGTCCGTCGGGCGCACCGCGTCGAGACAAGAATGGGACGGCGGATCTCCGTCTCAGGCTGTGTCGAGGCATTCACGGCGAGCAAGACGAGGACGTCGCGAGTCTCGATGCTTGTCGGCCGCGTCACAGCGGAAACGGCGTTGGCATCAGCGTTGCGAGGTGAAGAAGCGGAGGACGTCCGATGAAGAAGAGGCAGCAGCGCCTCGTTGGCGGCGCGCTAGCGACGCTCGCCATGAGCCTTGACTGCAACTTCGACTTCGGGGGCCACTCCTGCAGCGCCGTGGGCTTCGAGTGCGATCGTACGACGATCACGTTTCAATCGCCGAACGACGCGTGGGCGGCGGGGACGTACACGCTCGCCTTCGACGTCGACGGCACGACGGGGCAATGCACGCTCGACGTGGCCAATCCGCCCGATCCCAACGGAACAAGCGGGGGCTGCCCAATCGGCAGCGACGTGACGTTGTCGCTGGCGCCGGTGACCTCGTGTCCCCCGCCCGTCTGCAACGGCAACGTGTGCAGCGCGATGAGCTGCACCCCTGTTTCGGGTCGCTTTCGTCTGACGTTCCTCGTGGCACCGCCATTCGGGGCGGACTCGTCGCCCCACGTCGCAGCCCACGTCACCGTGAACCTCTCCGTCGACGGAAAGACGCTCGCGGACCAGGCGCTCGCGCCGACCGCGACGACGACCGAGCCCGACGGCGCCGGTTGCGGCACGTGCACCGACGCGATGGCGACGGTCACGGTCGCGGAGGGATAGGGAGGCGACTCGGGCGCAGCCCTCACGGCGTCGTCACGTACACGCCGCAAGAGTCCGCGCAAACCGACAGTTCTTGCAGACCACTGGGCGCGGGACCCACGACCACCCGTCCAGAGAGGTCGAACGTGGAGCCGTGGCACGGGCACACGAATTCATTTCTGGCCTTGATGAACGACACGACGCAACACTGGTGAGGGCACGCCGCCGAGAACGCCACGAAGGTCCCCGCCGAGGGTTGGGCGACGACGACGAGACCGAGGCGACAAGACGGATCGGCATATCCCGTTGTCCCGTGCATCGCGCTGCCGCCGACGGCCCGGAGCTGCGGGTACGTCGAAAAAGGAAAGGCCAACGTCTTCGGTCCCTGGGCGCACGACGGCGAGCAGGGACCACCTTCGTTCGCTCCGTTCGCGTCCTCTCCAGGCCCACCGTCGCTCGCGGCGCCTCCGTCGCGCTCCGAACGACCGGCCGGACTGCCGCAGCCCGGCGCGACGAGCGCCACGGCCCCCGCGACCCCCGCCCGCAGAAGGTCCCTCCTGCACTCGTCGCACCGATTCATGCAAGGAAGTTGTACCACCCGAGCCTCATGCCCGGCGGGTACGTTTCAGGGCGTCAGATCGTCGTTGGCATTGTGCGTGAAGCTCGAGGCGCCGCTCACTCCCGTCAACGTTCCCAAGCGCCCCGACACGAACGAGCCCCACTGGGCCTGAAGGCCGAATTGCCCGTTGGCGACCGTGGTGCTGTCCGGATTGTCCTCCGTCTTGGTGCCCGTGGGATTGCCGAGGTGCAGCGTCGAGTTCTCCGTCACGGCCACGCCGTTCTTTGCGTTCCCGTTGATCGTATTCGTCGCGATTTCGGCGTACGAAGCGCTCTCGATGTTCACTCCGTTCTGACCGTTGTGGCTGATCGTATTCGTGTAGACGCGGGCGGACGACGACCGCTGGATGCGAATTCCGTGACCGCCATTACCTTGAATGACGCAGGGTCCGGTATCGTCCTCCGAGGCGCCGACGCCGGACGTGAAACCGATGCGAGCGTACGAGTTCTCGTTGACGATGACCCCGTTTTGCGGGTTGTTTTGGATCGTCGAGTTGATGATGAACGCCATCGTCGTCCCCCGCTGAAAGTGGATCCCGTGGCGGCCGGCGTGGTCGACGACCACCGTGTCCACCGCGATCTGGCTACCCGTATTGACGGAGAGCCCGTCGAACCCCCCGCTGATGCGCAGTCCGCGCACGGTGAAGTTCGACACACCATCCAGCTCGAGGGTGTTCTGGGTGGTGTTCGGCCCCGAGATGCTGGCCGTGCCACGGCCGTCGAAGGTCACCCCGTTGAATTGGCCCGTAGGGCTCGAGACGGTGACGTTCTCGTTGCAGGTGCCGCTGATGAAGAGCGTGTCGCCGGGCAGCACCGTCCTCAGCGCCTCTTGAATCGTTTCTCCTCGATCACAATCGACGAACCTCTGCGAGTCGTCGTCGTGCCCGCGCCCGAAGCCGAAGAAAGGGAAAAGGACGAAGAGAGCAGTAACAGCTCGCGATGAACCGATCATTGCCGGAACTCCCTTCTTTGCGGTTACCGCGGGGAAAGATCCCCGCGCCGTCCTGCCGACGCTGCGATCGAATCGATCGCCGCCATCATTCGCAGCTTTCACTCCGATCGCGAAGTCGTCAATGCCGAGGACCGCCGCGTCGAGCTTCACGAGTGAGCCGGGTGCCGACCCCGCCGTGAAAGGCCCACACGTCTGGGGGGCCGTCCCTGCAGCCAACCAGCAGCGCCTCAGGTTTCATCACGGGTCGGGGCCCCGGGCGAGCCTCTGGGCAGATGATCACGCTCTCCGTGCACGTCCCGGCTACGGGATAGACCGGATAGCTCGGTGGCCACGCAACGAACCTGTTACGCGACGACGTGCCCGCGCGGCCGTGGACGAGGCCGCCTGACTCTGTGGCCGACTCGGTGCGGACTGCCGACTGCAGGCTGCGGACTACAAGTCCAGTCGACGCAACTTGGGGAGTGACGAGTCCTACCCACGCCCCCTACCAGCACGCAAGAGACCATGCGAAACTCCAAACTCGACGCATGGTGTCTGCGAAGAGATCGTCAGTACGCCCGACGGCGGACGAGGTGGCTGCCGGGACCGTCATCGCCGGAAAGTACAGGCTCGACACGCGCCTCGGCAGCGGCGGGATGGGGACCGTTTGGTCGTGCACGCACCTCGTCCTCGGCGAGCGGATGGCCGTGAAGATCGTATCCACGTCCACCGCGCTGTCCCCCGAGGTCCGGTCGCGCTTTGCGCGCGAGGCGCGCGCCGCCGCTCGCTTGAAGTCCAGGTTCAGCGTGCAAGTGTTCGACAGCGGCGAGCTGCCGCACGGCACGCCATACATCGTGATGGAGTATCTCGAGGGCGAGACGCTGCGAGAGCGCCTACGCCGCGTGACGCGGTTGATGCTCTCGGAGACGGTCGCGATCCTCGCGCAGGTCGCGCGCGGGCTCCAGCGCGCCCACGAGGCAGGGATCATTCATCGCGACATCAAACCGGACAACATCTTCCTGGCGCATACCTCCGATGACGGCGTCGTCGCCAAAGTCTTCGACTTCGGGGTCGTCAAGCTGATGGACGCGGCGCACGCGACGGAGACGGTCGAGGGCACGTTCGTCGGTACCCCGCAATTCATGAGCCCAGAGCAGGCAATGGGGCAGTCCGACGTGGATGCCCGGACGGACATCTACTCTCTCGGTGTCCTCGCGTATCGAA
>DATGJA010000172.1:0-4930 GCA_035295445.1 Polyangiaceae bacterium | reverse complement strand
CATGAACCAGACGGGGGTCGCGTCGACGGACTGACGCCGGCAGGCACGGAGGAAGCGGTCGTTCACCCTCGCCTACGTCTTCTGGTTGTAGTTGGTGTTCTCGAGCAGGATGACGTTGGTCTTCGATCGCGTCTCGCCGACGCTCGTCACGTACACGGCGGGCTGGTCCTGCACCGGACAGACCTTCTCGCAGGCGCCGCACCCGACGCACAGGGACGGGTCCACGTGGGGGCGCTGCAGATGCACCGTCTTGTAGGCGGGCGGCGCGCCGTCCGGCCCGGCCTTGCTCTCGCGGACCGGGGCGTCGACCTCCTCGACCCAGATGGCCTTCGGCGACGTGGGACAGAACTCTTCGCAGACGATGCACGGCGTCTGCATCGACCACGGCAAGCACCGGCCGTGATCGTAGAACGCCGTGCCGATCTTGATGGGCGGCTGCTCGATGCCCATCTTCTCCTTCTCGCTGATCTTCTGGATGGCGCCGGTCGGGCATACCTGACCGCAGAGCACGCACGAGAACTCGCAGTACCCGATGCGCGCGATGAGGATGGGGGTCCAGAGCCCCTCGACCCCGGCCTCGAAGAAGGCCGGATGCAACGCGTTGTTGGGGCACACCTTCATGCACTCGGCGCAGCGGATGCACCGCTCGAGGAACGCGCGCTCCTCCACTGCGCCGGGCGGACGGATGACCTTCGACTGGTAGTTGACGTCGAGCGCGTCGGCGATGCGCGCGGCGGGAAGGAACATCGCCCCGGCGCCCACGGCCGCGAGAGTGGTGCGTCGCTCGGTGTCGGGGCGCACGATCGTGCTGCGCCGGTTGGGCATGAACGTGAACTTGATGACGTCCTCCGGGCAGGCGTTCTCGCAGTTCATGCACATGTGGCACTCGTCCTGCCGCCACTTGACCCCACCCTGCGGGGAGTCCGCGCCCTGACAGTGCACGAGACAAAGGTTGCAGTCGGTGCACTTGGCGTGGTCCTTCGTCATCCCGAAGAGGGCGAAGCGGGCGAAGACGCCGAGGAACGCGCCGAGCGGGCAGAGCACACGGCACCAGAAGCGCGGGATGAAGCGGTTCGCGAAGAGCACCGCGACGAGGAGGAAGACGATGAACCAGGTCTGGTGGAAGTACGCCTGCCGGCTCTGCCACACGGTGCGGGCGAGCAGGTCCTGCGACTGGTCCGCCAGGCTCTGGATCGCGTGCGCGTGGACGTCCTGCGCCGCGCCGAAGACGCGGCTCGCGACGTACTGGGTCCCCGGGATGACGCCGAGACCGATCGACCGCACCGCGATGCAGATAGGGTCGAAGAGCCCGCCGATCGCGCTTCCCCCCACGCCGCACAGCAGGAACGCGTAGAGCAGGTAATACTTCGCGCGCTGGTACGAGTGCGTCTTGTTCGCCTCGACGCGCGACGCCCCGCGGCCGCGGTTGCTCGGGAGAAGCCATCCGAAAAAGTGGTGGAGCGTCCCGAACGGGCAGATCCAGCCGCAGAAGACGCGGCCGACGAGCATCGTGACCGCGAGCAGGCCGATCCCCCAGAGCAGCCCCCGGTAGACGCTATGGCTGGCCAGCCCCGTGATCGCACCGACGAACGGATCGGCGAGGAGGAAGCCCTCGACCGGCAGGGGCAGACGGACGGGAGCGTCGGCGCGCGCGGCGAAGCTGCCGCGGAAGGCCGTCTGGAAAAGGAAGTACATGAAGAGCCCGAAGAACGCGACCTGCGAGATCCGCCGGGCCCACTTGAGGACCACCGCGATTCGCCGAGGGGGGATGCCGCTGCCGGGCAGCTTCTTCTTCGGCTTCTTGGGCGGGGCGGCCGCATTCGAGGGCGCGGTGGCGGCCGCCGCGGGGGCCAGACTCGCATTCGGATTCGGGCTTGGGCCCGGGCTCGGCCCGAACCCCGTCACGGCGTCGATCGCCTGAACCTTCCCCACCTTTCCCGTGACCCACGGGATCGGCTCGACGTCGGGGTGATGCTCGTGCGCGAGCCCCTCGGGGACCGGCGCCAGCGCCACCGACGCGTGCGCGCAGGGGGTCACGGGCACGTGCTGATGCGCCACGGGTCACGCCTCCTTGACGCGCAAGGCTCGCCAGTCCGACGTCCCGAGACCGCGCTGGACGCCCATGGCGAGGTACGGTAGGTTCTCGGGCTTTTGCCCGATGAGCGTGCACCCATACGCGTCGGCCGCGACCTGATCGACCGTCGCGATCACGGTGTGCATGTCCCGCGCGTCGTCGACGTTTCCGCCTTGCGGGCCGTTGCGCATGAGGACGCGCCAAGCGTCCACGACGACGAGCGTGGGGCGCATGAACGTCGCGAGGTCGGCGATCGACGTGTCGATGTTCTGGTGAAGCCGGTTTCGTCGCCCGCCGAGGACGCCGTACCAGTTCTTCATCGCAGCGGTGTATTTCGCGAGGTTGTGGTGCTTGGCCACCGGCACGTTGATGACCTTGTCGGCGTCCACCAGCGTCGTGAAGATGGGCCACTCGTCGAGCACGTCCCCCTTCACGCGCATCGTGCGGTAGCGGTGCTCCTGGGGGAGGACGACCTGGGCGCCGAGCTCGTACGATGCGCGCCAGATTCCCGATCGCTGGAAGCAGCGATTGGGGTCGTTGCAGGAGCCGTCGGCGACCACGACCTTCTTCGCCCCGGCTTCGAACGCGAGCCGGATGACGGCCGCGACCACCTCCGGGTTCGTGTTGGCCGCGTGGATGGGCATCCGATCCCACCCGATGTTGGGCTTGACGACGACGACATCCCCCCGCGACACGAACCGCACCATCCCGCCCATGGCGCCGACCGCGCGCCGGACCAGCGCCTCCGGCGTCGCCGTCGGGTGCGGCGAGTCATCCCCCGCCTCTTTGGGGGCCGCGCGCGCGATCGCGAGCTCCGCGTGCTCGGCGTCGCGGGCGACGATCCGGTAGTCACGCACCTGGCGCGTCGCGCTGAGGCGGGCGACGTCGAAGCCGCCCTTGTCCCAGACGGCCCGAGCCCCGACCGCCGCAGCGCCGAGCACGCCGAGCATCGACCCACCGCGCACGAGCATCTCGCGGCGCGACGGGCGCGCCACATCCGCGCGACCCGCAGGGGCGGCCGGGGGGCCGGGGGGGGGCTCAGGCCGGATCCTCACGGGTAATCCATAGCCCGCGCACCGATGGATCGGCAACTATGGGCGTATAAGGGACCGATGTCGGTCTCGACCGGCGCCCCGGAGGCGACCCGCCGGATCCTCGAAGGGCCCCTTTTCTGGGAGATCGGGCGGTTCGGCGCGCCGCTCGCGCTCGGCATGGCGCTCCAGACGACGTTCAACCTCGTGGACGCGTACCTCGTGGCGCGCCTCCCCCACGACGAGGTTGGGCCGGCCCTCGGGGCCCTGGGAATCTGCGACCAGATCGCGGCCCTCGGGACCATCGTCAGCTACGGGATCTCGACCGCGACGAGCGCGCTCATTTCCCAGCACCAAGGCGCGGGAGACACCGGCCTCGTGCGGCGCATCGCCTGGCAGTCGCTCCTCGTCGTCGGTGCGCTGAGCCTGGCCTTCGGCGCCGCCGGGATCGGACTCGCGGGACCCCTCGTGCGCGGCGTCATCGGGGCCAAGGGCGCCGTGGCAACGCTCGCCACGAGCTACCTGCGGGTCATCGTGGGCGGGGGCGGCACGATCTTCTTTCTCCTCCAACTGACGGCCATCCAGCGCGCTCTCGGGAGCTCGAAGACGCCCGCAAGCCTCCTCGTCGCGGGCAACGTTCTGAACCTGTTCCTCGCCATCGTGCTCATCTTCGGACCGGGTCCCGCGCCGGTGGTCCTCGCGCCCGCCGGGGCGCTGGCGGCGACGCTGCACGTCCGTCGGATGGGACTGCTCGGCGCGGCGTGGGCGACGATCGCGGCGCGCGCGGCCGTCCTCGTGCCGATCGCGGCGACGCTCGGTGCGCGATTCGACGTCCTTCGCCCCCGTGCAGGCGAGGCGCGGCCCGACCGAGACATCATCCGGGAGATCGCGAGCCTCGCCTGGCCGTCGAGCGCCCAGTTCGTCGTGCGCGTCGCCGCGATGCTCCTCGTCAACTCGCTCGTCGCGCGGTTCTTCACCACCGCGACGGATCAATCCGCCACGACGGCGATCGGCATCGTCTTCCGGCTCGACACGATAGCCCTGTTCGTCGCGATGGGCTGGGGGAGCGCGGCGCAGACGTTCGTGGGCCAAAACCTCGGGGCCCGGAGCCGCCCACGGGCGGTCCTCTCGGGCTGGGTCACCGCGGCGTTCGACGCGCTCACCAACGTCGCCCTCGTCGCCGCGGCCTGGTGGGCCGGCGAGTCCGTCCTTCGCTGCTTCGATGCGGACGACGCGCCCGTCGCCATCGCGATCGCGTACCTGCGTGCCGTCGCCCCGAGCTGGGCCGCCCTGGGCGTCGGCGTCGTCCTGGGGAACGCGATGGCGGGTGCCGGCGCCACGCGGACCACGCTGTGGGTCGATCTCGCGGTCATCATGGGCTTCCAGTTCCCGGCCTGCATCCTCGCGGTCGCCGTCTTCGACGCTCCCCTGGTCGCGCTCTTCCGCGTCGTGGCCGCCACGAACGTCGTCAGCGCGGCGGCCTACGCCGCCGTCTATGCCCGCGGGCGATGGCCCCGCTACGCGGGCGTGTGAGCACGCATCGCCTTCAGCGCCTCGGCCCATCGCAAGAGCTCGTCAAGGAGCGCGGTGGCGGCCTTCTCGAAGAGCTCACCGCCCTTGAACCGGCCCTCGTCCATGTGCTGGGCGACCATCGGGATCGTGACCGCCTCGAGCATGGGCATCATCTTGAGGGACGTCACGACCTGCTTGGTCATCTGCACCGAGCGCATGCCCCCCGAGATGCCGCCGTAGCTCACGAACCCCGCCGGCTTGTAGCACCACTCGTGGAAGAGGAAGTCCAGCGCGTTGAGGAGGGACGGCGCCG
>DATGJA010000171.1:0-11936 GCA_035295445.1 Polyangiaceae bacterium | reverse complement strand
TCTGCCAGCAGGCTTCCGACGGCCGCTGCGTAGAGCTCTCGGCACCCGACGCAGGTTCGAGCGGGACGGGCACGTGCCTGCAGCAATGCCGGAGCGACTGCGCCGGCGTCCCCGACTGCATGCAGCTTTGCGGCTGTTAGCGCTTAAGGCGCCGAATCCGCATATGCTCCCAAGCCATGCTCGCGACGCAAGTGCGCCAAAAGGACAGCGTCTTTTACTTCGCAGCATATCCAGCCGAGGACCTGCTCGAACGCGTCCGGTTCATCTCACGGTTCTACGCCGAGGGGGAGCGCAGCCTCGCGCCGGAGGACGGGAAGGCGGACGACGACGTGGCCAACTTCATCGGCAAGATCGAGCGCACGGACGCCGCCTTCCAGCGCGAGATGAGCCGCACGAAGGTGGCCGCCATCAAGAACTTCTACGAGACCGCCGTCAGCCAACCTCCCATCCCCGGCACCGTGCTCCTCTTCACGGCCGACACGCTCGCGTTCGAGCCGGTGAAGCCCTTCACCAACGTGGGGAACCTGGAGGAGCCCCGCCAGAAGTACCTCATCATCGACGGTCAGCACCGGCTCGCGGCGCTCCACTTCTACATGAAGCAGCGCCCCGACGAGGCCAAGACGATGCACGTTCCATGCGTCATCTTCGACGGCAAGAGCGAGGACTTCGCGACCGAGATGTTCGTCATCATCAACTCGACGCCTACCCGCATCAACAAGAGTCACCTCGTGGATCTTTACGAGCGCGTCTCCTGGGCCGCCCCCGACCGCAAGTTCGCCGCGCAGGTGGTCGAGCGCCTCTACAGCGAGGGCGACAGCCCCCTCCGTTACAAGATCAATCGCCTGGGGGGCCGTTCGAAGCAGGAGAAGTGGATCCTGCAGGCGGAGCTCTTCAACGAGATCCACCGGTGGGCGACGATGGACTGGCGGTCGATCGAGAAGCGAAGCTCGAAACGCGAGGTCGAGAGGTTCTACGGCGTCGTGCGCGACTTCTTGAAAGCGGCCGAGCGGGTCTGGGGCGGTACCTGGGGCAGCCCGCAGTTCATGGTGACGCGTCCGGTCACCCTCAAGGCGATGCTGCGCGTGTGCGCGGACCTGGCGAAGGTCGACTCGGACCCTGTGGAGGGGCGGATCGGCCGGTGGGCTCTGCGCCTCTCGCCGTGGAGCGATCTGACGAGGAGCTTCCGGGTCGAGGGCTTCTACGAGCGGTTCCCCGCCAAGGGGCAGATCGAGCGCGTCGGCCGGATCCACCGCGAGCTCGGGCGCGTCGCGAACATCGAGCCGAGAAAGCGCAAGGGCGAAGCGGCGGAGTGACGCCACCCGGCTCGGCTCAGCGCGGGGTCACGGCAGGGCGAGCTCGCGCGCGTCGCGCTCCGCGTCGTCGCGCAGCAGCGCCACCTTCAGGCGCGACGTCCCCCGCGGCGGCGTGAGGCGCACGCGCACCTTCACGGCGTCGCCCGCCTTGCCGGGCAGCAGGAGGTTCGCGCGGTTCCACGTCGCCGCGAGATCGGCCGCGGCGATCGACACGCGCCACGGCCATCGCGTCTCGCCCGCGGGCACCGGCTCGACCGCGACGCGCCACGCTCCCGTCAGATCGGGGTACGCGTGGGGGCGGCTGTCGGGGTAGGGGACGAGCGCGAGGTAGGTGGCCCCGTCGACGTATTCGGGGCCGTCGCGACTCGTGACCGGCGGCTGGGTCGGGGAGTGCGCCGGCACGCGGAGCGTGACCTCGACCTCGACGAGGCCGCCCGCAGCCCGCGACGCTCCGGCTCCCACGATCCCGGGCGCCTCGGACGGGGAGCGCACCCTGCCGTTGCCGTCCAGCTGCAGGGAGGCAGCGCCACACGGCGTGCGTTCGTCGTCGTTGGCCATGGTCGAGCACGCGCCGCACTGGCAGCCGTCGCAGACGGGGAGCTCACCGTCCCCGACGAGCCCACGCTGGGCGCGGAGCCATTGCTCCAGCGTGATCTCTTGCGGCGACCCGGGCCCGCTCTTCTGCCACGCCTCGTGGTAGCGCGCGGCGGCGTCGTCCCCGATGAAGCGAAGGTGCCACGGCTCGTGCTTGTACCCCGTCTTCGGATCGATCGGCACCGCGCGATCTGCGCGCGTCGCGCACCGCGACCCGTCCTTGCGGTCGTCGGGATCGATCGGGTACGGAAGGACGAAGCCGAAGCGCCACGCGTTCTCGTCGAGCCATCGCCCACCGGCGGTGCAGCCGAAGCCGTTGCGAAAGACGCCGCCCTTCTCGGCCCACTCTTCGGTGAACATGTCCACGGTCGTCCCGAGCTGGTGCTGGCTGTGCCCCGGCAGGGCGCTCTGCGCCGTTGCCTCGCAGAAGCCCCCGCGCGCCTTGTCGGCCCACTTCGCGAACACCCAGCACTGCGTCCCGAAGCCGCGATAGGCGGACTCCACCTTCCCCTTGATCCCATCCTGTCGCATCGCGCTCAGCATGCGCCGCAGCGCGCCGGCCGCGTCCCGGCGCAGGCACTCGTGCGGCGTCTCGCAGGCGACTGCGGCGCGCTCCACCCCCGTCGCGAGGTCGACGAGGTCCGACGGCGCGTAGGAGGGGGCCAGCGCGCCCGGCGGCGAGCGATTGACGAGCGCCAGCCAGTCGTCGCCTTCGACAAAGGCGACCTTCGTATCCGCCGCCGCGAGGTACGAGCGAAAGTTCCCTCCGCGCAGGAGGATGGGGCACGTGTATCGCGCGATGGGAAGGGGGGCGCCGAAGGGGGTGGGGGAGCTGGGGGGCGGATCCGGATCAGGAATCCGATCCGCGCCCGCGCCCGCGTCCGCCCCCGCGTCCGCGCCCGCGTCCGTGCCTACGGTCGCCCCCGCGGCCGCGGCCGTCGCGATCGCCATCGAGTCCGGCGGAGCCGAGTGTCTGCAAGCGCCGCTCAACGCGATCGCCACGAGCGCGTACCGAGCCACCTTCACCACTCGAACTGGTATCGCGCTGGATCGTTTCCGTGGATCCGCGCAATGATCCGGCGCGGACCCACGTCCAATACGGCGTGCGCGGCGGCCGGGCGGCCGGGCTCGTCGTCGTCGACGTTCTCGATCAAGCTCTGCACGGTCACGTACGGGATTCCTCCGATGAGGTCGAGGTGATTCCAGTGCAGGTGTCCGTTGACGACCGCCCGCACCCGACCGGAGCGCTCGAACACGCGCCGCAGCTCTTCGCGTTCCTTGACCAGGGCGAGGTGGGCTCGACCCGGCCACCACCGTGAATCGTCCAGCGATTGCTCGCTCGCCGAGTGATGCATGAAGACGAGGGTCGGCGCGTCCCCCGTCGCCAGGTCCTCTCGCAGCCACTGCATTTGCGTCTCCGGCATCCGCACGTCGACGTGCTGGCGCTCGATCGTGTGCAGTACGACGAAGTGCCAGCCCGCCCGATCGAACGCGTAGTAGAGGGGTCCGCTGCGCCGCCAGAACCGGCTCATGTCCTCCCGGTTCAGGTGGATCAGGTCATGGTTGCCGGCCACGTTGACGAGCGGCGCGGCCGCGCCGGACAAGATCGATTGACACTCGCCGTAGCGTGCGAGGTCCGCCTCCCGCGATTCGTCCTCGATGTCGTCGCCCAGGTTGACGACCAGGTCCGGCAGCACTTCCTCGTTCATGCGGCGGACGAAGCCGCGAGCCAGCTCCCCGGCCATGTGGGACAGCTTGCGCAGCTTGCCCTCGTGACGCGCCTCCGGCCCGAAATGCAGGTCGGTGACGATCCCGATCCGGAGCACGGCCGCGTCGCGCATTCGCCGGATAGCTATATCGTGCTAGTCGTCAGGGCGCATGCGGCCCATCGTGATCGGGGCCGGCCGGGGGAGCCGCCTCGGGCCGGAAACGCAAGAGATCCCCAAGGCGCTCGTGTCGGTCATGGGACGGCCCATGCTCGAGTGGATCCTCGAGGCGCTCGCCGCCGCAGGCTTTTCACGCAAGGACGTGGTCTACGTCTGCGGCTACCGGGCCGACGTCCTTCGCGCCCGCTACCCCGAGTTTACCTTCGTCGAGAACCGCGACTGGGAGCGCAACAACATCTTGGCGTCCCTCATGTGCGCGCGGGAGGAGCTCGCGGGCGGCTTCGTGTCGACGTACGCCGACATCGTTTATCGGGGGTCGACGGTGCGCAAGCTGATGGCCTCTCCGCACGCCAAGGTGCTCGCGTGCGACACCGACTGGCGCCGCCGGTACGTCGATCGGTCCCAGCACCCGGAGAGCGACGGCGAGAAGCTCCGGGCCGAAGGGGACCGGGTCGTCGAGCTGTCGCGCCGCATCCCTTCCCACGAGGCGAGCGGCGAGTTCATCGGCGTGCTCAAATGCACGGCCGACGGCGCGCGTGAGGTGGCCGCGGCGTTCGACGAGGCGCGCTCGCTCTACGCGGGCGGGCCGTATCGCGAGGGCCGCACGTTCGAGCGGGCGTACCTCATCGACCTCTTCCAGGACATGGTCGAGAAGGGGTCGACCTTTCATCGGGTCGACACGCACGGCGGCTACATGGAGATCGACACACAGGAAGATCTCGCGTGCGCCGAGAAGTGGTGGCGACAGGCCGCGCCCGAATAGGGCTGGAGCAGGATGGCCGAGCCCGAAGTGCGCCTCGAGGGCGTCACCAAGCGGTTCGCGGGGCAGGCGAGCGCCCCTGCATCGCGCCCCGCGGTCGACGCGGTGAGCCTCGACGTCGGCCGCGGAGAGATCGTGGTCGTCGTCGGTCCGAGCGGGTGCGGAAAGTCCACGACGCTCCGGCTCGTGGCGGGGCTCGAAGAGCCGGACGCGGGCGCCGTGTGGATCGCGGGCAAGCCCATGGTGGGCGTGCCGCCCCAGGACCGCGACGTCGCGATGGTCTTTCAGGGGTACGCGCTCTACCCGCACATGACCGCCCGCGAGATCATCGAGTTTCCCCTCAAGATGCGGCGCGTGGCGAAGGCCGACCGAGACCGCTCCGTCGCCCAAGTCGCGGCGACGCTGCGGATCGAGGGTCTGCTGGACCGCCGCCCCGGCGAGCTGTCGGGAGGCGAACGGCAGCGCGTCGCCATGGGGCGGGCGATCGTGCGAAAGCCGCGGGTCTTTCTCTTCGACGAGCCGCTCTCCAACCTCGATGCCGCGTTGCGGGGGGAGATCCGCCTCCAGATCGGTCTCCTCGTGCGACGGTTGGGGGTGACGGCGGTGTACGTGACGCACGATCACGTCGAGGCGATGACCCTGGCCGACCGGATCGTCGTGATGCGCGAAGGGCGCGTCCGGCAGGTGGGGACCCCGCGCGAGGTCTACGAGCGGCCCGTCTCCTCGTTCGTGGGCGAGTTCCTCGGCACCCCGCGGATGAACCTCCTGCCCGCCCATCGCGACGGCTCAGGCGCGATCGAAGCCGGTCCGTTCCGGGTGCCCGGCGGGAAGGGCGCGCTTCCCGAGCGGCTGCAGATCGGGGTGCGGCCCGAGCACGTGCGGGTGGGCGTGGGCGTTGCAGAGGGGGTGCCCGCGGTCATCGTGGCCGTCGAGCCGCTCGGCGCCGAGACGCACGTCGTCGTGCGTGCCGGTGACCTCGACCTGCGGGCGCTCGCGCGAGGCTTTCAGGGCTGGGCGCGGGGCGACGCCGTACACGTGTCGATCGACGCCGATCGCGTCCTGGCGTTCGAGGTGGGCGAGGACGGGACGCGGCTATAGTCAAAGCAGGCGTCGGGCGGCCGTGCACCCGGAATCCGCGAGGATCCGCGCCCGCGCGAGTGCGGGAAAGAGGGTCCCGTCGTAGAAGCGCTCGAGCGTCTTCCGTGTGATCGTGGCGACGCGACGCCCCCGCACCATCCGCGTCGTGTCCGCGGCGACGCAGAAGAGCAGGGCCACCTCCTTGCCCGAGAACCAGTGTCCGAGGATACCGGCGACCGCGCCCATCTGGGGCAGCCGGTTGCCGCGGGACGAGATCACCGCCCGCATTTCGTCGGCTGTGATCGCGCCCCTTTCGGCCTTCGAGAAGAGCGCGTCGAGCGCGGTGGCGTCGCGCTCCCCATTCGAGTCGAAGACGCCGGAGTCGAAGGGGTGCTTGCCCTGGGCGATTCGATCGATCCGGATGGCGAGCGACAGCCGATCTTGGGTGAGGTAGCCGAGGAAGACCTGGATGATCGGCGGAAGCACGATGCGCCAGACGAGGTGAACTCCCAGGCGCTGCATCCCCCGGTACGTCTGGCCCCAGGTCACGACGCCGGTCCCCTCCGGGTCGAAGAACGAAGCGTGTCTCTCGAGGGCCGTCACCGGCCGGCCCCCTCGAAGCCGGGCGCGGTCATGGCGACGCATCGCTCCGGTCGGACGACGCCCTCGGCCTCGAAGAACGCGCGACTCTGCGCGAGGAGCTCGCGGCGACGGTCCCCGCCGGAGACCTGTCCCAGCCGCTGGCGCGCGCACGCGGCGAGATACGGCAGATCCGCGGCGTCCAGCGCCGGGACCGCGCGTTCGAGCGCCTCGGTGGCCCGCGTCGCCTCGCCCTCTGCCGCGTACGCGCCGGCGATCAAGAGCAGGCCCATCGCGCGCCCGTAGGCGGCCTTCTCGCGCGCCAGCCTCCGCGCGTATCCGTGGGCCGCCCGAAGCGCCCGCGTTCGGTCGTGGCCGGCCGCGGCCGCCGCCACCGCCGTGAGACCCCGCTCGTACGCCGAGCACACGCGGACCAGGGCGGCCCGGACAAGGTTCGACGAATCGAGGGCGGGCGAGGCGCTGCGAACCCGGTCCCAGGCGGCCGCCGCGTTGCCTTCGTACCGGTCGACCGAACACGCCGAGATGAAGGCGCCCCACTGCGCGGCGGTCGGGGTCCCCGATTCGCCGAGGACGCCGGCATATTCGGTCACCCGCCGCGCCGCGTCCACGTCGTCGGCCACGATGTACGCGCAGCAAGCCGGGTAGATGAGGTGCATCTGGGCGAAACGGTCGCCTCGGGCGCGCGCCTCTTCGAGCGCCGGAGGAACGCGTCGCGCCGCCTCCCGGAGCTGCCCGCTGAGGATGAGGGCGTTGCAGATCCAGGCCTGGGCGTTGGCGAGCTCCCAGGCAACGGCGCGACAGCGCGCGCGCAGGATCGTCTCCGCCTCGGCCAGCTTCTCGCGTGCGCCCCGCCACTCGCCCATGAAGAAATGGACGAACCCCGCGGCGAGCAGCGCCAGCGCGCGTCCATGCGGATCGTCCACTTGCGCCGCGACTCGCTCGGCGGCGTGCGCCAGCTCGTCGGCGCGCCCCCGCGCGACCTCACCTCGAGCCGCGGTGTTGCCCGCGGCGATGGCGAGCGCGCGTCCGAGTCGCACGGGCTCGCCGGCCTCGAGCGCGAGGAGCAGGGCGCGCGACGCGAAGTCCGCGCTGCGGAGCAGATCGGTCATGATGAGGCCCGTCGCTGCCGTGAACGCCGCGTCGATCCGGGCCAGCTTTCGGGTCGACAGGCTCTGGGGCCTGTGCACGCGGCGCACGAGCGTGGCCACGCGCAGCCGCGTCTCCGCCCATACGAGGGACGCGACGACCCCCTCGGTCGACTCCGGGTAGCGGACGCCCGCCTCGGCGAGCACCCCGCGCAGCACCGCGATGCCGCGTTCGTCCAGGCCGCTCTTGAGGTAGTGCTCCGCGGCGACGCGCTTCAGGTCCGTCGCCTGGTGCGCGGGCGAGGCGTCGGCCGCCGCCATGTACGCGTCCGCCGCTTCCGCGCCCCGGCCCGCGTTCGCGAGGGCGTCGCCCAGCTTCGCGTAGAGGGGTCCTGCGGGCCCGGCGCCGGCGGCGATCGCCGCGCGATAGAGCGAGGCCGCGAGCGAGAACGCGAGCCCGCGGTCGGCGGCCTCGGCGGCGCGCAGGGCGTAGTCGCGCGCCCGCTCCGCCTCCCCGGCCTCCCGGAAGTGGACGAACGCGGCCTCCGGGTCGGCACCGTCGGACGACGAGAGCGCATGGGCCAGAGCGAGGTGCCGCGCCCTTCGTTGGGCGTCGCCGAGGCTCGCAAAGACGGTCTGGCGGACCCGATCGTGCGCGGTCTCGATGACGTCGTCCTCGCCGAGCCCCCGCATCGAGACGAATCGCGCGTTGCGCAGGCCGATGGCGGCCGCGCGGTGTCCGCCGCCGAGCCCTGCGGCCTTCGCCGCGAACCCGTGGCGCAGCGGACCCGCCGCGACGCACAAGGTCTCGAGCAGCGTCCGCGCGTCGTCCGGGAGCTCGGCGACCCGCGCGAGGATGACCTGGTCGAGCGCCACGGCGGGCGCGATCTCACGACGCTCGCCGGCCCAGCGCGCGAGCTCGGCGACGAACAGGGGACTGCCGCGCGCCTCCGTCGCGATCGCCTCGACGACCGCGTCTTCGGCGGACCCGAGGAGCGTGCGCGCGAGATCCTGGGCTTCGGCAGGCGGCAACTCGTCGAGGTCCACGTCGCGGAAGTCGCACGCGTCCGCCAGCCGCTCGCGGAGCGCGGTCATGGCCGCCAAGGCGTCGCTCGAGGACGCCGCTTCGGGCCGGTGGGCGCACACGAGTAGCAAGGGACGAGGGGCCGGCGGCGACAGCAACGCCTCGAGGAGCTGGAGGCTGTCGGCGTCCCCCCAGTGCAGGTCGTCGACGTGCACGACGACCGCCGCGCGCTGCGCGATCGCGCCGATCAGCTCCTTGAGTGCGGCGAACGCTCGGCGCCGGATCTCGAGGCGCTCGGCGATCTCGCCATCGTGGTCGGCCGCTTGGGTCACGACGCGCGCGTTACGCAGCACGGGAAAGATCCGGGCGAGCGCGTGGATGCCCTGGGGAAGCAGGGAGTAGGCCTCGTCCTCGGGCATCCGCGAGAGCCAGCGCGTAAGCTCGTCGATCACCTGATCGACGGCCTTGAAGGGCACCGCCTCCCGTTCGTAGCACCGTCCCGAGAAGACGAGGACGTCGTTGCGGCCGGCCAAGCCGCCGAGGAAGCGGCTCGCGAGCGCGCTCTTGCCCATGCCCGATCGGCCCCGGAGCATCACGATGCCCGGCGGTCCGGTGAGGCTCGCGGTCAGTGCCGCGTGGAGCTCGTCAAGCTGGGCACGCCGTCCCACGAACGGCCCGTCGGTGATCGACGCGATCGCCGGGGCGCGGTCGTCGTCCGGAGCGTTGTCCGAACTCTTGCCTCGCTCGAGCGTGCGGAGTCCTTCGGGTGTGTCGTCCGAACTCTCGCTTCGCTCGAGCGTGCGGACGGTCGTCACGGGCCTGAGCCGTTCGACCACCTGGTCGCCCGTCGGGCGCGTGCGCGGATCGATGCCCAGCAAGTCGACGCAGAGCCGCTCGAGATCTTGGGGCACGCCCTCCACGAGCGCCGACGGGGGCGCCATGAGCGGCTGCTGTTTCGCGAGCAGGATGTCGCTCGTCGAGCCCTCGAACGGCATCCGTCGAGTCAGGGCCTCGTACAGGATGACCCCCACGGAATACCAGTCCGATGCCGGCGTCGCCGGCTGGAACGCCGCCTGCTCGGGCGCCATATACGCGGGCGTTCCGACGAGCGGCTCGTCGAGGCGCTCGCCCTTGGTGCCGGGGCGGTACTCGCCGGCCACGCCGAAGTCGAGGAGGACCACCCGACCGGCGCGCGTGACCATCACGTTGGACGGCTTGATGTCGCGGTGGAGGCGGCCGGCGGCGTGGATCGCGCGTACGCCCGCTGCGAGCTGCCGGAACGCCTCGCGAAGGCGGGCCGGGTTGCGGATCGAGAAGCGAACCCGCGCCCGCGCCCCCAGGATCGCGCGCGAGAGCCGCGAGAGCGCGTCGGGCCGGTCCTCGAGGAGAGCGTCATAGAGCTCGGTGGGCGCCGGGAGCGTCGGCGGATCGGCGCTGCGCCCGCCTCGATCGCCGCCCTCGGTCGGCACATCGCCCGGCATCGATGGTGGCGGCGGCGGTACGGACAGCGACGTCTGGATCCAGGTGAGCAGGTCGCAGCCTTCGACGAGCTCCATCGTGAAAAACCAGTCGTCCCCCTCCGAGAAGAGCTCGTAGAGCTGTACGACGTTCGGGTGGCTGATGTCGGCGAGCGCGCGAAACTCGCGCTTGAAGCGGAGGAGCGCTCCCGGGTCGACCCGCGTCATCGTCTTCAGCGCGACGACTTCGTCGCGCTGCGTGTCGCGCACGCGGTGCACGACGCCCATCCCCCCGTGTCCGAGGCAGCCCTCGATCACGAAGCGACTGGTCCCGCGGAATCGCTCTGCGTGGACGTCCTCGCCGAGGAACATGACTCGAATTGCCGAATTTGAATCTTAGAGCGCCGCGCGTCGTTCTGTCGCCACTTTGCTCGCGCGGTATGCGATTCTCTCAAGTCCTTGCTTCCCCTCTCGGATCCTGGGGTCTCCGAGCTCGATGTGAGTGTAGGGACGGTGCGCCTTCGATGCGCCGTCTCGGGCCCCGAGGACGGCCCGCTCGTCATCCTCTTGCACGGTTTTCCGGAGTGCGGCGCGTCCTGGAGGCTCGTCCTCAAGGCGCTCGCGCACGCGGGCTGCCGATGCGTCGCGCCGGACCTGCGGGGATACGGGGCCTCCGACAAGCCGCGGGGCGTGGCGGCATACGCCGTCGCCCGGCTGGTCGAGGACGTGCGTGGTCTGGTGCGCGCGATGGGCGCGGCGCGCGCCCACGTGGCCGGTCACGACTGGGGGGGCGTCGTCGCGTGGTGGGTCGCGATGACCGCGCCCGACGTCCTCGATCGCCTCGTCATCGTGAACGCGCCGCACCCTGCCGCCTATGCGGCGGCGCTCCGCACCTGGCGGCAACTGCGACGCGCGCTGTATGTCTTCTTCTTCCAGCTCCCGTGGATCCCGGAATGGTCGCTCGCACGCGGGGACTACGCCGCCGTGCGCGCCCTCTTCGAGCGAGACGGGATCGGCGACGACGAGGCGCGCTCGTGCGTCGACGCTCTGCGCGCGCCCGGCGCGCGGTCGGCTGCCGTCAACTACTACCGGGCGAGCATGCGCGGCGCCCTGACGGGGACCACGCCGCCCTTCGCGCGGGTCGACCGACCGACCCTTGTCGTCTGGGGCGAACGCGACCGGTACCTCGTGCCGGAGCTCGCGGATCCCCCGGCCGAGTGGGTGTCCGACGCCCGCGTCGTCCGCCTCCCCGACGCGACCCACTGGGCCCCCATCGACGCGGCCGACCGCGTGTCTGCCGAGATCCTGCGCCACCTGGGGAGGGCCGCGTGACCGGGGCGGGCGAGTCGATCGTCGTCCGCACGCTCGATCGAAGCGAGAGTCCGGACGACAGACACCCGATCGAACAGCGGGCTCTGACGATGGTGCACCGGGTGCGGGTGGGCGCGGCGGCCGCGCTGCACCGGCGGCTGAACGCGCTCGGCGACGACGTCGCAAAACAGACCGCGATCCCGTTCGCGAAGCTCGATCGCGTCCACTTCCTGCGCTGGGTGGTGCTCGACGGCGAGGGCGACGGGCCTGCGCTCCTCGCGTTCGAGAGCAACCACGACGGCGACACCGGATGCTTCTTGTCGGGCCTGGTGGACGCGGCGCGAGCCGCGCTCGACACGATTTACGGGGCTTGCGAGGGCTACCCCGGTCCCGCCGCCACTCGCGGGATGGTCCTCGCGTATCTGGAGGGCGGCGCCGTCCCCACGGCCGCGTTCTACATCGCGTTTCCAGGCAAGACGGTCGACGCGATCGCTCGCGAATCGCGCGTGCGCGACGCGCTCGAGTCGTTCCTCGACGCGGATCGCGGCGTGCAGCCGGCCACAGCGATCGCCATCCGCGAGCGGGCAAAGACCTACCTTGCGGCGCGCGGCCTCGACCCGCCGCCCCCCGTGCAGCCCCCGCCGCGCTGGCCCGATTGGGTCGGCCTCGCGGCGAAGAACCCCGGGTGGCTCGTCGCCGCGGGCGCGGTCGTCGCGGTTCCGCTGTTTCCGATCACCCTTGGCGCGCTGGCGGGGTGGGCCTACCTACGTCACCTCGAGAGCACCGATCCGGTGGACGCGATCGACCGGGACCCGACCGGCGTGACGCG
>DATGJA010000170.1:0-11473 GCA_035295445.1 Polyangiaceae bacterium | reverse complement strand
AGGCGGTCTTGCGCACCCGGCTAGACTCGCTGATCCGGGAGCGCCCCGACGGCGGGGTCGCCTGGAAGGCGGATCCACGCCACGCCACCGCGTCGCCGATGCCGTTCTTCTCCGAGAGCTGGATGGCCTTCGCCCGGCGCGTGGTCTGTCCGGTCCTCTTCGTCTCGGGGGGGCCGCTCGGCTGGCATCCCACGGATGAGGCGACGCGCATAACCGCCTTCGCGGCGCTCGAGCGCACCGAGATCCCCGAGGCGGGCCACATGATGCACTGGACCCAGCCCGAGGCTCTGGCCCGCCTGCTCATCGGCTTTCTGCGGGGGTAGGGACGTCGCTATTTTCCAATGGCGCCTTGACCGTCGGGCGGACCGATGTCTTGAATGCGCGCGCAATGAGGATCGCTGTACGAAAAGAATCCGCCGCCGGCGAGCGGCGCGTCGCCATCGTGCCGGACTCGATCAAGAGATTCGCCGCCAAGAAGATCGAGGTGTCGGTCGAGTCGGGCGCCGGCGCCGCCGCCTACGCGTCGGACGACGAGTACCGCGCGGCGGGGGCACGCGTCGACGCGTCGCTCGACAAGCTGCTCGAGGACGCGGACGCCGTAGTACAGATCCGTCCGCCGAACCTCCTGGACGTGAAGCGCCTGAAGGAGGGGACCACGTTCGTCTCGCTGCTCTATCCGCTCGCGGACCAGACCCTCGTCGCTGCGCTGAAGGAGCGGAAGGTCACGGCCATCGCGGTCGACATGATCCCGCGCACAACGGTCGCGCAGATGATGGACGTGCTCTCGTCGCAGGCAACAGCGGCGGGGTACGAGGCGGTCCTCATGGCCGCCGCGGCGCTGCCCAAGTTCTTCCCGATGCTCATGACCGCGGCAGGCACGATCGCGCCATCCCGCGTCCTCGTGCTCGGGGCCGGCGTCGCAGGCCTGACCGCCATCGGCACGGCCAAGCGGCTCGGGGCCGTGGTCGAGGCGTTCGACGTCCGCAAGGTCGTCAAAGAGCAGGTGGAGAGCCTAGGGGCGAAGTTCGTCGACGCCGGGACCGAGGACGCCCAGGCGGCCGGCGGATACGCCCGCGAGCTCGGCGAAGAGTCGAAGAAGAAGCAGGCCGAGGTCATCGCCCAGCACGTCTCGAAGGCCGACGTCGTCGTGTGCACGGCGCTCGTGCCGGGCCGCCGCGCGCCCGTCCTCGTGACCGCCGACATGGTCAAGTCGATGAAGGCCGGGAGCGTGATCGTGGACCTGGCGGCCGAGCAGCAGGGCAACTGCGAGCTGACCAAGCCGGGGCAGACGGTGGTCGAGCACGGCGTCACGATCCTCGGAGCAACCGACCTCCCGAGCCGGATGTGCGCGCACGCGAGCCAGATGTACTCGCGCAACATGGAGAAGCTCTTCTTCCACGTGACGAAGGACGGCGCCTGGAAGCTCGATCTTAAAGAGGAGATCGTCGCCGGCTCGGTCATCACCCACGCCGGGGAGGTCGTCCACGCGAAGGTAAAGGAGCTGATCGAGGGCAAGGCGGCGGGCTCGCCCGCGGGCGCGAGTGCAGGAGCAGGCCGATGAATACCGAGTGGGTCTTCAATCTCTACGTGTTCGTGCTGGCCACGTTCGTCGGCTATCAGGTCATTTCCCGGGTCCCGCCGCTCTTGCACACGCCCCTCATGAGCGGGACAAACGCCATCAGCGGGATCTCGCTCGTGGCGTCGCTCATCGCAGCGGGGTCCAGCCACTTCCTCAGCCAGGTGCTTGGCTTCGTGGCGGTCACGTGCGCGAGCATCAACGTCGTCGGCGGGTTCCTCATCACGGACCGGATGCTGCGGATGTTCCGCAGGAAGCCCGAGCCCGCGGCCCGCCCGACGCTCGAGGGGGGGAAGGCCTCGTGACCCCCACCGGTGTCGTCGTCAGCCTCAGCTACCTCGTAGCCTCGGTCCTCTTCATCCTCTGCTTGCGGGGACTCTCGTCTCCCGAGGGCGCCCGCCGTGGCCTCGTTCTCGGCGAGATCGGGATGCTCATCGCGATCGTCGGCACCCTCCTGCACAAGGAGATCGTCACCTACGAGTGGATCCTCGGGGGAATGTTCCTGGGGAGCGGCATCGGGATCGCGATCAGCGGCTGGATCCCGATGACCAAGATGCCGGAGCGGATCGCCTTCTCGCACGCCTTCGGCGGGCTCGCGACCGCGCTCGTCGGCGTGGCCGAGTACATGCGCGAGGCCGAGCACCTCACGTCCTTCAAGATGGGGGCCCTCGGCTTCGAGACGTTCCTCGGGTTTCTCACGTTCACGGGAAGCCTCATGGCCTTCGGCAAGCTGCAGGGGGTGATCACCGGCGCGCCTGTTACGTGGAGGGGGCAGAACTTCATCAACATCGGCCTGTTCGTTGGGGCGATCGCGGCGATCGGCGTCCTCGTCTTCCGGCGGGACCTTTCCCAGGTCTTCTTCGGGATCGCGGGGACGGGTCTCGCGCTCGGCATCATGGCGGTCCTGCCGATCGGCGGAGCCGACATGCCGGTCGTCATCTCGCTCCTCAACTCGTACGCGGGTCTGGCCGCGTGCGCGACCGGGTTCGCCCTCGGCAGCCAGGTTCTCATCATCTCCGGCGCCCTCGACGGTTCGTCCGGTCTGTTGCTCTCGATGCTCATGAGCAAGGCGATGAACCGTTCGTTTTCCAACGTGCTCTTCGGCGCCTTCGGGACGGCGCTCGAGCCGGGGAAGGCGACCGGCGCGCTCGTCGCGAAGTCGTACAACGAGGCGACCGTCGAGGACGCGGGCGCGGTGCTCAAGGCGTCGCAGTCGGTGATCTTCGTCCCCGGGTACGGGATGGCCGTGAGCCAGGCGCAGCACGCGGTACGCGATCTGGCGGCGTCGCTCGAGCGCCGCGGGGTCGAAGTCAAGTACGCGATTCACCCGGTCGCCGGTCGCATGCCGGGGCATATGAACGTCCTCCTCGCGGAGGCGAACGTCGACTATGAAAAGCTCTTCGACCTCGACGACATCAACGACGACTTCGCGCGGACGGACGCGGTCATCATCGTCGGCGCCAACGACGTCGTGAACCCCGCGGCGAAGAAGGACCCGTCGAGCCCGATCTACGGCATGCCCGTCTTCAACGTGGAGCAGTCGCGCAGCGTCATCGTGCTCAAACGGAGCATGAACCCCGGCTTCAGCGGCGTCGAGAACGAGCTCTTTTTCCAGCCGAACACGATGATGGTCCTCGGGGATGCGAAGAAGACGCTGCTCTCGATGATCTCGGAGCTGAAAGAGGGGGGCCATTGACGGCGCCGTCGCGGCTCCCCCCGCCCGCGTCGGTGCCGCTCGACACGCTGCTGCCGGCCGAGCCGGTGCTTCTCATGGGAGCGGGCCCGGTGCCCATCCCGCACGCCGTGGCGCGCGCCAACGGGGTCGTCATCAACCACCTGGGCGAGACGATGAGCCGCGTCGTCGACCACTTGAAGCAGATGGCGCGCTACGCCTTCCAGACGCAAAGCGAGAAGATCATGGGCGTCGCCGGGCCGGCATCCGCGGCCATGGAGATGGCGACGGCCAACCTGCTCTGGCAAGGCCGCCGCTGCCTTTGCATGAAGACGGGTGTGTTCAGCGGTCGCCTCGGCGAGATGGCCGCCGGCGTGGGTGCCGACGTCACGGTGCTCGAGTCCGAAGCGGGCCGGCCCGTCACGGCGGACATGGTCCGCAAGGCGCTGGCGTCCCGTCGGTACGACGTCGTGACTCTGGTGCAGGGGGAGACTTCGTGCGGTGTCTTGAACGGCGAGCTGCCGCAGATCGCCCGGATGATTCGGCAGCACGGCGCGCTGTCGATCGTCGACGCAGTCGTCACCCTGAGCACGATGCCGCTCGAGATGGACGAATGGGGGCTCGACGCCGTGGTCACCGGCGGTCAAAAGGGCCTCTCGTCGATCCCGGGTGTGTCGCTCGTGGCGTTCTCCGACGAGGCGTGGAGCACGATCGCGAAGCGCACCGCCGCGCCGACGCATTGGTGCCTCGACGCCGTCCGGGCGCAGCGCTTCTGGGGGGAGCACCAGTACCACTACACGGCGCCCGTTCCCGGCATCCTGGCGCTCTACGAGGCCCTGCGCCTCGTTTGCGAGGAGGGTCTCGGCGCACGCCACGAGAGGCACCGGGTGAGCTCCCTCTCGCTCCAAGAGGGGCTCGAGGCGATGGGGCTGCGCTTGTTCATCCCGCGCGAGTACCGGCTCAACTCGGTCCTCTCGGTCGGCGTTCCCCGCGGCGTCGACGCGAGGAGCGTGCTCGCGTACATGTCGCGCAAGTTCCGCGTGGAGATCTCCGGCTCCTTCGGTCTGGACATCGTGCGCATCGGGCAGATGGGCGAACAGTGCAGGTCGCACAACCTGTTCAAGGTCCTCTACGCGACGGGGATGAGCTTCCGGCACTTCGGCGTCGACCTCGACGTGAGCGCGGGCCTCGCGAGCCTCGAGCGGTCGCTCACGAAGGAGCAGGAGTTCGAGTAGCGGGGGCGGGCGGTCCTCGCGAGATCCTCATCATCGCGCGCGGGGTCCGCAATCGCTCTCCGCCTGTACCAGTCGCGGGCTATCCTCCCCGTGAGCATGCCCGGGCTTCTCTCCGAGAGGACTGCGCCTCCGCGCCGTCGTGCGGCCACATCGCGCATCCTCGCCGCAGTGCACCTCATTGCGGGCTGGGCGAGTCTCGTGGTCCACCTTCCTGCTTGCGGAGGGGCTGTCGCTCCTCTCGGCCCGCCCTCCCAGGAGGCCGGTGCGTCCGGGACGGGCGCGGCGCGCGACGCGATGGCCGGCGCGTCTGCCGACGCCTCGATGACGGGACCGGGCGCCGACGCATCGTCAACCCCTAACACCGGCTTGGACTCGAGCCTCGGCGTGCGGGAGGCCAGCGCCGCGACCCCCGCACCCGACGGCGCGCCGACAGGCGACGTGGGGACGACCGCTATGCCTGTCGCTTCCGGCACGGACGCTTCGGCCGACGGCCCGCCGCCCTGCCAGCCGCGGACATGCAAGGAAGCGGGCTACGAGTGCGGGCCTAACGGGGACGGCTGGGGTGGAATCCTCAACTGCGGGACGTGCACGGCGCCCGCCTATTGCGGCGGCAACGGGTTTAGTCGATGCGGGCCCCCTCCCATGCCCACCCCGGACGCCGGGCCGCCGTGCATTCCCACCACGTGCGCCGCCCTCGGATATAGCTGCGGTCCGAACACCGACGGCTGCGGAGGTGTTCTTCAATGCGGCTCGTGCAAGGCACCCGGCTACTGTGGCGGGGGTGGGTATGGCCGATGCGGGCAGGCAACAGCGCCCGATGGCGGATGACCGCGTGCGTCCCCAAGACGTGCGCGGAGCTAGGCCCTTCGTGCGGCGCGCAAGGCGACGGATGCGGGGCCTCGTCTCGCTGTGCGGAACCGGGGGCGCACTCGGTCCCTGCTCCGTGCTACCTCTCCCGCCGCCTCCTCCTTGCGTTCCCCAACCATGTGAGGAGCAGCACCTCGCCTGCGGGCCAACCGGAGACGGCTGCGGCAACGCGATTGATTGCGGGGCGTGCCCGGCCCCGTGATTGGCGCGGAACGTGGCGGCAACTGGCCACGGTTCGAGCATGAGACTTCCGATGCTGAGCCTCACGAGCCTTTCCGCATAAGGGAGTGTCGACCCCCCTCGAGGGCCTCGAGCGCGCTCTGGACTGGCTCCTTTCACCGATCTCCTGCGCGCGGCCGTCGAACATTCCCCGGACCCCGGGAGCCGCTTCTTTCGTGCCGATTTTGCCTGCGGCCTGCATCTGGACGCCGAATTCTCTGTCTCAAGAGAGAGAGGCAGGCCTCGGTGCGAAAGCCGGACCAGCGCGCCTGACGTCAGTCTTCGAAAAGGCCGGTTTCAAGCGCTTCCGTGTCGCTACCCACACGCCGATGAACCTCATCATCGAAGCGCGTCCTTGATACGTCCCGCGGCGCGGACTGGAACCTCCCCGCGCTCCTGTTCAATTCCAAACCGCGTTCCCGTTCGCCGGGCACGTCGCGCTGCACGCGGAGACCGCCGCCGACTGCACCGTCCCGTCATACGCCCCGTTCATGTAGGTCCCGCCGTAGGCCCAGCAATAACACTTGCCCCCTCCTGACCCGCACACCGAGTCCACCGACCCCGCCAGCCCCAAGAGCCCGCACGTGGTCGCGCTCATCGTGCACTGCGCCCCGTTCCCCGTGAACGCCTTGCAAGCAGAGAGGGCCTGCGCCTGGTTGTGGGTCCCGATCGACGTGCAATCGTAGAACGACCCCCCGACCCCATTGTCGTGCGTCATCTGGCAGCCCGAGCCGCAGCAAGCGGGCGTCAGGCACTCGCAACCGTCGGTGTCGGCGCCCGAAGACGCGTTGCAGTCCGATCGCCCCAGGGTGCACGTGTACGAGCACTTGCCGCCGCTGCACGCGGGCGTGCCCGTGGTCGTGTTGCACGCCTGCCCGCACATTCCGCAATTGGCCGGGGTCGTGATCTGCGTCTCGCATCCGTCGGTGTCCGGCGGCGTCGTGACGCAGTCGGCCCACCCCGTGTCGCAGGTCGCGTATTGGCAGGTCGCCGTCGTTGCCGACGTGTTGCATGAGCCGCCCTGGCTGTGTGCCGTGTCGCACGTCTGCCCGCAGACCCCGCACGCCGCGGCGTCCGCGACCACCGCCGTCTCGCATCCGTCCGTGTCGGGCGGCGTCGTGTTGCAATCCGCCCAACCCGCCACGCACCCGCGGTAGGAGCACGACGTCCCGTCGCATGTCGCACCTGTGCTGTGGGTCGTGTCGCACGCCCGGCCGCACGCCCCGCAGTTGGTCGGCGTCGTCAGAACCGTCTCGCAGCCGTTGAGATCCGGGGAGGCGTCGTCGCAGTCCCCGTGCCCCCCGGCGCACCCGCTGTATGAGCATGCCGACGCCTTGCAGCTGGCGCCGATGCTGAACGTCTTGTCGCACGACGCGCCGCACGCGCCGCAATTGTCCGGAGTGTCCGTGGGGCCGCACCCATCGGCGGCGTCTCCGCCAGCGTCCAGTGCGCCGGCGTCCGGTCCTCCCTCGGGCGCCCCGTCGGGGGCCGCACCGCCCGCTTCGCTCGGCGCCGCTTCGACCGGGCCGGCCTCGTTGGCGCCGGCTTCGGGGGGTACCGTCGCGTCGCCACCCATCGTCGCGTCCGGTGCCGCTTCCGGCGCGGCATCCGGGGGGCTCGTCGTCGCGTCTGCAGCCGCCGACCCGTCGGCCGAGGACACTTCGGCTGCAGGCGCGTCGGTCGGCGCGCCGTCGCTCTCCGACAGGTCTTTGAACCCCCACACGTCAGCGCACGAGACGAGGGCCGCGAGCGAGAGACACGTGACGATTCGTGTGGGGCTCAGTTCCACGCGGGATCTCCGCTCGACGGGCACACGATGCCGCAGCTCGACGGGTTGCCCGTCTGGACCGTTCCGGAGTTGTTGCCCTGGTAGGACCAACAGTAGCATCGGCCCGCCGCCGTCCCGCAAAACGAGCGGGTCAACGGGGGAACCCCCGCAACGCAGGTCACGCCGGCGACCCCATCGCAGCACTTGGACGTGTCGGTGCACGCCCCGCCCCCGTCGCTCATCGTGACGAACGCCTGGCACGCCGCCTGGGCTTGCGACGCGCTGTGGCCCTGCGCGTTGCAGTCGTAGTACGCGTCCATCGGCGTGATGCCGGTCGCATGCTTGGTCTGGCAGGTGTTCCCGCAGCACGCCGGTGTCGCGCACTCGCAGCCGTCGGTGTCCGGCGGGACGGACGCATTGCAGTCCGAGCGTCCGGTCCGGCAGGCGTAGCCGCACTTGACGCCGTTGCACGACGGCATGCCCGTCGTCGTGTCGCACACGTTCCCGCAGCCTCCGCAGTTGGCCAGCGGGTCTGGAGCGCCGCACTCTCCGCGTTCGGCCGCGTCCGCGTCGCCCGCCGTGGGCCGGGCGTCCATCGCGTCTCCGCGCGCGGTGTCGGTTGCCTCCACGACTTCCTCCGGCATCCCCGCGCCGTCTCGGAGGCTATCTGCAGCGTCGGCCGTCGAGACGTCCGCCGGCGGGGCGACGCCGGCGTCCGGCGGCTCCGACAGCTCGCGAAAGCCCCACACGTCGGCGCATCCGGCGACGGGCGCGAGCACGGCGAGGAGGGCCCAGCTCGAGACCATCACCACCCTGCGCGTAGCGCCAGCCCGCCCCCCCTCGCGCTCAGCGTGGGCGTGACGGAGACGTCCGTGCTCTTCGGCGCAGTGAAGTAGAAGACAGCGCCGCCTCCGAGTAAGACGGCGCCCGCGGCGAAGCCCACCGTGGCGACGGTCGCCTGAGAGAAAGCCGACTGACCCTCGCTGACGCCGGTCCCAGAGCAGCCGGTGGTCACGCCATTGCACTCCTGGTTGAGCGCGTGGTCGTACGTCGACTTGGCGACGAGCGCGAAGGTGCCGCCGATCACCAGACCGACCACGCCCGCGCCCCCCAGTCCGAGAGCCACGAGGCGCTGGGTTCGACCGTCATCCGACGACGGCGTCGGCGTCGGCGCGGGCCCTTCGGGGGTGGCCCTCGACGGGGGCGCCGGAGCGGCGGGCGGCGGCGCGCCGACGAGGACCACGTGCTCGCGCCGGTTCTTGTCGCTTTCGTGGATGACGAGCGTGCGCTGTTCGTCGGCGAAACCGTCGGCGTGGAAGGCGAACTTGTGCTCTCCGGGGTCGACGGGGATCGCCGTCCCGTCGAGCCGCTCGATCAGCGGCTCGCCGTCCATCGTCACGCCTACGGCGCTGAGGTCCCGATCGGCGTCGCTGCGCACCTCGAAGACCACGGTGGGCGTCTTGGCCTCGACGTCGTTCAGTCGCTGCGAACAATCGTCCCGCACCGGGCCGGGACACGACGGCGCGACGCACGTCAGGAGCTTGCGCTTGGCGGCGAGCAACTTGCCCGTGCGAAGAAGCGACTGCGCGCTCTCGTTGGCGTCGATGCACTCGTCCTTCGTAGGGCCGGCGGCATGCACGGGCCGGCCGAAGAGCGCCGCGCTCGCCGTCGCGGCGGCGACTACAAACAGTCGCGCTTCCATATCTTGTTGCCCTTCTCGTCGAACTCGTAGGGGGGATCGCAGCTGCGTCGGGAGGGGGACGCGGACGGCGGAGGGCCAGCCGGAGGCGTCGCCGGCGCGGGCTGCGGTACGGCGGCGGGCCGGAGTCGCAGGCCGGGCGTCGCGATGGGGGCCGCCTGCGGCAGGAGCTCCACCGGTACGTTCGCCGGACGATCCACGTGCTCGGGGGGCGGCTCGGGCGGGCGGGCCGCGGGGCGCGACGACGACGCGCCCGGCTCGGCGACTGTCGCCTGCGTCGTGCCGGAAGCGCTTGTGGCCTGAGGTGACGCCGGACCCGCTCGGAACGCGACGAAGGCGGCGACGACGATCGCGGTTCCCGCCGCGGCGCTCGACGCCATCACGGCGAGGATCTTTCGCCGGGCAGGGCGCGTCGGGAGGCCGGCGCGCAGGCTGGGGTTCGTCTCCACCGGGACGGCCGTCGTCGGTCCCGCGAACGACGGCGTCTGGGGCGCCGCGATCGACCTCGCCAGCTCGACCTTCACGGGTGGGGCCGGTGCCGCCTTGACACGCGGCATTGTCGAACCCTCGCCGATCTCCTCGACCATCTCCGCCACGGCGTCCGGATCGGGCACCATGCCGAACGCGGCGGTGCACGCCGCCTCGAGCGCCTCAGCCATCTCCTGGGCGCTGGCCCAGCGATGCGACTTGTCGAACGCCAGGGCTTTGTCGACGACCTCGCAGAAGGCCGTCGGTGCCGCAGGCACGACCTTGGCCAGCGGTCTGGCCCTTTTGGTCGCCGCGAGGACCAAGACTTGCTGCGCGTTGTCGGCCTCGTGGACGAGCCGTCCCGACACGAGCGTGAACATCGACGCCCCGGCGGACCAGAGGTCTGTCTGCGCGTCGATTTCCTCGGTCTTGGCAAGCGCGTGCTCCGGCGCCATGAACGCGGGGGTCCCCATGCCGAACCCCGTCTGCGTGGAGTGGGCGGCCGCCGCGGCCGCGTCGCGGAGACGGGCGATCCCGAAGTCGAGGACCTTGAGGTGCCCGTCCGCCGTGAGCATGAGATTCTCGGGCTTGATGTCCCGGTGAACGACTCCACGCGCATGCGCCGCCTTGAGGACGGCGAGCAGCTGGAGCGCGATCCCAGCGACCAGCGGCACAGGCAGTCGCTCGTTCGACCGTTGCCAGAGGGCCTCGACCGTGTGCCCGTGCATGAGCTCCATGACGAGGAACGTGGTGCCGTCCTCGCCGACGTCGTCATCGAGGACCGCGACGGCGCCGGGGTGCTTCACGGCGTTGGCGACGTACCCCTCGCGGACGAAACGCGACCGGATGTCCTTCTTCAGGGCGAGCTCGGGGTGCAGGACCTTGACGGCGAACTCCTTGCCGTTTCGGTGGGTCGCCGCGTAGACGGTCGCCATCCCTCCGACCCCGAGGACCCGCTCCAGGTGGTACTTGCCGCGCAGGACCGTGCCCACGCGACGACCGGCGCGCTCGACGACGTCCTCTTCGTCCGGAGCAGACATATGGAAGGAACCCAGGCCGAACGCGCGTCCGCCCGCCGCGGACACAGCGACAATCGTACAGGATTTCTTCTTGCGCCGCCCGTTCCTGGTGTCGGCCCGGGCGTTTCAGCCTGGTAGGACGACGTCTCAGCTAGGGTCACATGGGAAAGAGCCGCGCGAAGTTACCCGAGTAGAAGCGCTCGCGCGCTTCGGCCGAGCACCCGCCGAGCGAGGCCTCGAACCGACCGAGCGGGTTGCGGCCGCCTTCGACGTGCGGATAGTCGCTCGAGAAGAGGTACAGGCGGTCGTCCGACTCGCGCACGAGCGCGCCGACGTTCTCGTACGGGTACGGGGTGAATCCCATGCGCTCGATGATCTGCTCGGAGGGCCTGCGCGTCAGGGCGCGGAGCTCGGGCTCCGACCTGCGCCAGATATCGGCGATCCAGTCGAGCCGCGCGAGCATCGCCGGGACCCAACCGGCGCCGAGCTCGATCGCACCTCCGCGCAGCGTCCGATGCCGCTCGAAGACCCCGTCGAGGACCAGGGCGGAGATGAACGTCTCGGCGCGCTGGTGGAGGGAGGTCATGTCCTTGCCGCGCACGTTCTCGCCACCCCCGAGCCAGTCGGTGGGGATGGGGCGGCCCGTGTTCATCCAGGCCGCGTCGATCTGCAGCGGATCACCGCCGACGTGCAGCAAGAAGGGGAGGCCGGCTTCCGCCAAGCGCGCCCACACGCAATCGAGAGCGTCGTGGCCCGGAGAGCGCCCGCCGCACGGGCGGTGAGGAACCCAGACCGCCACGAGGCCGAGCGAGACGACGTGCTCGATCTCCCGGAGCGCGAGCGGCGGATCATCCAAGGGCAGCACGGCCACGCCCATGAGGCGGGCGTCCTTCGAGCAGAAATCGGCCATGGCGCGGTTGTGCGCGCGCGCCGTCGCGTAGCGAACGTCG
>DATGJA010000169.1:0-22009 GCA_035295445.1 Polyangiaceae bacterium | reverse complement strand
GTACATGCCGAACGCGCTCACCATCCCGCCGCTGACGACGGCGACGGCCAGCGGCGTGCCGCCGTACGCCCGCGCCGCGTCGACCCACGCCCCGGTGTCCCATCCCGAAGGGTCCACCCCGCCCGCTCGCATGGCGGCCATGGGGACTATGTACGAGACGGCGATGAGCGCGACGGCCGAAAAGACCGCCAGCGGGTACGTTCGTTGCGGGCGGTCGACCTCGGCCGCGATGGTCGAGATGTTGTCCCACCCCATGTAGTTCCACATCGCGACGAGGACTCCCCCTGCCAGATCCCTCGACAGCGGCGATGGTGACGGCGACGCGCGGGCGGGAGCGCCGATCGCGATCGCCGCCAGGACCGCGAAGGGCGAAACGAGCCATAGCGTCATGGCGATCGACCCCTGTCCCACCGTGCGCGCCCCGGCGACGTTGAACGCGGCCCCCGCCACCACCACGACCCACGCCAGCGTGAGGGGCGACGCGCCCGCCGACGGCCAGAGACGGCCCAGGTAGAGGCCGAAGAGCGTGGGATAGATGCCCATGTCGAAGATGCTCGCGGCGAAAGAGAGCCAGGCCTCCTGAAAGCCCCAGAACGGGCCCAGGGCGCGACGCACCCACGCGTAGTACCCACCTTCGTCGGGCAAGGCTGCGGCGAGCTCTCCGACCATCAGCGCCGTGGGAACGGACCACACAAGAGGGGTCACGAGCAGGACGAGGATGCCGACCGCGAAGCCGACCCTCTTGGGGAGCTCCTCCAGGCCGTACGGACCGCCCGACACCATGAAGTAGAGGGCCGCCACGCACGACAAGAGCGTCATGCGCCTAGGGGGTGTCCCGGGTTTCATACCCGTCGTCGGCCGAGTCTGCCTTTACCGCGGCGGCCGTCCAGCGCGTTCGTCGGCCTCGGCGATCGCCGCGAGACCCGCGAGGACCCCCAGGGCAATCGGGTGAAGCGGCGGGCGCGGGGTGATCGGGAGCTTCGCGGTGCCGCCACGCTCGACGAGCAGCCGCGCGCAGAGCGCGACGCAGCCCTTTCCCTGGCACCACCCCGTCCCGAAGCCGGTGTACCGCTTGAGCGACTCGATGTCCGTGTAGCCGCGGGCGATGGCCTCCTCGAGGTCGCGCAGCGTCACGTCCTCGCATCGGCACGCCAGCGTCTTGCTCACGTGCCCTCGTACTCGCAGCGCGACTCGCACGTCTCGAAGACGGTGACCCGGACGAGCGGTGCAAGGATTGGCTTGATGCGCGACCAAATCCAGCCCGCGAGCACTTCGCTCGTGGGGTTCTCGAGGCCCGGCACTTCGTTCAGATAGCGATGATCGAGCTCGGCGTAGAGCGGCTTCCACGCGTCGTAAAGGCGCTGGAAGTCGAAAAGCCACCCCGTCGACTCGTCGACAGGGCCCGCGACGGCGAGCTCGACGCGAAAGCTGTGCCCGTGCAAGCGCGCGCATTTGTGGCCCTCGGGGACGCGCGGGAGGCGGTGCGCGGCCTCGAAGCGGAACTCGTGCACGAGGCGGACATTCATGGTAGACGCATCGCTCCCGCGAGGAATTTTCGCAATGTACATCGTCCTTTCGAAGAAGCCGCGCAAGGTCAATCGCGACAAGAGCAAGCGCTACCGGGCCAAGCTCAAGGCGAAGGACAACGGTCGCCGCGGCCGCGTGTACCAGACGACCAAGAAGTGAGCGGAGCGCGATCGACGCGCCGGGAACGACGGGGTGGGCGGTGCGCGACGTCTTCTTCCTGACCTGCGGGCGAATGGGGGCGGGGGGCGCTCCGTCCGTGACCAACACCATCGCTGTCGCGACGCGCGACGGAGGCGACCTGGTTCTCGTCGACGTCGGCTGGGGCCGCGCGACGTGCCGGGACCCGGCACGGACGATCGGATGGCTGCGCACGCGGTCGCTCGGCCTTCGCGTGCGTGAGGAAGACTCAATCCGGTCCCAGCTCGAGGCGCTCGGGCTCGACCCGGCGCGTGTGAAGATCATCGTCGCGACGCACCTTCACCTCGACCACGTCGGCGGGGTCGAGGACTTTCCTAACGCCGAGGTCTTCATTTCGGAGCGCGAGTTGGACCTCTATCGCCGCGAACCCAAGCGCTACGGCTATCGGGCCAAGGACCTGGCCCGTGCGGGTCGGATCCGGTCGGTCGTGCTCGACGCCGGTCCGACGTACGGCTTCCCCGCGAGCGCGGACCTCGCCGGGGACGGGGAGGTCGTGTTGCTCGACGCGCGGGGGCACACGGTGGGCAGTGTCGCCGTCGCCCTTCGAACCCCCTCGCGGACCTACGTCCACGTGGGCGACGCGGTGTACGAGCAATGGGAGTACGGCCTGGCGCGCAAAGGTCCGAGTCTGCTCGCGCGCGTCGGGGCATGGAACCTCGGCGAGCTGCGTCGCACCTACGGTTTTCTTCGCGCCTGCGAGGCCGACCCCCGCCGCCCGCAGATCGTCCCGTCGCACGACGCGAAGGTGTTCGATCGGTTGCCGCATGCGCCGAGCGCCTCCGCGCGGCCCGCGCAGGCTGTGCTCCCGGGCTGAAAGTCCGGGGCACCTCTGGACACACCCTACCCGCTGCCCTTCTTCAGTTCCGTGAGCACGAGCTTCGCGACGGCCTTGAGGGTGTCGAACACGCCCACCCCCGTCCGCGCGACCGCCTCGAAGTCCGGTACGGCTGCGCGGTTGAGCATTTGCCTGAGCTCTTCGGTCGCCGCGACGTTTGGCAAGTCCCGCTTGTTGTACTGGATGACGAAGGGCAGCTTCTCGAGCGAGTAACCTTGCTCGGCGAGGTTCGTTCGGAGATTCTCGACCGACTCCTCGTTGGCCTCCATGCGCTCTATCTGCGAGTCCGCGACGAAGATGACGCCGTCGACCCCCTTGAGGATCAGCTTGCGCGAGGCGTCGTAGAAGACCTGACCCGGCACCGTGTAGAGGTGGAATCGCGTCTTGAAGCCGCGGATCTCTCCGAGCGAGAGCGGCAAGAAATCGAAGAAGAGCGTTCGCTCCGTCTCCGTCGCCAGCGAGATCATCTTCCCTTTGTGCTCGGGATTCGTGCGCTCGTAAATGTACTGAAGGTTCGTCGTCTTCCCGCAGAGGCCAGGCCCGTAGTACACGAGCTTGCAGTTGATCTCGCGAGCCATGTAGTTGATGAAGCTCATGAGCAGCCCCTTCGTGCGAGCGGCGCCGGAAAAGGTCTCGCGCGCATCAGTCGTTGAAGAGGTTGTCGATGTCTTCGTCGGTGATTTCGGCGAAAGGCGAGTCCGAGCCCGGCTCCTGCACCTTCTTCAGGAGCGACTCGAACACGTGGTTTAGCTCCTCGCTGGCCTTCTTCACGCGGAGCCGGACCAGACCCAAGGACGACTTGGAGTCGAAAATGACGACCAGGATGACGCGGTTTCCTACGAGCTGGATGTGAATGTTGGCCTTTTCGCCTTCATGAAACTGGGTCGCGAACTCTTGCTCCTTGAGAAGCTTCGCCATCCCGCCCGTCGCCGCGATGTTGCCGGCCGTGAGGGACGCGAGGCTCGTCGTGTCGACGTTGTCGATGTCGCCGGCCGCCGCGATGAGCTGGCCGTTCTTGTCGACGATGAAGACGACCTTGGCGTTCGCGTCCCGAACCAGGCGGTCGACGACCGCTTGGATCTGGTTGAACTCCTCCTCGTACATCACCATCTGCGGGTTGACCATTTCGAGTCCTCGGCGCCTTCCAGAATAGAGCTTCCGTTGTAGCCGTGTGGACGATTCGCGTAAACGGCTACGCTTACGGAAGGCGCAGGCCAGCCCCCACGCCCCCGCCGATGTACTGCGTCCAGTTGCTGTCGTTGATGCGCTCGGTGCGTACTTGCACCTTCAGGTCCAGGATCCCACCGAGCGTGTAGCCGCCGCCCAGGCCCGCCGGCACCTCGACGTTGTTGTCGCCGACGCCCGGGTCATTGTACCTGAAGCCGGTGAGCGGGCCGAAGAACGCGCTCCCCACCTGGAAGAAGAGCTGCGCGGGGATGTCGACGGTGAAGCCCGTCTTGGACGTGAAGGCGATCGGCAACCAAACGCCGGTGTCGATGCGGGCGAGGGTGGGAAGGTGGATGCGGACCGGCACCCCCGGGGTGAGAACGAAGTCGGAGCCGTCGGCGATCGGTAGGACGGCGCGCGTCTCGAGCCCCAGTTGAACCACCTCGAGGTCGAGCAAGCTGCCCCGGAGGCGGATCTCCGGGTTCGCGAACGGGTCTCGGCCGGGACTTTCGATGATGGGATCGAAGAGCCGCGCGAAGTGATCCGCCCCCGCTCCCCAGCCCGCGGCGACGCCGTCCTGCCCGAAGCGAAACCCGAAGCGGACTCCGACCTCCCCCAAGAACGGGAGGCCGACGGCGCCGTCCACGTTGGAGCCCCACCCGACGTGCATGCCGGTCGGATGCACGATGCCCGCGGCGTCGGTCGACGTCGACTGGAACTGCCCGAAGCCGATCCCCGCGTCGGCGCTCATGTGCAGGATGGGCAGGGTCAGCGGGCGGTCCACGAACGGCTTGTCGGCGGCGGCAGGGCCAGACCACGCGGCGGTGATCGCCCCGGCGGTCATCGCGACCACGTGTCTCATCGCGAGCGATCGTATCACTCTATGCGCACCTCGATCCCCGCGCCGAAGCCGAAGTCACGCCCGCTGTCGTTGTTGAGGGTCGGAAAGAGGAACATCGCCTTGAAGTCGACCGCGTGGGTGATCTCGTAGCCGAGACCGAAGCCGAGCGAAATGTCCGTGGAGCTGCCGTTCTCGCCGAGCCGGTCCAGCGCGACGCCCGTCATCGGTCCGAGCCAGAAACGTGAGCTCGCTTGGATCCACACGTCGACGGGCACGCGGAGGGCCACCGTCGTGTCATGGCGCACGAACACGATCGGCACGTACGCGCCGGTGTCGAGGCGCACCACGTCGCCGAGGTGAAACGAGAGCGGCACACCGAAGAGCAGACCGGCGCTCGACTCGTTCGCGAAGGGCAACACGACGCGCCCCTCGAGGGCGAGCTCGACCACCCGCTCGCGGACGAGGGCGCCGCGCACGAGCACCTCGGGGTTGGCGAGCGGCTCGGCGCCAGCCGCTTGGAGGGGCAGAGTCTGCCGGTCGAACAAGCGGCCGTAGTCGTCCGCATTCGCGGCGCGGTCATTCCCGTCGCCGAAGCGCACGCCGGAGCGAACGCCAAGTTCGACGCGGCTGGTAATCCCGACGGCCATCTCGTAGTTGACCCCCACCTGCGTGCGGTCGTCCACCGTGTGGCCCACGCCCAAGCCGAAGTCGAACGCCCAATCGTGCCGGGGGAGCGTCAAGTGCCGATCGACCCAAGGGGCGGCGGCCCACGCGCAGGGGGTCAGGGTCGTCGCGCAGCCGACGACGGCGCCGGCCAACGGGAGCCTCCGGAGCATCGCCACGTCAGTCTCCTCGACTCGCGGCCGATTGAAAGCGAACGGCGATCTCGATCTCTTCGTCCGGGCTCTTGCCGCGAGGCGCGGCGACGGCCAAAAAGCCAGGCTCGGCGCGGAGCTCGGCGAAGACGGCCCGAGCGATGCGGGGCTGTACGCGCGCGCGCCAACGCGAGAGCCAGGCGAACCCGTCCTCGTCCCCTCCGTAGTCCTCGGCGAACTCGGCCGAAAGCTCGATGCGAACAACGAACGATCCCTGTTCGCGATGAACGGTCATGCGGCCGCGCATCCTAGGTTAGTACGGGCCGCCGTCGCGGCCAAAGTTGCGAGAACCGGCTATGCATCGAGGACATGCCAGTCCCCATCGGCGTCGCAGCGGCGGGGGACCGGAGCGCGAGAGAAATCGCCTCGCACTCGCGCGCCGCACTCGATCGACCCCTGGCTCATCCGGCGGAGGTGTGGGTCGCGGTGGCTCGGGACGAAGCCCTCGTGCTCGGCGCGTTCCAGCGCGGAGCGGGGATGCCCTCGTCGATGCCGCTCCTCCGACGGGCCTCGGGTGGCCCCGAGGTGCTCGTCGGCGCCGGCACGGTCTACGTGGCCCTCGCCCTCGCCCATCCGGCCGCCCTCGAGCCGAGCGACGCCCGCAAGATCGTGAACCGATCGGTGCGCCCGCTCCTCCGCGCGCTGACGAAGTCCGGTACCCTAGCGCACTTCTTCGGCCGGGATTGGGTGAGCGTCGCCCACCGGCCCGCGGCGTGGGTGGGCTTCGCGCACGACGCGACGAGCGGGCGCACGCTCTTCGAGGCCTTCGTGGCCGTGCGCGCGCCCTTCGCGACGGCAGAGCGGGCGTCCCTCCTGGGGAAGGCGCCGGGGACGCTCGAAGAGATCGCGGGTCGCCCGGTGGACCCGATGCGGGTCGCCGCGGCCGTCCTCGAGGCGTACGGAGCCAAAGGGGAAGCGCGGCCCATGCCCACCCCGGCTGGGCCCGCACCCCTCGCCGAGGAGGACCTGAGGGCGGACCCCCCGTGGCTCGCGACCGCCGACGAGGCGATCGGAACGATCGGCGCAGGCCCCGACGCCCGGGGCGCCCTTCGGATCGGCGGCGATCTGCTCGTGTCGCGCGACGCGCTCGCGCGGCTCGAGTCGCGGCTTCAGGGCGTGCCGGACGAGGACGTCGGCGAGATCGTCGACGAGACGCTGGCCGCACCCGGGGTCGCGCTCGACGGGGTGCGGTCGCTGACGACCGTGCGCGACGTGACCCTGCGCGCCCGGGCGGCCATGCGCTAGGGCTCTACGCGATCCGCGGACTACCGAGCTCGCATCAGAACACGAGCACCCGGAGCCCCTGGCCCACGCTCGCGGCGCGCGCCATCGCGCCGTGATGGACTCTCTTGGCCCAGCGGATCGCGCCGACGAGCGCGTCCCGATCGGGCGGCGTTGCGGCGTTCGCGAGGCGGCCCGCGATGAGCGATGCAAGGATGCATCCGGCGCCATGAACGGGCCCGACGTGGAGGCGGCGCGCCCGAAGCTCGACGACCTCCCCGTCGACCGCGAGGACGTCGATCGCGTACGGGCCTTTGAGGTGTCCCCCCTTCACGAGCACCGCGCGTGCGCCCGTCCCGGCGAGGGCACGCGCGGCGTCGTGGGCCTCCCCCACGGTGGCTATCCGCTCGCCGAGCAGCGCCTGCGCCTCGGCCACGTTGACGGTCGCGAGCGTCGCGAGGGGCAGGAGCTCGTCTCGCAAGACCGAGAGCGCCGGCTTCGCGAGCAAGCGCGCCCGACCACGCGTCGGCAAGATCGGCGTGTCCACGACCACCGAGAGGTCTCGCTGGCCGGCGAGAAGCCTGGCGACGGCGCGAACGTTCTCGACGCTTCCGAGGGCGCCCACCTTCACCGCACGTACCCGCTGATGTCGCATCACCTCGAGAGCCTGGGCCGCGACCTCGCGCGCCGAGAAGGGCCGCGCCGCGACGAGGCCAGCCGTGGACTGGATCGTGACGAGGGACACCGCCGCGCACCCGAACGCGCCGGCGACCGCGAAGGCCCGAAGGTCGGCGGCGATGCCCGCCCCCCCCCCGGGGTCGAGGCCTCCGATGGCGAGCGCGCAAGCGAGCACGCGTAGGACGCTAGCACGCCAGCTCATTGACAGTTTCGAGCGAGCGCTGTTACGTCACCATAAGGATGCGGGCGCGCTCTCGACACGTTGCTGTCGTCGCGCTGTCGGTCATAGGGGTCAGTGGGCTCGGCGCGCGCGATGCGCGCGCGCAGTGCGTCGACGACGAGCTGAAGCAGGAGCTCGTCGGGGGTCGGCACTATCGGGGAGTCGAAGAGCGCCTCTTCACCAAGGCGTTCCGGCACGAGCTCTCCGCCATGGGTGGCCTCTACTCGGCCGATCTCTACTCTTCCAACTGGCTCGCGGGCGGCGCGTACACCTTCCATTTCAGCGAAGACCTGGGTCTCGAGGCGAGCGTCGACTTCACCCGATTCCATAGCGCCGTGACCGACTCGTACGAGCGGCGTTATCCGCAAATCCAAGTGCTCGACCGCACCGACAAGCCGGGCACGCTGTACTTCGGGCACCTGGTCTGGTCGTTCGCTTACGGCAAGCTGCGGTGGATGGGGGGCGGCATCTCCCGCTTCGACTTCAACCTGGCGTTCGGCGCCGGCGTGACCGACGATTCGAGCTCGCGTGGGGTGACGGCCAGCGCGGGGATCGGCACGAAGTTCTTCTTCGGCCACTGGTTCGCGCTGCGCTTCGACGCGCGCGATCACGTCCTTCGGGAGGTCCTCGTCGGATACGAGCACCTCGTGAACGACGTCCTCATCACGCTGGGGGCGAGCGTCTTCTTCCCGTTCGGCGGCTAGGGCGTGTCGAGGAGGGCCGCCGCGGTTCGCTCTTGGCGCGGCGGCTCGCACGAGGCACCATCGGACTATGCGAGCGCTCAGCGTGGCGGCGGGGGCCCTATGGGCGATGGCCCTCACGGGGGTCGTCACGCTCGCGTTCGCCCAGTCGCACCCGCCCCGGCCGCCCCATGCGCCCTCGCCGGCGCCCAAGGGGGGGGCCTCCTCGTCCGCCGACAGCCCGTACGATGACCGAGCGCCGGCCCCCTCGCGACCCGCGCCCGCCGGCTCGGCGACGGGCCCCGCCCCCACGGCCGACGGGGGGGCCGTGCCCGCGCCTCCGTCGGTCGAGTCCGCCGACGGCGGCGCGCTGTCGCCCCTGAATCCGGCCGCGAACGAGTTCTCCGACGCTGGCTCCGCACCCGTGTCGATCGACTACGATCGGCTTCTCGCCGACATCGCCGCGCTGCGCGCTCGGGTGGCCGCGGTGAGTGACACGCTCTTTCATTCGCGAGTCGGGATCGCCGTCGAAACGAGCGGCGACCACGGGCGGATCGCTTCCCTCGCCGTCTCGCTCGACGACGGGGTCGTCTGGACGTCGCCGCCGACGTTCCGGGCCGAGGACGCCACCACGGTCTACGATCACGCCGTCGCCCCGGGTCATCACGCGCTCGGCGTCGAGGTCGAGCGAAGGGACGACCGGAACGACGTCTTCCGCTCGGTCCAGCGCTCGCGTTTCGTCATCGACGTCCCCGCCGATCAGCGTCTCGCGGTGGAGCTGAAGCTCTGGGACGACTCGAACATGGGCGCCGACTTCCCGAGCGACAAGAGCGGCAGGTACGAGCTGCGCGTCCGCATGACGGCCAAGGCGCAGCCGCTATCGAGGTGAGAGCAAGGTGAGATCGAAATGAAAGCGCTCGTATGTCACGCGTACGGTCCGGTGGAGTCCCTCAAGCTCGAGGACGTACCCGACCCGACGCCCGCCGCGGGACAAGTCCTCGTCGGCGTCCGCGCCGCAGGGATCAATTTTCCCGACGTCCTGGTCGTTCAAGGCAAGTATCAGTTCAAGCCGCCGCCTCCGTTCTCCCCGGGCGGCGAGGTCGCCGGCGTGGTCGAAGCGCTGGGGTCGGGCGTCGAGGGGATCCGCGTCGGGGATCGGGTCCAGGCGATGGGCACTTACGGCGGGATCGCGGAGAAGTTCGTGACCGACACCTCGCGCGTCATCCGGATGCCCGACGGGGTCGACTTCGTCACGGCGTCGTGTCTGGCCATGGCGTACGGGACGACCCTCCACGCTCTGAGGGATCGCGGTCATCTCAAGTCGGGCGAGACGCTCCTGGTCCTCGGCGCGGCCGGCGGCGTCGGACTCGCCGCGGTGCAAATAGGCAAGAGAATGGGCGCGAAGGTCATCGCCGCCGCGTCCAACCCCGACAAGCTGGAGACTTGCAAGCGTCACGGCGCGGACGCGCTCATCGATTACTCTCGCGAAGACCTGAAAGAGCGCGTCAAGGCGCTCACCGGCGGCGCAGGTGCGGACGTCATCTACGATCCGGTGGGCGGCGCGTACACGGAGGCGGCGCTGAGGGCCACGGCGTGGAACGGCCGGTTCTTGGTGATCGGGTTCGCCGGAGGAGACATCCCGCGTGTTCCGACGAACCTCGTCTTGCTCAAGGGGTGCTCGCTCGTCGGGGTCTTTTGGGGCATGGCGATGATGCGCGATCCGGCGCACGGTCGTGGCCAGCTGCAGGAGATCCTCGGCTGGGTGAAGGACGGGTCGCTCAAGCCGCAGGTGCACGCCCGCTACCCGCTCGACCGCGCGCTCGACGCCCTCAGCGACATCGAACACCGGAGGGTGCAGGGCAAGGCCGTGGTGGTCGTCGGGGGCGAGAGTTGAGGCGTCTCCTTCTCCTCGCGATTCTTCCTGCGCTCGCGGGCACCGCTCGGGCGCAACCGCCGCCGAAGGCTCCCCCGCCCGCGCGCGCCGCGACGCCCGCCCTCGCCCCCCCGCCCTCGACCGCGCCTGTCCCCGGCGCGGCCTCCCCGCCGGCCGCGCTCTTCGCGTCCGGCCTGCGCGCCTACCATACGGCGCTCGCGGCCCGCCGCCTGGGTCAGGTTGAGCTGCGCCGCGAGGACGTCGCCGCCCGCGTCGCCGAGGCCGAACAACTGACGTCGGCAGGTCGCGCGGACGAGGCCATCGCGCGCCTCGTGGACGTGGTCGAGCACCCTCAGTTCGAGCTCTTCGCCGCCACCGAAGAGGGCCGCGCCGCCGTGTTTCGCCTGGGGGATGCGCTCGTGACCGCCGGCATCGTCGAACCGGCGCGGCAGTACCTTCGAGGGCTCGTCGAATCGAAGGGCGCGTGGGAGGGGGGCGGGACCTGGGCGCGCCGCGCCGTCCGCAGGTTGGTGGACGTGGCGCTCCTCAGCGAGGAGTACGCAGCCGTCACGACCGACCTGCGGAGCGTACCCCCGTCCGCCCCCGAAGAGGTCCGCGGGGAGATCGCGTACATGAACGGCCGGGCGCAAGAGGCCGCGGGGCAGCCGGACGCGGCGCTCGCCGCCTACGCGACCGTGACGCAGCGGAGCCGCTTCTGGGCGCAGGCGACGTATCTGTCGGCGCTCATTCTCGTCGAGAAGGGCAACTACCGGGACGGCGAGAACCTGCTCTGCAGGGTGGCCGACCCGAAGCGCAGCGCGACGACGACCCCGGTCTTCGCCGACGAGAAGTTCTTCGCTGTGCGCGACCTCGCCCGCCTCGGGCTCGGGCGCATCGCGCACGAGCAGGGCCGCAACGACGACGCTCGCTACTACTACTACCTCGTGCCCCAGGACTCCGACCGACTCGCGGAGGCCCTCTACGAGGCGGCGACGACGCGCTACGAGAAGAAGGACTACGACGGTGCGCGCGAGCTGCTCGACGAGCTCTTTGGACTCGGGGTGCACCACCGCTACGAGGACGAGGCGTGGGTGCTCGACGCGTGGGTCGACCTGGCGCGGTGCCGGTTCGCGGATGCCGACAAGAAGCTCACCGCGTTCCTGGGGCGCTACGAGCCCGTGCGGGACGCCGCACGCAAGATCGGCGAGAGCGACTCGTCGATGCAGCGCCTGCTCGCCGCCGTGCACTCCGGGACGGACGCCGGCGGCGCCGAAATCGGGGGAACCTCGCCCGAGGTCGTGCGGACCATCGCGGCGCTCGTGCGGATCGACCCGGCGTACGACCGCGTGCTGCGCCGACGAGCCCTGCTGGAGCGGGAGGCGTCGGGCCTCGTGTACGCCAAGGCGACGCTGGGAGACATGCAGCGCACGCTCGCGACCAACGGCGGTGTGAAGCCTGCGGCGGAGCTGGGCGCCGGCGACGACGACGCGCAGCGTGCGCGCTCCGTCCGCGAAGCCCTGGCCGGGGTGGAGCACCAGATCGCGGACCTCGAGGCCGCACACGCGCCGGGGGACCGCATCGCGGCGCTCCGCGGAGAGCTCTCCGATTTGCAGGCGCGGGTCGCGCAGGGGTCCGGCAGGGCGGCGCCGGGATCGAGCGGCGCGGTGCCGAGCGCCGACGCCGACTTGCCGGATCTGCTCGGCAGCGATTCGAGCATGGTCGGCGAGCTCGTGGCGCGGCTCGCGCAGGCTCGAAAGGAGCTCGCGGACGCGGAGTCGGCGCTCGCGAAGGACGCCCTCCATAGACTCGACCTCCGCCTCTCGCGGCTCCTGCGGCGCGCGCGCCTCGGACGGATCGAGAGCGTGCTCGGGCGCAAGCGCGCCCTCGAGGTGGAGGTCGAGGCCATTCGCCTCGGTTACCTGCCGCAGGACGCGGTCGACTCGCTCGAGGCGGCGCGCTACCTCGAGGACAACGAGGAGTATTGGCCCTTCGAGGGCGACGACTGGCCCGACGAGTACGTCGGCGCCGAGGTGAAATAGCGCCGCGCGCCGTCATCCCGAGCGCCCACGCGCTCGGGCGCGCCCGTTGGGTCTTCGTCCGCGTTTGCTCCCTCAGGATGACAGCGACACGGCTAGAAGGTGCCGCCGCCGCAGACGCCCGGCGTGACGGCGCCGCAGCTGCCCGTCGCGCACGTCCCGCAGTTGAGGAGACCGCCGCACCCGTCGCCCGCCGGCCCGCAGAAGATGTTCAGCTGCGCGCACGTCTGCGGCGTACAGGGGCCGCCCATCGGGACGCACTGCCCGAAGATCCCGCCGCCTCCGCACGTCTGCCCCGTCGGACACGGGCCGCAGTCGATCTGGTTGCCGCACCCGTCACCGGCCGGTCCGCAGCCGATGCCCTGCTGACCGCACGACTCCGGAGTGCACCCGACCCCCGCGTCCGGCTGCGTGCACGGGCCGCAGTCGAGCGCGTTGCCGCATCCGTCGCCCGCCGGTCCGCAGGTGATGTTCTGCTGAGCGCAGGTGAGCGGGACGCACGTCCCGGCATCCGGTGCGCAGCACTGGCCGGGCACGCCGCACCCGCCGCAAGTCTGGGGGGCCTGACAGGTTCCGCAGTTGATGGCGTTGCCGCATCCGTCGCCCGCCGGCCCGCACCCGAGCTTCTGCTGCGAGCAGCTCTGCGGCGCGCAGAGGCCGCCGTCCGGCGGCGTGCACATCCCCTTGATGCACGAGTTGCCGGGCGGGCACATGCCGCAGTTGATCTGGTTGCCGCACCCGTCGCCCGCGGGCCCGCAGTGCAGGTTCTGCGACGAGCACGTCTGGGGCGTGCACGTCGGCGTCGGCGGCGCGGGAACGCACGAGGCGAGGTCCCAGATCATAAACTCCAGGATCCTCTCCTGGGCCGTCATCGGGCTCGTGCCGCACTCGGTGTCCCGATCACCTTGATCGGTGAAGTTGAAGCCGTTCGTCGCGTTCTGGTTGGTGACGTGGAAGTCGCTGAAGATCGCGTGCCCGCACTGGTTCGAGCCGCCCACGGGCGTGTCGAACGTGTAGTGAAGCAGCATCTCGCGCGGGTTCGCGTTCGGATTCGGGTCCGTTCCGTCGATCCAGTCCGCGGATCCGCCCTTCACCTGGTCCGCGTCATGCCGCGCCGCGAAGAGGCTCACCTGCGGCGGGTTCGTGTTCGACAGGGCGCCGACGAGGTTGAGCCACTTCTCGAACACCCCCGGATGCGCCGGCGGCACGTTGAGGCTCACGTTGCCGGTGAAGAGGTTGTTGTTCGTGTTCGTGTTGGCGTTGACGTCCCACTGCGCCGTCGTGTTGAACGGGTTGTTGTTGTAGAGCCACGCGTAGCTGAAGTGGGTCGCGAAGAAGTGTCCGCCGCTGTTCGCGTAGGTGACGAGGTTCGCGAGCTCGGTCGCGGACTTGCGGTTCGAGCTGTTCTGCGGGACCGGGTTGACGCCCCAGCACGGGAGGATGATCTGATCGTAGTTGAGGAAGCTCCCGCCGGTGTCCATCAGGGCCGGCTCGCGCGGCGTTCCCATGCCGGCGTTGGCGCCGTTGCCCTTGTACATCTCGATTCGGCCGCCGGCGCCCGGCTGCGTGAATTCCGACGAGTCGATGCCCATCTTCAACAGCACGCACTCCATGGCGTCGACGTTGCCGGTCGAGAGGCCCGTGAACGGGATGTTCCCCGTCCCCGCGACGTCCGAGTCGTTCTGGGTGCGCGGCATGTGGATGTCGCCCACCGCCGTCGTTGCGCAGGACGGTATGTTGACGTTCACCACGCGCCGCCACCGCCCGAGCTGGATGACGAGCGGGATCTGCGAGCCCGTCGGGACGTTCGTCAGCGTGAAGGTTCCGTCGAAGGCCGTGTTGGTCGTGACGAGCGGGCTGCCGGAGACGTCCGCCCCGCACTGGCTGCACGACAAGCCGGTGAACGCCTGGAGCGGCGCGTTGGGGACGTAGACGAGCACGTTGGGGACCGGGTCGGGCGGGCCGTACACAGGCAGCGTCCCGGCGACCACGCGTCCCGTGATCGTCGTCTGGCCGCCGCCGTCGCAGGGGACCTGCTGCTGGCAAAGGCCCGTGCAGGGGATGGTGCTGCCGCATACGTTCGGCTGGCCGCCGCCGCCGCAGATGTTGCCGCCGCTGCACGTCCCGCAGTTGAGCAGGCCGTTGCACTGGTCGCTCGCGAAGCCGCAGTTAAAGCCCTGCGCGGCGCACGTCGTCGGCGTGCAGCTCGGCCCCGAGTCGAGCGGGACGCTGGGCATCGTCCCGCACACGTCGAACCCGCCGCCGCCGCAGAACGCCGGGGCGGTGCACGTGCCGCAGTTGAGCAGCCCGCCGCACCCGTCACCGGCGGCGCCGCACGTGTACCCGAGGGCCTGGCACGTCGTCGGCGTGCAGATGATCGGACCGCCGTCCGGGCTGGTCGGCGTGGGCGACCCGCACTTGAAGGGTCCACCCAGGCCGCAGACCTGACCCGTGGGGCACGTGCCGCAGTTGAGGGCGTTGTTGCATCCGTCGCCCGCGGGGCCGCACTCGTAGCCGAGCGACTGACACGTCTTGGGCATGCACGTCGGAGGCGGCCCGCCGTCGCTCGAGGTGGGGTTGCCGCACTTGTTGAAGCCACCGCCGCCGCAGAACTCGCCGGCCGGGCACGGTGAGCCCGAGTCCGTAGCCACGTTGCAATCGAGCGGGTTGCCGCAGCCGTCGCCGGCCGCGCCGCACGTGTAGCCCCAGTCCTGGCAGGTCTTCGGGGTGCAGATACCGCCGTCGCCGAGCTTCGTGATGTCGCCGCCGCACTGGCTGTACTTGCCTCCGCCGCCGCAGATCTGCGGATACGGGCACGGTGCGCCACCTTCGCCGGTGTTGCAGTTGATCTGACCGCCGCAGCCGTCGCCGTTCATGCCGCACGTGTAACCGAGGTCCGCGCACGTCTTCGGTATGCACACGTGGCCGGTGGGCGAGTCCGACGCGAACGTGCCGTCGTAGCCGCCGCCGACGCTCACGTCCCCGCCGCCGTCGTGCGACGTGTATGTGCTCACGAAGTTCGAACTCCCGCAGGAGACGACGGTGAGAGCGGTCATACTCGCTACGGCAAGCGTGCAAATCAAACGGCCCACGTTGCGCGTGCGCATCGTGCGTATCCTCCTCTACCTTTTCGTGGCTCAAGTACCGTTGGGCGTCGTGCGGTGCGCACGTTTCTGCCCACGGTTACATCCTGGTCATGAGATTATGCCGATGCTTGAGGCGAGTAGCAACGGCGAAGCAAAGCCATTTGTCTTTCCAAAAGGCTAAAATGACAGCCTTGTTTGCCTACACCCGCACCGCGTTGACCACGGCGGGCGCTGGACGGGTTCGCCGAGCAGCGAGCGTCGTTGCGACCCTATCGGCCGTGACGCTTTGCGTGATTCCAGCGAACGCGCTTGACGCAAAGAAACCCGAGTCTGCCGAGTCGATACGGCCCGCCGCCGAGCGCGACGTATCGGGCGCCACCCCGATCCGCCCGCCGGGCCGCGGCGTCGTCAAGGAGGGAGGCTCGTCCGGCCAACCCGGCATCCGTGGGCCCAAGATCCCGGAAGCCTTGCGAAAGCAGCTTCAAGCGCGCCTCGACGCCCGCGTCGACGCGGACCTCGTTCAGACGAAGAAGCTGCGTCTCGAGGCGATGGACCTCCTGAACAAGTTCGTCGTCGAGACGCCGCGGGAGGCGCGCGAGATGCCCGAGGCCCTCGTCCGCCTCGGAGAGCTTCAGTGGGAGAACGAGCGCGAGAGGTTCGTCGAGCGCTTCGAGGCATGGGAGAAGAAGCCGGTCGACCAGCGGGGACCTGCGCCTGAGCTCGACGACCGGTCCGCCCGCGAGCTCTTCGGGCGGGTCCTGCGCGACTACCCCTGGTTCGAGCAGTACGACCTGGCGCTCTACGTCGACGGGTTCCTCGCGTTCGAGCAGGGCAAGGAAGACGAAGCGCGCGAACGCTTCGAGCGGATCTTGCGCGACTACCCGAAGAGCCGGTTCGTCCCGGACGCGCACATGGCGAAGGCCGAGGCGATCTTCAACGGGCGCTTCGACTATGCCGGTGCCCTCGCCGAGTACGAGAAGGTGCTCGGCTACAAGGGTCAGATCGATCCCGCGCTCTACGGGCTCGCGCTCTTCAAGAGCGCCTGGTGCTACTGGCGCCTCGGCAACAACGACGAGGCGGCGAAGCGCTTCGTCGGGGTCTTCGAAGCGACCGATCAGGGGTCAAAGGGGGTCAACGCCGCGCAGCGCAGGCAGCTCGACGAGCTCCAGGGCGAGGCGCTCAAGTACGTCGTCGAAGTGTTCACCGAGGACGAGAAGAACACGGCGCAGGATCTCTACAACTTCCTGTCCAAGATCGGGGGCGAGCGCTTCAGCGGCAAGATCGTGAGGGCGCTGGCGGAGCAGTTCTACGACCAGGCCCATTACGAGCGGGGGATCGAGGCCTACGAGCTCTTGCTCAAGCTCGAGCCGACGAGCAGGGACGCCGGCCGTTGGGTGCTCCAGATCGCAGCGGGGTACGCGACGATCGAGGACTGGCCCCACGTCAAGTCGACGTTCGAGCGGGCCATCGCGCAGTACACAGCCGGCGGCCCGTGGTCGCGCACGCAGGCGGACGCCGCCAACGTCGCCGCCACGGCGGCGGCGATCGAGCGCGCCCTCCGCGAGGACGCGACGTCACTGCACGCCAAGGCGCAGAAGGACAAGACGAGCCGCGCCGAGTTCGAGGGGGCCGCCGGCCTCTACGACGCCTACCTGTCCAAGTTCGCTCAGGACCCGAGGTCCTACGAGGTGCATTTCAACCTGGCGGAGATCGACTTCTTCCGCCTCGACCGGAACCTCGACGCGGCGACCCACTACCTGGCCGCGGCCAAGGGGATTCCCGCGACCGAGCGGACGGGCGCGCTCGCGACGATGCGGCACGACGCCCTCTACAACGCGCTCGTCGCCCTTTCGCGCGAGATGGACGCCAAGCGCGACAAGAAGCAGCAGGAAGAGAGCGAGGCCGACAAGAAGTACGCCGAGGCTCTCGACCTCTACGCTCAGTTTTACCCGAACGATCCGCAGCTCCCGGCGATGTTCTACCGGCAGGGGCGCTTCTTGTTCGAGAGCGGCAGCTACGATGCGGCCGTCAAGATCTGGGGAATGCTGCTCGAGAAATTCCCGAGCAGCGAGCAAGCGCACGACGCGGGCGAGAGCATCCTCGAGTCGTTCAACCGGGCGAAGAACTACGAGAACATCGAGACGTGGGCTCGACGGCTCAAGGCACTGCCGAGCTTCGCATCCGCCAAGTCGCAGGAGAAACTCGACGCCCTCATCGTCGTGGCCGTATTCAAGCAGGGCGAGCAGAAGGGCGCAGCGGGAGATCACGCCGCGGCGGCGTCGGCCTACCTGCGCGCAGCCAAGGAGTTTCCGCGCGACCAACGGGCTGCCCAGGCGTGCGTCAACGCGGAGCAGGAGGCGAAGCTGGCGGGCGACGCCAAGACCCTCCAAGAGGGGGCGAGGCTCGCGATGGGCGCGCAGTACAGCGGCCGGCCCGAGTCGCCGACGGGCGCGTGGATCGCGACGACGACGCTCCAGGCCATGGGCCTCTTCGCGGAAGCGGCGGACATCGCCGAACAGATGGCGGCCCTCGGGGACCGGGAGCACCCGAACTACGCGAAGTTCGAGCACGAGAAGGACGCTGCGTACAACGCGGTGGTGTTGCGCGAGGCCACGGGTGAGCACGACCGGGCGCTCGCCGACGGCACCAAGTTCCTCGCGGCCTACCCGACCGCCGCCGAGGCGGACGAGGTCGCGTTCCAGATGGGCCGCGCCCAGCAAAACGCCGGGCGCGCCAGGGACGCCGCGGAGCTCTACAAGCGCTACCTCTCGCACGCCAAGAACCTGGATCATCGGGCGCAGGGTCTTGTCCTTCTCGCCCAGGCGCAGATCAAGGGCGGCGACGAGCGCGGCGCGGCCGCCTCGCTCGAGGAGGCCGTCACGCTCGGAACACGCCACGCGCGAGACCTCGGCGCCGAGGGCAAGTACGCCGCTGCTCACGCGCGTTACATGGAAGGGGAGCGGGTCCTCGCGCGGTTCGAGCAGATCCAGATCCAGGGCGACGTCAAGCAGCTCAAGGCGCGCCTGAAGCAGAAGACGGACCTGCTCAAGGAGGCGGCCAAGGTGTTCCTCGACTGCGTCTCGCTGGGGGTCGCCGAGTGGACCACCGCCGCGCTCTACCAGATCGGCCACGTCTACGAAGCCTTCGCGAAGGCCTTGCGCGACTCCCCGGTCCCCCCCGAGGTGAAGACCGACGACCAGAAGGCCGACTACCAGGCGCAGATCGAAGAGTTCGCCGTGCCGATGGAGGAGCGGAGTCTGGACGCGTACGAGAACGGCTGGCAAAAGGCGGCGAGCCTCGGCATCTACAACCAGTGGACGGCCAAGATGCGCGAGGCGTTGGGCCGCCTGAACAGCGAGCTCTACCCGCCCTTCAAGGAGACGGGCTTCGAGGTCCGGTCCCAGGGGCCGCTTCCGCTTCCAGGGCTCATCGAGGCGCCGAACCGTCCCGTGGCCGCCGCCGCTCCCGCACCGGCCGGCGTCACGGCGCCCGGGGGCAAGCGGTGAGGGCCCGCGCGCTCGCGTTGTCGGCCGCGCTGCTTGTCGCGGGACCTGCCGCGCTGGTTACGGGGTGCTCGCATCCGACGGCCGCGCCGCAGGCGAAGTCCGTGACCTTGCCGCCGGCCAACCCGGTCGCTGTCAGCCGGATGGTTCAGGGCGTTCAGGCGGCCAAAGACGGGCAGCGCGAGCGGGCGGCGGCCTTGCTCCGGGAGGCATTGGCCCTCGACGCGAATCTCTGGGAGGCGCGCTTCGATCTCGGCGTCGTGCAGGCGGGCTCGGGAGACTTGGCCGGCGCGGAGGAGCAGCTCGCGCAGGCCACCAAGCTGGCTCCGGAGTCGCAGGACGTCGCGGTCGCACTGGCCGAGGTGCGCCGACGCCGCGGAGAGGCACGCCTCGCGGCCGACAGCCTCGCGGACTTCGTGAAAGATCGTCCCGCCGCGGTCGAAGCGCGGACGCTGTACGTGGCGGCGCTGCGCGAGAGCGGCCAGATCGACAAGGCCATCGCGGAGGCGCGCGAGGTGCTCGTCCGCAAACCGGCGGACTCGTCGGCGCTCGCCGAGCTCTCGCTCGCGCACCTGGCGAAGGGCGAGAAGGAGGCGGCCGCTCTCCTGGCCAAGCAAGCGCTCGACGCGAGCCCGAACAGCGCGGTGGCCCACCGGGCGATGGGCCTGCTCGACCTGGCGAACGGCGACGACGCCGAGGCGTTCGCCGAGTTCCGCAAGGCCGCACAGGCGGACCCGCACGACACGACCTCTCGCCTCAACATGGGCGTCGTGCTGCTCCGGGCAGGCGCGTACGCGAAGGCCGAGGAGCAGTATCGCGAGATTCTGAAGGTGTCGCCGGACGACGCGGAGGCGCAAGTGGGTCTTGCGGCGGCCTTGCGTGGAGAGGCGAGCGCGCAGCACCCGCAGAAGCTCGACGAGGCCCGCGCGCTGCTCGACAAGGTCCTCGCCGCCGACCCGCACGACACGAGCGCGCTCTTCAACCTCGGCGTGCTCTACGCGGATTTCTTGAAGAAGCCGTCGGAGGCGGCGCCCTACTTCAAGCGGTTCTTGGTCGAGACGCCGAGCGACCACCCTCTGCGCGCGGAGGCGGACAGGTACGTCTCTGCGAGCGCGGCCGCGTCTCCCACGGGGGCGCCGGCCCCGCTTCCCGCCGCGGCGAGCGCCGCGACCCCCGCCGCCGCGCCTGCGCCCGCGTCGCGAAAGAAGTAGCGAGTCAACGGACGACACGCCCGACGAGGAAAGGTACAATCGAGGTCGAATGCGTTCTCGTCGCATCGTGGCCGCCGTGGCGATGGCGGCTCCCGTCGCGTTCGTGCTGCTCGCGCCGGGCGAGGTCGCGCGAGCGCAGAGGCCACCCGCGGCAGCGAAGCCTCACCCCGCGCCGCGCGCGCCCGCTCACCGGCCGACGACGGCGCCCGACGCCGCGGCTCCCACGCCGAGCGGTCCGGCGGCCCTTGCGCCCGCCCAGCCGACGACGCTCCCCGCCGCCAACGGGCAGCTCGACGCGGGCGTGGTCGAATCGAAGACCCTCGACGGCGGCACGCACGTGTTCAAGTTCAGTGAGCTCGACATCGAGGGCCGTCTCAAGAGCCCGCAGCTCGTGTACTTCTTGCGCCGCGTCCGCGCCGAATTCGCGGCCGGGGACCTCGGCCATCGGACCTTCATGCGCGAAATGTCCGAGACGCGAAAGGAGCCGTCCTTTTGACGGCGCCCGCCGCAGCGCCCGCCAACGTGCTCCGCGTGGCAGCGACGTGGGGCACGACCATCATCGGCGTTCAGCTGCTCGAGCCCGGGCAGGACTGTTTGCTCGGCGAGGCGCGGGGCGCGCTCGCCGCGCTGCCGGACGGCCTCTCCGCCTCGGGCGCGCCCCTTCGTGCGGTGGGCAACGGTTGGGAGCTCGACGCGCGGGGCGCGCTCAGCGGGGTCCTCATCCTGCGAGGACGCGAGGAGAACGTGGCCGGCCTCGGGCAGGCGACGGGGCCGGTGCCCGTCGTGCCGGGCGATTACGGCCTCATTCAGTACGGCCTCTTCTCGGTGTTCTTCCAGTACACCGCGCCTGCCCCGCCGCTCGTGAAACGCAAGCGTTCTTGGCTCGCGCCCCTGGCGTCCCTCCTGCGCCTTCTGTGGCTCGACGATCCGCTCGTCGGCCTCTCGCAGTTCTCGAGCATCGTCCTTCACCTCGGCATCATCGGCTTGCTCATCGTCAACTGGACGCCCGACGACTACCGCCTACCGCCGGAGCTCGTGAGCCCCGAGGAGTACGCGGCGCGCTTCGGCCTGAAACGCGTCCTGCCCGAGATGGAGCCGCCGGCGGCCGGTCCGAAACAGGACAGCGGCGGCAAAGGCGTCAAAGATCCAGGTGCGAAGGACACGAAGAAACAGGGCGGCGGGCAGAAGATCCTCGGCAAGGAGGGCAAAGCCGGTCTGAACGGTAAGGAAGACCACAGCGAGCTCCCGGGCGAGATCACGCCGACGACCAAGTACGGGGGTCTCAGCGAGGCGCTCGCCGACACCGGCACGGAGATCAAGAAAACTCTGTCGGAGATCGCGACCGTGGCCGATGCGCTGGGCGGGCTGAACTCGAGCAACGTCGTTCTCGGGAGCGGACCGGGGACGGGCTTGCGGGGGACGGGCTCGGGCGGGGGCGGGACCGGGGCGGGCGTGATGTTCGGCTCCGGGACCCTCAACACGGGTTGGGGTCCCGGCATCGGAGGGGGTTTCGGAACCGGATCCGGGGGTCCGGGAGGGCGCGGGAGCGGGGGTTTCGGCAACGGTGGAAGCGGCGGCGGCGGGGGAACCGGCAACGGCACCGGCAACGGGGGGCCCGGCGAGCACGGCCTTCAGGGCGGGGGCGGCGGGGTGGCCGCGCACGGGGGGCTCAGCGCGGAGCAGATCCGACGCGTGGTCCTTGCTCACAAGGGCGCGCTGCAGGCCTGCTACGAGATCGAGGCCCAGAAGGACCCAACCCTGCGGGGCGGCGTCACCATCGCGTGGACGATCGACTCGGGTGGAGGCGTGACGAGCGTCAACGTCGCCGGCTCGACGATTCACAACGCGCGGGTCGAGGGGTGCGTGCAGCGCCAGGTACGGACGTGGCACTTCCCAGCGAGCGATGGCGTCTCGCAAGCGCAGTATCCGTTCTCGTTCGGGATTGGACGGTAGGGAGGCCGCACGACAGGGCGCGCAAGGCGCGGTCTCGCTCAAGGGGTACAGTGGGTACAGACCGGGTTCTTCCCTGACAGTCAGGGAAGGGCTGAGGTGCTGGCG